>NC_013441.1:4289436-4595825 GCF_000024785.1 Gordonia bronchialis DSM 43247 | reverse complement strand
GGTGGTCATTTGACCGAAGAGTAGGAACGGATCGCGGGGGATGCGTCCGGTCTCGAGGTCGGCGCCGGCGCGGGCCAGGGCGTTCATGTCGCCGCCCAGATGGACGGTGCCGGCGCCGCCGAGATTCTCGCTTCGCCAGGGGATCTTGCCGCTGAGTGCGTAGTCGATCTTGACCACCGGTGTGTCCCAGGCGAAGTGCGCGAGGTCATCGAGGACGCGGGACGGCACCACCGACGGGGGTAGGAGACGGGTGTAGAGCGTCGGTGCCGCGACGTCGGCGAGGACGGCTCGCCGTGCCGGCCAATGCCGCCCGCCGGCGTCGACGACGCCGACGGCGCGACCATTGCGCACCTCGATTTCCTCGACGGGCGTCGAGCAGATCACCTCGCCGCCGGCGGCCTCACATCGCCGGACGAGTGCCGCCGACAACTCACCCGCTCCGCCGACCGGCACCGGGAAGCCGACGTCCTGGCCGAGCATCGTGAGTAGATAGCCCATCAGGCCGCTGCCCGGTGCGTCGAGGGGAATGTCGGCGTGCAGGGCGTTGCCCAGGATGAGCAGCCGCGCCTGCTCACTGCGAAACAGTTCGCGCACCATCCGATTGGCGGGTAGCAGCAGGAATCGGGCGAGCCGCACCGCGTCCGCTGTTCCGCTTGTGCGCAACAGCGAGGTCACCGCCCGCATCGGTGGAAACGGCCCGAACAGGGTTCCGATGATGCCGTCGCGGATCGTTGCCCACTGTTCGGTCAAAGACAGCCAGGTGCGCCCATCGTGCGCGTCGAAGCCGGCGAGATGCGCGGCGGTATCGGCCGGGTCGGGATGGACCACCGCAGCCTGCGTGTCGCCGGGACCCGCCGGCTGTCCGAACGCCAAGGGCGCACGGCTCCAGCGCAATCCGTGTGCGTCCAGGTCCAGATCAGTGAATGCCGGGGACGCCTGCGTCAGCGGATAGAACGCGCTGAACAGGTCGGTCACGTAGCCGGGGGTGAGTTGGGCGCTGCGCACCGCCCCGCCGGGTTGGTCCTGCGCTTCGAGGACAGTGACATCCCATCCGGCGTCCGCGAGCGCGATGGCGGCGATGAGGCCGTTGTGGCCTGCGCCGATCACCACGGCATCGGACTCGTGCATGGCGTCTCCTCGGTGTGGCAGATACGGGCCAGGGTGGGGGTACCCGAAACCCGCGGGCGCCAATCACGATGTTTCGTGCGGGGACACCATCTGAGTTGGTCCGGTGGTGTGGTCTGAGGACCGGATTCCGGACAGAGGCCAGGGTGCGAACTCGGGACGCGCCCAGACGCCCCCTGATCTCAGGGGAGCGTCAGGCGGTCCCTGCGTCGACGGACGCGGCCTCAGGTGCCATCGTCGGTGCGGCCACGTCATTGGCTGGTGAGTCGGTAGAGTTCGGCGGCCAGGCGTGTTTCGACGACCGAGGACGGGGGGTGGATCGTCTCGGTGAGGTGTAGGCGCGCCGGTGGCCCGTCGTCGGCGGGTGGGCCGTGGATCGTTTCGCGCACACGGCCGAGGTTGTGTTCATACAGCGTCGCGATGTCGGGACGTGTGTTGAGTCGTTTCGGGTTCGGCGGCGCTCCCGGCCGGTGGTTGCGTCGCCACCAGGTCCGTCCGGCATGCGGGCCGTCGCGGTAGACCCCGGTGGTGAACTCCCCGACCGTGTGACCCACTCGGCGGTTGTGGAACGGACACGCCGGGGCGAGGTCGACGATGTCGGTGGTGCCGCCCTCGGCGTAGTCAAGCGCGGCGTGATGGATCTCCACATTGGTCGCCGGCTGATCACAACCAGGCGCCGAGCACACCTCCCCATCGGTGCGGGCCAGCGACGCCAACCGCTGCGCCAGGGTGGCCAGTCGTTTGCCGCGACCGAAGTACAGCGGAATCTCGGTGGCATCGGCGAAGATCGCCAGGTACGGCTGAATCTGCCCGGCCAGCCCGATCAACTCGGGGATGGGGATCACCGACCCGGTCGCGGTGGTCGCCAACCCCGACTCCCGGATCAGATCCGCCAGGTTGGCCTTGATGATCAACGACACCGGCAACCCACGATGAGTCTTGCCGAGCAGCCCGTCGGCGAACACCGCCGTCAACAGCGCGTTGAGCGCATCGTGGTTGCGTTGGGCCTGTGAACGCGAGTCGCGGGCGGCGGCGGCCTTGACCTGCTCGATGTCGGCGTCGTCCTCACCACCCGAGGGTGAGTCCGGGTCGTCGGGGTTGTTCATCCCCGGTTTGGCCCACACCGCCAACATCATCTCCAGCAACGCACGCGTCTGCGGGTCCAGGTTGGCGGTCAGCTTCGACATCTTCTGCGCGTCCTGCCGATTGAGCCACAGATTACGTCGCCGTGCCCGATCCTTCGCATCGGTCAGCTCACCATCGGGATCAAGGTGGGCCAGTAGCCGCATCCCCAGCGTGGTCAACTCGGCCGGGGTGTGTTCACGCGCCAACTCCGCCAGCGTCTTCTCGGCGGCGACCTTACGGTCGTGCGGCAACCGGTGCGGGATCTTGTCCAAGATCTCGGCGACCTTACGCACATGCGCCGGGCCGACCGCCCCTTCGGCAAACCCGGCAGCCAGCGTCGGATACTTGGGGTCGGACACCTCCCCGGACAGCTGGCGGAAACAGGCCGTCGCCTCCATCTGATCTGTGCGGCGGCCCGGATCCGACACCCGCAACGCCACATTCATGAAGTTCGTCAGACTGCGGTAACCCATTGCGCGGGGCACACCCCGATCCGAGAGAGCCACGATCTGCCGATCCCCCTCGAACAACATCCGGTTGATCAACTGCTCATGGGTACGCGCAACGTCCACCAACTCAGCATCGGTGCACTGCGACACGTCAGCGGCGGCGAGGCGATCGAGCACCCCACCGAGCTCGGCGAGCAACGCCGGAACCACCGACAACGACTGCTCGCCCGATGACTGCTCGTTCATGCTCACCCCCGGCCCCCTCCGCCCGTCTCTCGAATACATGTTCGATGCTACACAGCTTCGGTCGAGTGCGCAACAAGATCCGAAGTAGAATCTTCGGGTAGGTCTCCTCGCACGGAATCTACTGCCCTGCAGATGTTTTCGATCGGACGACACCGACCGACCGCCTCGGGAACTCGGCTGCTGGAGATGAGACGTCAATATGGGTACCAGGCGTTGCCTTTGGCGGTGGCAACACTGAGTCCAGCCGATGAGGTCCGGAGTTGCTGGTTCTGCCGGCGCATCGGCAATCGCGTGTGTGGGGTGACTCGAAGCTGGGTAGTCCTGTGCGGTGTCCTCCTCGATCTGGCATCCACGCACCACCGACACCCGTCTCCGACGCCTCTGCGCCGGACGACCGGTGGTGATCACCGGGGCCGGGTCGGGCATGGGTCGTGCGCTCGCACTGCGCCTGAGCAGGTGCGGTGTCACGCTCGCGCTGACCGACCTCGACACGCGGTCTGTCGAGGACACCGCGCACCACTGTGTGAGCCGTGGCGCCGCGATCGTGGTCCATCGCCTCGACGTCGCCGACGAGGCCGCTGTCCGTGCCTACGCCGACGCCATGGTCGAGCGGCACGGGGCACCGTCGATGGTATTCAACAATGCGGTCACGACGATGGTCGCCGGCGTTCTCGACGAGGATACCGACTATGCGCGCCGGATCATGGACGTGAACTGGTCGGGAGTTATGTACGGCACCAACGCCTTTCGAGACCACCTGGAGAACGGCGGCGGAGGACGTATCGTCAACACTTCGAGCGCCTTCGGCCTATTCGGTTCCCCCATGCAGCCGAGTTACTGCGCGTCGAAGTTCGCTGTCCGCGGTTTCAGCGAGGGAGTCCAGGCGGAACTACGGGTCGCGGACTCGCCGGTCCGCCTACACATCGTGTACCCCGGGGCGGTGCACACCGCGATCGCCCGCGACGCCCGATACCCCGTCGGCGACATCCGCGACGAAGTCGTCAACGGATTCGACCATCGACTCCCAGGAACCCGACCGGCCGCGGCCGCCACCGCCATCCTCGCCGGGGTGCTCGCCGGACGTGACCGCATCATGGTCGGATTGGACGCGCGCGCAATAGATCTGGCGACCCGGGCGGGTGCGGGTGCGATCCAGCGGCCGATCGCGACGGTGATCGGCCCGGTGGTGCGGCCGGTGCTGACCCGCCGACACCGAAGGGCTCGATGATCAGTCGGGCGTCGCGGTGCCGGCGCCGGGCAGCGGCCGGGTGGCCGGACCCTCGAGGACCCGTCCGGCATGATCGAACCGCGACCCGTGCAGCGGGCAGTCCCAACTGCGTTCGGCGTCGTTCCAGCGCAGCACGCCGTAGAGGTGAGTGCAGATCGGTGCCACGGTGGTGGTGGACCCGCCGACGGTGCACACCCCACGCGGTAAGACACCCGAATGTCCCACGGCCCCGGCACCTTCGCGGGGCTCCTTGTCGACGGGACGGAGCAGCGCGAGATAGCCCGACACCATCTGCACGGCCACCGACGCGTTGTTCGACGCCAGCGACGTCACCGATGCGAGCTCCGAGTTGCGCCACGGGCGAAAGGTGCTGGCCCACGGCAGCGGCGACCCCAACAGGTGCCCGGTGATGGCCAGCGCCCCGGCCACCCCGTTGGTCAGACCCCACTTGGCGAACCCCGTGGCGATCTGCAGGCCATCGGTGCCCGGGAGAAGCGGTCCCACATAAGGTAATTCGTCGATGGACTCGTAATCCTGGGCCGACCAGCGCGCCACCAGCCGGGCGGTGGGGAACCGGTCACGCGTCCAGGCCAACATCTCGTCGACGTGGGATTGTTCGGACCGCACCCGCCCGACGTCATGGCCGAAACCGCCTACCAGCAACAGCCTTTCATCGGGATTGTCCGGATCGGGAGCGGTGCGCAGCGACACCGACGGGCTGTCGGCGGACAGATACATGTCTTCGGGGATGGGCTCGTCGACGGCGAACGCCGCCGCGTAGGAACGCCGGGCGTGGACCCGGGCGAAGAACCCACCGCGGTCGAGGAACGGCGTGCCGGTGGCGACGATCACCGAATCGGCAGACAGCTCACCGGCTTCGGTGTCGAGCACATAGCCCTTGCGGTGCTTGACACCACGCACCCGCACACCTTCGATCACGTCGCCGCCGAGCCCGCGGATGTCGGCGGCGAGGGACCCGAGTACCACCATCGGGTCGATCTGCGCCTGATCGTCGACAGCAATTCCGATGCTCGTGCGGAACGGCAGCTCGGGACACGTCGTTCGCTCGGTACTCAGCCCGGCACGTCGGCACGCGGATTCTTCCTTCACCACCTGCCGCACCCCGTCGGGGGTCGACGCGAACGTGACGGCAGTCCGCATCTCCACGCCGAGGTCACGAGTGCGGCAGTAGTCCAGGAGCCACTCCTGAGCTGCGCGATTGGCTTCGAGGTAGTCGGTCAGCACCTCCGGGCCGTGATGCTCGCCGATCGACGACAAACGCGTGCCCTGCAGCAACGACACCTTGCCCGTGGTATGACCGGTGGCGGCGGCACCGAGGTATCGGGCCTCGACCACGGCGACGGTCCGCCCGGAACGGGCGAGCATGAGCGCCGCGGACAGGCCGGTGATCCCGCCGCCGATCACCACGTGATCGTAGTGATCGACCGGCAGATCTCCGGTGCGTACCGCGGGCCGATCAGATGTCCGGAACCAGAGTGGAGTCATCCCTCCCGAGTAACCGTGGACGCGCCCGCCCAAACCTGTTCGGTGGTGGTCATCGGCGCACGTCGTAGCGCAGGGATCGGTGACCTTGCCGCAGCGCGGACGACGGCAACGCTCATCTCGCGAAACCACCGGCGCGCAGATCCTCGCGCATCGCAGCAAGCCAGGCGCGGTAGTCCGCGTAGATCGTGGCGAGCCGCTCACCCGGCCAGTGCGCCGGTAGCAGTTCGGTCGGCAGCAGCGGGTCGGTCTGCAGATGGTGGACCGCAGCGACCATGGTGACGAATCGAGTCGGCTCGTCGTGCACCGCCGCCAGCGCGTCGAGGTAGGCCTGACCCCGGGTAGCCCAGGCGTCCAGATTCCACAGCCGCGCAGCCAGTTCGGCCGGCTCGCCGTCAGGGCGCGCCTCGAAGAACGTCGACACCTCGCGCAGCCGATCGGGCCAGTGGTGAACGAGATTCGCGGGCCGGGTCCACACACCCTCGCGCAACTCGGCGATCCGATGCCGGGTCATCTCGGTGCGTAGGGCGACGCGGTCGGCCGCCGCGCGGCCGGTGGTGGTGACCACCGCCATCTCCCAGGACCCCGACCATCGGCGCCGGGCCGGTGGCTCCACCTGTTCCTGTCGGCGCAGAAGCCGCTCGGACAACGTGTACGCGGACTCGTGCCGCAAGAGGTCGCCGCCGGCGACCATCCGCGTCAGGGCCACTCGGGTGGCCGACTCGGAGATCCCGAAAAGGCCCATGGCGCCGACTATTTCGCGCACGTTCAGCGTCGGGGGTTGTGCGCCGAGCAGCAGGCTCAGCACGGCTGACCGCGCCGAGACCGGGGGAACGAGAGGGCTGTCCATCGTGTTCGGAGGCTAGTGGCCCGTGTTTGAAATTCGTTTACGTTTGATTTTGTCGAGTATTTCATTCGCGGGTTTGGTCCACACAAATGGTTCGCAGCGGGTGTTCCAGCTGGTGACGAATCGGCGGATGGCGGCGACGAGGTCGGGAACGCTGGTGAAGGTGCCGCGGTGGATCGCTTGGCGTTCGATGATGGCGAACCAGGCCTCGATCATGTTCATCCAGGATCCGGAAGTCGGTGTGAAATGCACTGTGATCCGGGGGTTCTGGGCGAGCCAGTCCTTTACCTCGGCTTTCTTGTGGGTGCCGTAGTTGTCCATGACCAGGTGCAGGTGGTGGTCGGGATAGGTTTTCGCGACGTGTTTGAGGAACGCGAGGAACTCTTGATGGCGGTGACGCGGTTTGCATTGGGTGGTGACCTCGCCGGTGGCGATGTTTAGTGCGGCGAACAAGGTCGTGGTGCCGTGACGAATGTAATCATGCGTGCGTTGCTCGCAGTGCCCCGGCGCCATCGGCAACGTCGGTTGAGTGCGGTCGAGAGCCTGGATCTGGCTTTTCTCATCGATGCTGAGCACGATCGCATTCTCCGGCGGATTCATATACAGGCCAACAACATCGACCACCTTGGCGTCGAGGTCGGGGTCGTTGGAGAACTTGAACGTCTCGCTGCGCCAGGGGGTGACCTTGTACTTGCGCCACACCCGCGAGACCGTGGTGTGATCGACCCCGACCCGCGGCGCCAACAAGCGGGCCGACCAGTGGGTGACTCCCAGAGATTTCGGTGGCCGCTGCAAGGTGGCGGCGATGATCTTGGACTCGTCAATCTCGGTCGGGCGCCCCGAGCGCTGCTCATCGACCAACGCCTCCACCCCACCAACCCGGTAGCGCTGCAGCCACTTGTCGACCGTCGGCCGTGACACCCCCACCACCGCGGCAATGTCGGCCTTCGCTGTTCCATCGGCTGACATCAAACACATCCGAGCCCGCCGCGTCAGACCGGCCGGCGTCGTCGAAGCCCGCACCAACCCCTCCAACCGTGCCCGATCCCCATCAACCAACAACAGCGGAGCCGCAGCACGATTCACCATTCCCACATACTATCAAACGTAAACTATTTTATCCCCCGGACCACTAGCACCCCGTCGGTGCATCAATTCCCATTACATCCTTGTGTCACTCGAACGAAATGTGTAATGCTGCGACGAGGCGGCGTGCCGGCCGCGCCGACGATGAGCCACTGACCGAGGGAGTTCGCGAATGCCCATTCATCAGGTGACCAACCAGGTCCCCCCGCTCGTCGGTATGAATGCCGCCGACGTACCCGCCGTGGCCGACCTCCTCCTTCGGTCCGGCCTGCAAGACGATGCGATCGACGAGATCCGCGCGCTCGGTGCGCTCGCCGGCACCGCCGAGATCATCGAACTCGGCGACCGGGCCGAGGCGCATCCCCCGATACTCCGTACGCACGATCGGTATGGCCACCGCATCGACGGGGTCGCCTACGACCCCGCCTACCACCAACTCATGGACATCGCGGTCCGCCACGGGCTGCATGCCGCGCCGTGGGCCGATCCCCGTCCGCACGCACATCTCATCCGGGCCGCCAAGTTCAGCGTCTGGGGTCACGTCGACGCCGGACACGGCTGCCCGATCTCGATGACCTACGCCGCCGTCCCCGCCCTGCGCGCCGCCCCGAACTCGCCGCGCAATACGAATCCCTTTTGTGTGCACCGGAATACGGCCCCCATCTGCGGGCGCCGCTGACCAAACGCGGACTGATCGCGGGGATGTCGATGACAGAGAAGCAGGGCGGCTCCGACGTGCGTACCAACACCACGACGGCGGTGCCACAACCCGACGGCTCGTACCGGATCACCGGTCACAAGTGGTTCACCTCGGCCCCGATGTCGGACGTCTTCCTCACCCTCGCCCAGGCACCCGACGGGCTGACCCGCTTCCTCCTACCGCGGGTCCTTCCCGACGGTTCTCGCAATCCCTCTCTGCTGCAACGACTCAAGGACAAGCTCGGCAACCGTTCCAACGCGAGTGGCGAGGTCGAGTACGACGGCACCGTCGCCTGGCGGGTGGGCGATGAGGGTCGCGGCGTCAAGACCATCGTCGAGATGGTCAACCTCACCCGCCTCGACTGCGCCATCGGAGCCGCCACCGCGATGCGATCCGGCGTGGCGCAGGCCGCCCATCATGCTGCTCACCGCACCGCCTTCGGGGCGCGCCTCGCCGATCAGCCGCTGATGCGCAACGTGCTCGCCGATCTGGCGGTCGAGGCGGAGGCCGCGACCACGGTTGCGCTGTGGCTCGCCGAACTCACCGATCGGGCCGCCGGTGGCGATCAGCGCGCCGATCTCCTCCGCCGGATCACGCTTGCTGTCACGAAATACCATGTGTGCAAACGCGGCCCGATCCATGCCGCCGAGGCGCTGGAATGTCTGGGTGGCAACGGTTATGTGGAGGAATCGCGGATGCCGCGCCTCTACCGGGAGGCGCCGCTGCTGTCGATCTGGGAG
This sequence comes from Gordonia bronchialis DSM 43247, assembly GCF_000024785.1. NCBI lineage: Bacteria > Bacillati > Actinomycetota > Actinomycetes > Mycobacteriales > Gordoniaceae > Gordonia > Gordonia bronchialis. Next base: position 4,586,776 of record NC_013441.1, on the reverse strand, counting down.
GGATCGGGCAACGTGGCCGCACTGGATGCGTTGCGCGCCATGGCCCGTCAGCCCGACACCCTCGGCGTGTTCCTCGACGAGGTGAAATCCGCCGCAGGCGAAGACCGTCGACTCGACCGGGCTATCGAGGAGTTCGAGCGGACCATGACATCGATCGACCCGACGGACCCGGACGCGTTGCAGTACCTCGCTCGACGTATCGTCGGCGACATGGCCGCGCTTCTTCAGGGCTCCCTGTTGGTTCGACGCGGCAACGATGCTGTCGCCGGGGCCTTTTCGGCCACCCGGCTCGCCGGCGATCGGGGCGATGTGTTCGGCACCCTGCCGTCCGGCGTCGACGTCACGACCATCGTCGAGCGCGCGATCCCCGCAGTCGGAGCGTTCGCATGAGTACGGCCGACGACCGCCCCGCCGCCTGGCGTGAACCACTCACCGAGCGAGCACAATTCGCGGAACGTCCGACGCCCGACGGCCCAACCCGCTATCCGACGCTCACCTACGAGGTGACCGGCCGTATCGCCCGCATCACCTTCGACCGCCCCGAACGCGGAAACGCGATCACCGCCGACACACCCATCGATCTGGCCGCCGCGGTGGAACGTGCCGACCTCGACCCCCGTGTGCACGTCATCGTGGTGTCGGGGCGGGGTAAGGGATTCTGCGGTGGGTACGACCTGTCGATCTTCGCCGAGAACGCCGAGGCGCCAGGCGATCGCCCGGACACCACCGGCACCGTGCTCGACCCGGTGGTGCAGGCCCGCAACCACGACCCGGACGGCACCTGGGATCCGATGATCGACTACCAGATGATGAGCCGCTTCAACCGCGGCTTCGCGAGCCTGCTCTACGCCAACAAACCCACCGTCGCGAAACTGCACGGGTTCGCGATCGCCGGCGGCACCGACATCGCGCTCTACGCCGATCAGATCATCTGCGCCGACGACACGCGCATCGGCTACCCACCGACGCGCGTGTGGGGTGTGCCCGCCGCGGGGATGTGGGCGCATCGGGTGGGCGATCAACGGGCCAAACGTCTGCTGTTGACCGGTGACAGCATCACCGGCGCGCAGGCGGCGGAATGGGGGCTGGCCGTCGAGGCGGTGCCCGCAGACCTGCTCGACGAGCGCACCGAGGACCTCCTCGCCCGGATCGCGGCTGTCCCGATCAATCAGCTCATCATGACCAAACTGGCCCTCAACAGTGCGTTGCTGGCGCAGGGGGTGGCCAACTCGGGGATGATCAGCACCGTCTTCGACGGCATCTCACGACACACCGCCGAAGGTTATGCCTTCCAACAGCGGGCCGCCGCAACGGGTTTCCGTAACGCCGTCGCCGAACGTGACGGTGTGTTCGGGGACGCGAAGGCGAGGTGAACCCCTACTGCACTCTCGAATCCGGCGGCGGAAGACGGAACGTGGCGGCGGCCTCGACGGCATCCACACCGTCGAGGTCGCGCAGCGTCGACGCACAGTCGTCGGATGCCGAACCGCAGATCACCCCGACCTGGTCGAGGACCTGATCGACTCGCATACCGGCGGCCCGAGCCGCGTCGGCGACCGCGGCGATGTTCGCGAGGTGATCGTCGGCGACAGTCAGTGTGATGTCCGGCATGACTCCAGGCTATCTGTGGATCACCGCCGCGAACCGCCGATCAAGGAGCCACGGTCAACCCGATGCCGACATCGGTCGGCGCGCCGCGCAGACGCTCGGCCGCGCCGGTCAGCGCCGTCCACAGGTCGGCACCGGTGGCGCCGGTGCGCTGATGCCACAGCGCGGCGAGCGCCGCGACATGCGGGGTGGCCATGCTGGTCCCGCTGATCGTGTTGTAGCGCTGCGGCATCAGCCACGTGGAGTAGACGTCGACCCCGGGTGCGGCGATGTCGATCTCACCGCCGTCGACGTCGATGGCGGCCGCGGAGAAGGGTGCGACGGCCAGTGCGGGGTCCACGGCTGCGACGGCCATGATCGAGGTGCTGTTGGCCGGGACGCCTACGAATCCCGGATCGGCGGGCCGATTCGCATTGTTGCCGGCGGCAGCCACGATCAGCGTCCCGGCCGCGAGCGCGCGTGACCCGACCCGTTCGTAGGCCGCCGACGGTGCGCGGACGTCGGCGCCCAGCGACATCGACACCACCTGGCAGCCCGATGCGACGGTCCAGTTGAGGCCGGCCAGGATGTTTCCGTCCGTGCCGGTGCCATCGTCGCCGAGCACCTTCCCGACGTACAGCTCGGCGGCCGGTGCGACCCCGTAGCGGGGGCCCGTGTCAGGCTTCGCCGGCCCGCATACCGTTCCCGCACAATGGGTTCCGTGGCCCTGCCGGTCGGTGGCGTCCTCGCCCGCGACAAACGACTCGGAGGTGATGGGGCGGCCCTCGAAGTCGGGATGATCGAAGGCGAATCCGGTGTCGAGCACCGCGACCTTGGTCCCGGCGCCGGTGGCGGTGGTGTGATCCACGCGTGTCGCCTGCAATCCCCAGGTGTAGGCATCGGTGTCGGCGAAGGTGGTCTGCACGCGCGCCGCGCGCTCGGACCGGCCGGGTAGCGCGCGAAACACCAGCTCGGGTTCCACCGACAGGACCTGACGCTGCGCGGCCGCACGTAGCGCGGCGCCCTGATCGTCGTCGACGTCCACGAGTACGACGCCGAGCTCCGCGTACAGCGTGGCCTGCGCCGATGCGGCGTCGGACATGTCGATGGCCTGCCCGTGGAAGTCGGCGGTACTTCGCACCCGGGAGATCCCGGCGATGTCACGCAGCGCGGCGGCCGCGTCGGCCTCCGGGTCGCCGAAGACGACAAGCATCCGACTGCTGGTCTCGCTGGTGGTCATGTGATCCCCCTCCTGATACCCGTCGGTGTGGTCCCGACCTTATGCGGACGGACCGACATGGGGTCGGCAACCGCGGCGGGAGCGCACACTGGGGAAGATGAACTCCGACGCCCCGACCGGTATCCCGGCTGACTCGCCCGCGGGCCGCTGGCTGATCGCCGCAGCCGTCCTCGGCTCCGGCGTCGCGTTCCTCGACGGCACGGTGGTCAACGTCGCGCTGCCGGTCATCGCCCGCGACCTCGACACCGGGCTCGGCGGCCAGCAATGGGTCCTCGACGGCTACCTGCTGACATTGAGCGCACTGCTGCTCGCCGGGGGTGCGGCCGGTGACCGCTACGGCCGACGACGACTGTTCGTGTGGGGTCTGGTCGTTTTCGCACTCGCCTCGATGGCGTGTGGATTGGCGCCGTCGGTCGACTGGTTGATCGTCGCGCGGATCGCGCAGGGGATCGGCGCCGCGGCCGTGGTGCCGGGGAGCCTCGCGCTCATCGACGCGGAGATCTCGCCCGACGATCGCGGCCGGGCTATCGGTCTGTGGGCCGGAATGTCCGGTGCCACAACTGCTCTCGGTCCGTTCGTGGGTGGGTGGATGGTCGACGCCGCGTCGTGGCGCGGCGTGTTCTTCGTGATCGTGCCGATCGCGGTGGCCGCCATCGCGATTGCGATCCGGCATGTCCCGGAGTCGCGCGAGGAGACGGTGGCGGGCGGCTTCGACGTGGCCGGCGCCGTGACGGTGACGGTGGGCCTTGCCGGCATCATCTACGCCCTCATCGAAGGACCGGCCCACGGGTGGAGCCCGGCCATCATCGGTGCGGCGGTGGTCGGGGTGGTCGCGATCCTCGTGTTCCTCGTCGTCGAATCCCGCAGTGCGGCAGCGCTGCTGCCGCTCGGTCTGTTCCGGTCGGCACAGTTCACCGGGGCCAACGTGACGACCCTGATGGTCTACGCGGCGCTCGGTGGGGCGCTGTTCCTGCTCGCGCTGCAGTTGCAGCAGAGCATGGGATATTCGGCGCTGGAAGCCGGTCTGGCGACGATGCCCAGCACCGTCATCATGCTGTTCGGGTCGCCGCATTCCGGCAGGCTCGCCCAGCGCACCGGCCCGCGCCTGCCGATGACCGTGGGGCCGTTGATCGCCGCGGCCGGGCTGGCGTTGATGGTGCGGATCGTGCCGGGCGCCACCTACGTCACCACCGTGCTACCGGCCATGCTGGTCTTCGGACTCGGGATGACCATCACCGTCGCACCGCTCACCGCAGCCGCCCTCGGCGCGGTGGAACAACGGCAGGCCGGCACCGCGTCGGGCGTCAACAATGCGGTCGCGCGACTGGCGGGTCTGCTCGCCGTCGCGACGCTACCGCTGGTCGCCGGTATCGATCCCGGTCCCGGTCAGCCCCTCGGCGACGGCTTCGGGACGGCGATGCTGATCTCCGCGGGCTGCTGCGCGGTCGGCGGGGTGGTGGCCGCGCTGACCATCCGCGTCGGTGCGGAGGTCACCCCGCACGTTCAACCCGGCGTCAACCACGGTTGCCAGCGGCCGGAGGTCCGAACCGATCACTGAGGCGCCCTAGCAGAGGATCTCGAAGGGACTGCCGCACAACTTAACTCAGTTGGCCAGTGTTCCCTCGTTCAGCAGATCGGCCAGGACACGCGCTTCGCTGATGTCGAGCGCCTTGGACGCGGTGAGCAGAGTCAATCGTCCGTGCTGATGCAGGTCTCGCAGATGGGCGAACGCCGACGCCTGGTCTCCATCGGCCAGCTCGTCGGCGTATCGGGCGCGGAACTCGTCGAACCGCACGGGGTCGTGTGCGTACCATTTCCGCAAGTCAGTGCTGGGTGCGACGGTCTTACACCACTCGTCGATTGCTGCACGTTGTTTGCTCATTCCGCGAGGCCACAACCGGTCGACGAGCACCCGCTGACCGTCGTCGTCGCTGGGATCGTCGTAGATGCGTTTGATCACCGCGTCGTCCTCGGACATGCGCTCACCCTCCTTCGGGTCACCGATTCGATCGTCGCACGGGGCCTATCCTCGGTGTGGTGACCGAAGTGGGCGGCGAGATCGAGGCCGTGGTGCGGCGTGTCTCCGGCCACCGCTTCCGCTCGCGATTTCATCTTAGACGCCATGAACGCGCCATCGTCGTCCGCGACGGGATGGCGCTGGTCCGCCGGCACGCCGCCGAACTCCTGACCACCCGGCTGGCCCCGGCGCATCCGCGCAACGACGGCAAGCAAACCCCGTGGGGCGGGCACCCCGTCTTTCGGGCCCAGCACGCCACCGGCACCTGCTGTCGCGGGTGCCTGGACCGGCTGCACGGGATCGCGCCGGGACGCGCACTCACCCCCGACGAACTCGACTACGTCTGCGACGTCATCTGCTGCTGGATCGGCGTCGAGATGGACACCGGTCCGACGCCGTCACCGCCACCCGATGTGCGTCGCCGGACCAGCCGTCGGCCGGAGCAGGGGACGTTGTTCTGACGCCATCGTCATGCGTCGCCCAGACACGCCAGTACCTCGGCGGCGGCTCGTGTCCGGAACGCACGGCGCCGGCCATGTAGCCGTCCCAGACGTCGGAGGTCTCCGCACGGGCCCAGTGCAGGCGGCCGATGGGTGCGGACAGGGCGGCGCCGTGCCGCGACTGTGTTCTGGGCCGGTACCGAAACGGCAAGCGAACACCCCGGCTATATCGAGGGAGCGATCGAATCGGGCGAGCGCGCCGCGCGTGAGGTGGTCGCGAGCCTACGGCGCTGAGTAGAAGCCCGGCCGATGCGGGGCATCGGCCGGGCTCTGCACGAGGGACGTGGTCACCACAGGTCGTAGCTGACGTTGACGTTCGGGTAGCCGGTGGCGATATGCGGGCTGTTGATGAAGTAGTGCCCGCCGGTGGTCCCGGTCATGTTCGTGTTGACGTTCCCGCGAACATTCTCGATGTTATAGGTCGCCCGCGGTCCCACGGCGCCGATCCGGTAGGTGACGAACACGGTCTCGTATGAGCTGCCGGGTGCGGCAGAGACAATGGTCTCCGAGGCGCCGGGCGCCAGCGCACGGGTCGGTGCCTGAACCCACTGGCCGGTCCCGGGGGTGGCCGAGACCAGCCATTCGGTGTGGTTGGTGTGGTTGGTAAGTGTCATCGCCACGGTCGGTTCACCCGGGCGCGCCGGCACCGTGCCGGCGTGGGCGAGCCCCGCGCCGCCGGCGGCGAGTGCTGCCGAGATCCCGAGTGCAGCGGTCCCGGCGAGGATGCGGTTCTTGATGCTCTTCGACATCGTCATGATGTTCTCCTGATCGTGTCGTCCGGTCCCGGTGGGGCTGGGCGGGTTGTTACTGACACCTATGACTGTGCCGCAACCAGCGACGATGCACCCTCCGCCGACCGGTGGATCGGGCGGGTGATCGTGGGGTCCCCCGATCGGTGGATGGCTTACCGCTCAGACCGTGACGACGATCTTGCCCACGTGAGCGCCCTGTTCCAGATACTTGTGCGCGTCGATGATCTCGTCGAACCCGAAGACCCGATCGACGGTCGGCCGTAGGACTCCGCTGCGCAGTCCCGCGTCGAAGAAGGCGGCCATCCGGCGGGTGACCACCGGATCGAGCGTGTGCTCAAAACTCATGTAGCGGTGGATGGTCAGCGGGCCGCCGCTGGGAAACGACGCCGGACGCGGGTCGAGCCAGCCTGCGGTGACCAGCGTTCCGCCGGGGCGGGCCGCACCGGCGAGGTGGGCCAGTCCGGGTCCGAGGATCGTGTCCAGAATGATGTCGACGCCCCGACCGCCGGTGTGGCGCTGGGCAAATGCCACCACGTCGTCGTTGTCGGTCACGGCGACAGCGCTCGCGCCGGCGGCCAGGAGTGCGTCTCGCTTGGCCTCGGTGCGGGTGGTCGCCAGCGGGACGGCGCCGATCTGGTTGGCGATCTGGATCGCGGCCAACCCGACGCCGCTGGATGCCGCGGTGATGAGTACGTGGTCGCCCGGCCGCATCCCGGCCTTCTCGACCAATGCGCCATAGGCCGTGGAGTAGGAGACCCACAGTGCGGCGGCGCCGACGTCGTCGAGTCCGTCGGATCGTCGCACGACGCGCTCGGCGGGGACGACGATCTGCTCGGTGTAGGTGCCGTTGACGTCGGAATCGGGTACCGCGGCGATGAGTACCCGGTCGCCGACGGAAACGGTGCTGACCTCGGGTCCCACCGCGTCGACCGTGCCGGTGGCCTCGAGCCCGAGTCGAGCGTGCGGCAACCGAATCGGTCGCGGTGAGGCGCCCGAGCGTATGAGCGCATCGAGCTGATTGACGCCGAACGCTGCGACCGAGATACGGACCGCGCCGGGACCGGGGTCGGCGACCGGATCGTCGACGATCCGCAGTACATCGGGTGTGCCGGGCTCGTCGAAAACAACGGTGCGTGCCATGACTGGCCTCCTGGGGCTGGGAATGGAACACTGGACTAAGTGGGACGGTGTCCCGTCTAACAATACGGGACACCGTCCCGTTTATCTAGGGATCGAGGTCGTTGATGGCGAGCAGCGCTTCACCACGTGCCAAACGAGCCGACGCGCGCCGCAACGAGCAGGCACTACTCGACGCCGCTGCGGCGGCCTTCGTCGACGGGGGAGTCGAGGTGCCGATCCGCGAGATCGCGACGCGGGCCGGGGTCGGCACCGCCACGATCTACCGGCATTTCCCGACGCGCGCCGATCTGGTCATCGCGGTGTATCGCCATCAGGTCGAGGAACTCGCGAAGGCCGGGCCGGCGCTGCTCGTCTCAGAGTCGACAGCCGTTGGGGCCCTTGACCGTTGGATCGACAGCTTCATCGATTTCCTGGTCACCAAGCATGGGCTTGCCTCGGTGCTGCGGTCCAACGACCCGTGCTTCGATCCGCTGCACGCCTTCTTCCTCGACACTCTCGTCCCGGTGTGCGCGTCGCTGCTCGACGCGGCCCGCGCCGCCGGCGAAGTCGAGTCCGACATCGAGCCAATCCAGCTCATGCGCGGCGTCGGGAACCTGTGTATCGGTGCCGAGCACGACACCGGGTATGACCCGAGGCCGTTGGCGCGGGCGATGATCGCGGGGTTGGGGCGGGGATAGGCACGGATGCTCGCTCCTTGCGAGGCCCAGTCCTCGTTCACCCACGGCATAAACCGCGCTGGAACAAACATCCTGCCACCACAGTTGAGTCGGTCAGACTGAACTTTGGAGGTTTGATGTCCCATACGTACTCAGTGCCCGTCCTCTTCGTCCCCGACCTCGTCGTTCTCCCCGGGATGGTCGTTCCCATCCCGCTCGACGACGCAGCTCAGGCGACCGTCGACGCGGCACGTGCGAGTGAATCGAAGAAGCTGCTCGTCGCCCCGCGCCTGGACGACCGGTACCCGACCTACGGCGTGATCGCGTCGATCGTGCAGGTCGGACGCATCCCCGGGGGCGGTATGGCGGCCGTCGTGAAGGGCGAGAAGCGTGCCCACATCGGCACCGGGACCACCGGCAACGGCAACGCGCTGTGGGTCGAGGTCACCGAGGCCGACGATCCGCAGATCACCGACGAGACCAAGGCGCGTGCGGCCGAGTACAAGCAACTCGTGCTGGCCATGCTGCAGCGCCGCGAGGCGTGGCAGGTCATCGACGCGGTCAACAAGATGAGTGACCCGTCGGAGCTCGCCGATACCTCCGGCTACTCGTCGTGGCTCACCGGCGTCCAGAAGCGTCAGCTGCTCGAAACGCCCGACGTGGGCGAACGACTGCAGCTGCTGATCGACTGGACCAGCGAGCACATCGCCGAGACCGAGGTCTCCGACAAGATCGCCGACGACGTGCGCAACGGAATGGAGAAGCAGCAGAAGGAATTCCTGCTGCGCCAACAGCTGGCCGCCATCCGCAAGGAACTCGGCGAGGACGAGCCCGACGGCGCCGACGACTACCGCGGCCGCGTCGAATCCGCCGACCTGCCCGACAATGTCCGCGAAGCGGCGTTGCGTGAGGTCGGCAAGCTCGAACGCGCCAGCGACCAATCGCCCGAAAGCGGTTGGATCAGAACATGGCTCGACACCGTGCTCGACCTGCCGTGGAACACCAAGACCGACGACTCCACCGACATCAAGGGTGCCCGCGAGATCCTCGACGCCGACCACCACGGCCTCGACGACGTGAAAGACCGCATCGTCGAATACCTGGCGGTGCGTGCGCGTCGGGCGCAGCGGGGAATGCAGGTCGTCGGCGGACGCGGCTCGGGTGCCGTCATGGTGCTCGCCGGCCCGCCCGGCGTCGGCAAGACGTCACTGGGTGAGTCCGTGGCGCGTGCGCTCGGCCGCAAGTTCGTGCGCGTCGCACTCGGCGGTGTCCGCGACGAGGCGGAGATCCGCGGCCACCGGCGCACCTACGTCGGTGCGCTGCCCGGCCGGATCGTGCGTGCCATCGGTGAGGCGGGATCGATGAATCCCGTTGTGCTGCTGGATGAGATCGACAAGGTGGGCTCCGACTACCGGGGCGATCCGGCAGCCGCATTGCTCGAGGTCCTCGACCCCGCGCAGAACCACACCTTCCGCGACCACTACCTCGATCTGGATCTGGACCTGTCCGACGTCCTGTTCCTGGCGACCGCCAACGTCGTCGAGAACATCCCCGGACCGCTGCTGGACCGGATGGAACTGGTCACGCTCGACGGCTACACCGAGGATGACAAGGTGGCCATCGCCCGCGACTTCCTGCTCCCGCGGCAGGCCGAGCGCGCGGCCCTGACCACCGACGAGGTGATCGTCGACGACGACGCCCTGCGTGAGATCGCGGCCAACTACACCCGCGAACCCGGTGTGCGACAGTACGAACGGCTGCTGGCCAAGCTACTGCGCAAGGCGGCGACCAACATCGAATCCGGAAAGTTGAAGGCGCCCATCACCATCGGCGTCGACGACCTGAAGGACTACGTGGGCCGGGCCCGGTTCACGCCGGAATCCGAAGAGCGAACGGCGGTTCCGGGTGTGGCGACCGGCCTGGCGGTCACCGGCATGGGCGGCGATGTGCTGTTCATCGAGGTGAACTCCACAGACGGTAAGCCTTCTCTGCAGCTGACCGGCCAACTCGGTGACGTGATGAAGGAGTCCGCGCAGATCGCGCTCTCCTACGTGCGGGCGCACGCCGATCAGCTCGGCATCGACCCGGAATCACTGAACAAGACCATCCACGTGCACGTGCCTGCGGGTGCGGTGCCCAAGGACGGTCCGAGTGCCGGCGTCACCATGGTCACCGCCCTGGTGTCGATGGCGACCGGCCGCAAGGTTCGCGCCGACGTCGGCATGACCGGCGAGGTCACGCTCAACGGGCGGGTCCTGCCGATCGGCGGGGTCAAGCAGAAATTGCTTGCCGCACAACGGAATGGACTCAAGACGGTGTTCATCCCGCAACGCAACGAGCCCGACCTCGACGACGTGCCGGCCGAGGTGCTCGACGCGCTGGACGTCAAGCCGATGACCGACGTGGCCGAGATCGTCGCGCAGGCACTGGAACCGGCCGCGCAGGAGGCGAGCGCCGCGGCCTGACCCTTCGAGTTCTGTGTGACGTTGTGCCCGGAATCCGGGCACAACGTCACACTCGTCTGTTGGGTCAGGGCAACCCATCGGACATCGTTCTCGCAGAACCCTGTCAGACCTCAGTCCACCCGCTCCCGCACGGGCACCTCGCCACCCTGGAAGCCGAAGATGCGCGCGATCATCCCGCGGATCACCGACCGCGGGAACGTCTCGGCGGCCACCAGCGCCTGCTGCTGGATGAGACCTTCCATCAGGGCGACCACCAGCTCGGCGACGCGCTCGGTGTGATTGGGTTCGAAGACCGACACGAACGGCTGGGTGAACTCGATGAACATCGTTCGCTGACGCATGATCTCGGCGAACAGCTCCGCGTCGAACTGGGCCTCGACGAGGATCGCGTAGTACGCCTTGACGAAGCTCTCGCCGTCGGTGGCCATCTTCAGGACGAAGTCGGTGGTGCAGTCGAGGACCACGTCCTCGTCGAGGTTGGAGACGTCGGTCATCGGCGCGAAGGAGACCATCGCGATGTCCCACATCAACTGCCGGGCCGCGCCGAGCGCCAGCTGCATCAGCTTGGAGCGCGTCGGCGCGTAGTAGTTCACCGAACCGGCGGGCACGCCGGCCGCCTCGTCGACGGCCCGGTGGGTCAGTGCGTGCAACCCCTTCGCCGAGATGATCTCGAGGGTGGTGCGCGCGAACAGGAGTCGACGATCGGTCACAGCAGAAAATTCGTCACGATGATCAAGCCCCCGACCTGGTGTGGCGCGGCCGCCGACGGTCCACGGCGCCCGCGGTGGGCGCAGCCGCGAGTCTAATCGCGGACCGAGCGCTCGGCCGACTCGGCAATGACCAGCACCGATGCGACCTCGCCGAACCTGAGTCGATCAGACTCAACTTTTTTGGTCGAATCGGGAACAATCCGCGCGACCACCCCGTTGGACCCTACGAGAAACCTGAGTCACTCCGACTCAACTGAGCTTGACTACGGCGAATGCCTTCAGTAAGACATGAGTCGGATGCACTGAAGTTCGGCAGTTTCAGGAGTTCAGGTTTCGAGACGTACTTGGGTGCAGACCCACGAGCTAGGAGGAAACACATATGTCCCGTGCTGTTGGAATCGACCTCGGCACCACCAACTCCGTGGTGGCGGTGCTCGAAGGCGGCGAGCCGGCCGTCATCGCCAACGCCGAGGGCTCTCGGACCACCCCGTCGGTCGTCGCGTTCGCGCGTAACGGCGAGGTGCTGGTCGGTCAGCCCGCGAAGAACCAGGCGGTCACCAACGTCGACCGCACCATTCGGTCCGTCAAGCGCCACATGGGCGAGGGTGACTGGACCGTCGCAATCGACGACAAGAAGTACACCCCGCAGGAGATCAGCGCCCGCACGCTGATGAAGCTGAAGCGCGACGCCGAGTCGTACCTGGGTGAGGACGTCACCGACGCCGTCATCACGGTCCCGGCCTACTTCAACGACTCCCAGCGCCAGGCCACCAAGGAAGCCGGCCAGATCGCCGGCCTCAACGTGCTGCGCATCGTCAACGAGCCCACCGCGGCTGCCCTGGCCTACGGCCTCGACAAGGGCGAGAAGGAACAGACCATCCTGGTCTTCGACCTCGGTGGCGGCACCTTCGACGTCTCGCTGCTCGAGATCGGTGACGGCGTCGTGGAGGTCCGCGCGACCTCCGGCGACAACCACCTCGGTGGTGACGACTGGGATCAGCGCATCGTCGACTGGCTCGTCGACAAGTTCAAGAGCCAGAACGGCATCGACCTGACCAAGGACAAGATGGCCATGCAGCGTCTGCGTGAGGCTGCCGAGAAGGCCAAGATCGAACTGTCTGCCTCGCAGAGCACCTCGATCAACCTGCCCTACATCACCGTCGACGCCGACAAGAACCCGCTGTTCCTCGACGAGCAGTTGAGCCGCAGCGAATTCCAGAAGATCACCTCGGATCTGCTGGAGCGCACCCGTGCGCCGTTCCAAGCGGTGATCAAGGACGCCGGCATCGCCGTCGGCGACATCGATCATGTCGTGCTGGTCGGCGGTTCCACCCGGATGCCCGCGGTGACCGAGCTGGTGAAGGAACTCACCGGTGGCCGCGAGCCCAACAAGGGTGTCAACCCGGACGAGGTCGTCGCCGTCGGCGCCGCCCTGCAGGCCGGTGTGCTGCGCGGTGAGGTCAAGGACGTCCTGCTGCTCGACGTGACCCCGCTGTCCCTCGGCATCGAGACCAAGGGTGGCGTCATGCACAAGCTGATCGAGCGCAACACCACCATCCCCACCAAGCGGTCGGAGACCTACACCACGGCCGAGGACAACCAGCCCTCGGTGCAGATCCAGGTGTATCAGGGTGAGCGTGAGATCGCCTCGGACAACAAGCTGCTCGGCAGCTTCGAGCTCGGTGGTATCGCGCCTGCGCCGCAGGGTGTTCCGCAGATCGAGGTGACCTTCGACATCGACGCCAACGGCATCGTGCACGTCACCGCGAAGGACAAGGGCACCGGCAAGGAGAACTCCATCCGCATCCAGGACGGTTCCGGCCTGAGCAAGGACGAGATCGACCGGATGATCAAGGACGCCGAGGCGCACGCCGACGAGGACCGCAAGCGTCGCGAGGAGGCCGAGACCCGCAACCAGGCGGAGTCGCTGGTCAACCAGACCGATAAGTTCCTCAAGGAGAACGAGGACAAGGTCCCGGCAGACGTGAAGGAGAAGGTCGAATCGGCCATCTCCGGTGCGCAGGAGGCCCTCAAGGGCAACGACTCGACCGCCATCAAGAACGCGATCGAGAAGCTGTCCGAGGAGTCCCAGGCGCTGGGGCAGGCCATCTACGCCAACGCCGCAGCCGAGTCGCCCAGCGGCGACGCTCCGGCCGGTGAGAACGCCGAAGCCGACTCCGATGTCGTGGACGCCGAGGTCGTCGACGAGGAGAAGAAGTGACGGCTGGCGGGCCGGCGGCGGGTGACACTCGTCCCGACGAGCCGGTCACGGTGACCGATCGTCGTCGCATCGACCCGGAAACGGGTGCGGTGCGCGACGATTCGGCCGCCGGTCCGGGCCCGGCGGAAGCCGAGCCGGCCGTGACATCCGACGAGACACCGACGGGTGCCGAGGAGCACGTCGAAACCCCGGTTGCCGACGAGGAGATCGCCGAACTCACCGCGGCCCTGCAACGTGAGCGTGCACAGTTCGCCAACTTCAAGCGGCGTGCCGCCGAGGAGAAGCAGGGTTCGGTTGCCTACGGCAAACAACTCCTCATCGACAAACTGTTGCCGATCCTCGACGATCTCGATCGTGCCCGCGAGCACGGCGACCTCGAGAGCGGCCCGCTGCGCAGCGTGGCCGACAAACTGGTTGCGGCTCTCAGCAGTGAGGGGCTCGCCAAGTTCGGCGTGCCCGGTGACCCGTTCGATCCCGAGCTCCACGAAGCCGTCCAGCACGACGGCGACGGGGCGCATCCGGTCATCGGGCAGGTCTACCGCGGTGGTTACCGTCTCGGCGACAAGGTGATCCGGACCGCCATGGTCACGGTCACCGACCCGGCCGAGGCCGGCGCCGAAGCCGACACTCCGGCTCCCTGAGGTGCCCCGACCGCTCCACAGCCGCTCCCTGAGGTGCCCTACACCTCGGGGAGCGGCGCGGTAGGCGTCCGGGAAGCGCATAGAATCACACGACAATTGAAGAACCAGACAACAGAAGACTTTTAAGGAGGTGACGTCTGGTGGCTCCACAACGAGAGTGGCTTGAACACGACTTCTACAAGGACCTGGGCGTTGCTTCTGACGCTTCGGCTGAAGAGATCAAGAAGGCCTATCGGAAGCTCGCACGCGAGCTGCACCCGGATGCGAACCCGGGCGACACCGCGGCCGAAGAACGCTTCAAGCGGGTGTCCGAAGCCCACAGCGTGCTCTCCGACCCGGCCAAGCGCAAGGAGTACGACGAGACGCGCGCGATGTTCGCCGGCGGACGATTCCGCGGCGGCGCCAACGGTTTTCCCGGGGGATACCCGGGCGGGGGAGGCACGACCTACACCACCACCGGTGGTGGCGATTTCAACATCGGTGACCTGTTCGGCGGCGGCGCCGACACCGGTGCCGGGGGATTCGGCGACCTCTTCGAGGGCCTGTTCAATCGCGGTGGCGGGGGTCAGCGTACGTCCACCGCGAGTCGGCCGCGTCGGGGCAACGACCTCGAGACCGAGACCACGCTGTCCTTCAAGGACGCCGCACTCGGTACCACCGTCCAACTCCGGGTGACCAGCCCGTCGCCGTGCACCACCTGTCACGGCAGCGGCGCCAAACCGGGCACGAGTCCGCGAGTCTGCCCGAGCTGCAACGGTTCCGGGTTCATCAGCCGCAATCAGGGTGCCTTCGGGTTCAGTGAACCCTGTCAGGACTGTCAGGGCACCGGATCACGGATCGACGACCCGTGCAACGACTGCGACGGCAGTGGCGTCAAGGTCCGCGCGCGCACCATCAACGTGCGTGTCCCCGCGGGAGTCGAAGACGGACAACGTATTCGGCTCGCCGGGCAGGGGGAGGCCGGACGTCGCGGCGCGCCGTCGGGCGACCTGTACGTCGTCGTGCACGTGACGCCGGACAAGGTGTTCACCCGCAGCGGCAACGACCTCAAAGTTCAACTGCCGGTGAGTATTTCCGAGCTCGTCCTCGGTGCGACGGTGTCGGTGCCGACCCTCGAGGGTTCGGTGGGCGTCAAGATCCCCGCCAACACCACCGATGGACGCACCCTGCGGGTGCGGGGTCGTGGCGTGCCCAAGCGGTCCGGCGGATCGGGTGATCTGCTGGTGACCGTCAAGGTCGCCGTCCCGCCCAAGCTCGACGATGCCGCCGTGGAGGCCATGCGCCGCTACGCCGAGGCCGAGCGGGCCAGTGGCTTCGACCCGCGGTCCGGGTGGGGGCGATGATGATGAGCCCCGCGAACTTCGACGGCAAGGACGGCGCCCGCGACGCGGCGACGTTCTTGATCTCGGTGGCAGCCGAGCTGGCCGGTATGCACGCGCAGACCCTGCGCACCTACGACCGGCTCGGCCTGGTCACGCCGCAGCGCACCAGCGGCGGCGGACGACGCTATTCCACCCGCGACGTCGAGTTGCTGCGCGAGATCCAGCGTCTCTCCCAGGAGGAGGGCGTCAACCTGGCCGGCATCAAACGGATCATCGACCTCGAGAATCAGGTCGACGCCCTGCAACAGCGCGTGCGGGAACTGAGCGACGAGCTGTCCGCGGCACGCGGTAAACGCGGCGGCGAGCTGGTCCCGGTTCCCCGGACCAGCGCGCTGGTCGTGTGGCAGCCCCGCACCCGGCGTGCCCGCGCCGACCGACCCGACGGCTGAGCCCGACTGCCCGCCGTCTATCCTGACCGGTCAAAACCGACTCTTTCGCGTTGAGCCTCCCGGTCTCTGAGGAGCGAGGAGCGATAGCGACGAGCCTCGAAGGGCTGGAGATGACCGACACCCGCGCCGACACCACGGCACTCGGCATCTCCGTCGTCGACGATCAGATCTCGTCGGTGGTTCGGGCCGGTGACGGCACGGTGCTCGCCAGCAACCTCGTCGACCTCGCCGACACCACTGCCGATCAGGTGACCGCCGCCATCGAAGAACTCGTGGCGTCGGTGCCGATGGACATCGATCAGATCGGCATCGCCGTCGCCGACGACGCGCTTCGAACCCACCTGAGCAGTGCTTTCACCCCCGGCCCGGGGTCTGCGGACTGGTATTCGAAGCTGGAGATCACCGATTTCCCCACCGCTTTGGTGGAGGTCGCACGGGCTCAGGCCACTCGTGACGGGGTTGTCGCGGTCGTCGACCTCGATCGCGCGGCGGCACCGTCGATCGGGCCGAGCGCGGTCACCGTGGATGTGGCCACCGGCCGGCTCATCGGCACGTCGGTGTTCGGTCGCGACGACGCGGTACCGGTCACCGAGGCCGACGGCGCGTCCGCGCTGGCCGACACGGTGACTACGATGCCCGGCGGTGAGCGTCTCACCTCGGTGCTGTGCACCGGGCCGGGCGCGGAGATCCCCGGCGTCGCCCCCGCCTTCGAGTACGCGGTGCAACGCCCCGTCACCATCGCCGATCAGCCCACGCTGGCGCCCGCGCTCGGAGCTGCCGAGCTGGCCGGTATCGCCGAGGTCCCGACGACGCTGACCCGCGTGGCGTCGTCGTCGACGGGACGACGCTGGTGGTTCATCGGCGCGGCGATCGGGGCCGCGATCGTGCTCGGCGCCATCGCCATCACCGCGGTCCTGGCCGCCGAGAAGGGTGTGACCGAATCCAGCACGGTGACCACCACGGTCACCGCGACCCCGTCGACCCGCACGGTCGTCCGCACCGAAGCCGCCGAGACGGTCACCGAAACCGCGACCCGCACCACGACGGTCACCAGCACCGGACGCCCGGTGACCCGCACCCGGACGGTCACCGAGACCGCGGAGCCGGCGACGACCACCGTCACCGAGACCGTTCCGCAGACACCGGAGATCCCCGGCAATCCCTATGAGAACGGCACCGGTGATGACGAGGACGGCACCCCGTAGGTCACGCCGCCTCAGAACAGCGGATCGTGCTGAATGCGGCTCGCCGGTACCCCCGCGATGATCAGGCGTCGTCGCGTGGCCTCGACCATCTGCGGTGATCCGGCCACCAGAACCTGATGGTCGTCCCACGTCCCCTGCTCGAGCACCACATCGGCGAGTCTGCCGATGCGGTGCGGTAGCCCCAGATCCGACGGGGTGGCCACCGAGTTGAGCCACCACGGGTCGGTGGTCTCCTCGGACACCGCGGTCACCTGCAGCCACGGATTGGTGGTCGCGATGCGACGCAGCACGGCCAGGTCATAGAGCTCGCCCGGATAGCGCATGCCGTAGAAGATGTGGGTGCGCGGGGAGTCCGCGCGTTTGGACATCTCGATGATGAGCGCCCGCAGCGGCGCGAGGCCGGTACCGCCGGCGATCATCAGGACCTCACTGCCGCGATCGGTGTGCAGGGTGCCGTGTCCCTGCGCGAGCTGCCACACATCGCCGACGCGGGTGTCGGCGACGATCGTGGGGCTGACCGTGCCGCCCTTGATTGCCCGCACGTGAAACTCGAGCTCGCCGTCGGGATTCGGAGGGATCGCCGACGACAGGTTGCGCCACTCCTTGGGCCACTGCGGGATCTGCACCTCGAGGTACTGGCCGACGGTGAACTGCAGCGGTGCGTCGGCGATCAGCCGGATCACCGCGAGATCCCGCGAGATCCGGTACTTCTCCACCACGCGGGCCGTCCAACGCGCCGGACCCGACGCCGTCTCCGCCGCGCCGCGCATCACGCCGGTCAGCAGCATCGTCGCCTGCGCGACCGTCTCGGCGGTCTCCGGGTCCCAGAAATCGCCCATGAGATCGGCGAACTCGCCCATCAGGGCCTGGGCCATCACCTGATAGTGCTCGGGTTCGACGCCGAACTTACGGTGATCACGACCGAGCTGCGCGAGGAACTCGACGAGCTCGGTGTGCCCCGTCGGCGCCGGGATGACCTCGAGAACGTGATCGATGACGCGGTAGAAGGCGTCGCGCTGACCGGCCATCATCGCGGGAAACAGGTCGCGCAGGTCGGGGTCGATGGCGAACATCCGGGTGTAGACGTTCTTGGCGAAGCCGTCCGGATCGCGGTTGACCGCCGCGCGCAGATGATGCAGCGCATGCCGTGAGTGTGTGGCCACCGCGCGCGCTCACCTCCCACTCGATCTGGAACGACGACGATTCACGATCCTCCATCGTATGCGGCCGTGTCGAATGCTGTGGCAGGGTACGTATCGTGACGTCGCTGGATGGTGTGATCTCGGGGATCGTCGACGCGCATCTGCAACAGTGGAATCCGCGCCGTACGCCATGGGCGGCCAACCGGGCCTCCCGCTTGTACCGCTTCGTGCCGGGAATCGGGGACCGGATCTTCCCGGTCGTCGTCTCGCGAGCCGACCGGGAGTACGTGCTGACACCGCGCACCGTGGCCCGCACCTACGAACCCCACCAGTACGTGGCCGACGCGGCCGGGGTTCCCGCGGTGGTCGGGGTACCCATCGACACCGTGGTCCACATCGAGTCGCACTGGCGCGCGGAGAGCACCACGGATCTCTCGGCCGTTGACACCACCGCGGTGGAGGAGACCCGCTACGTGGACGGATTGCCGTTCGGTGCCGGCGCGGCCCCACGGCTCGGTGCGCTGATCGCCCACGGAGACCCGCGGTCGGCCGAGTTCGGCCGCATCCTCGACGAGCACGCGGCGGCGTCCGACCGATTCCGCGGTATCCGCATCATCGCCTCACGCCACCCCGATCCGCGCGTCCGCGACGGTGGCGACGCCGACGGCATGCTCGCCTCGGCGGCCTTCCTGGAGGGTTTCGCCGAGATCGCCCGTCGCGGACTGGTCTTCGATGCCTCGGTGTACTCCCATCAGCTCTACGATGTCGTCACGCTGGCCCGGGAGTATCCCGACACCACCATCGTCCTGGACCATTTCGGTATCCCGGCCGGGGTTTTCGGGCCGATCGGGGTGCGCACCGGCGCCACCGCGGCCGCCCGCGCCGACATCCTGCGGTTGTGGCGGGAGCGGATGACGACGCTGGCCGCGCACCGCAACGTGGTGGTGAAACTGTCCGGCCTGGCGATGCCGGTCCTCGGCTACGGGCACGAGCGGTGGGGCAACATCGGCGGGCAATCGACCCTTGCTGAGATGGTGGGACCGCTCGTCGAGCACGTGATCGCCCACTTCGGCACCGAACGCATCATGTACGGCAGCAACTTTCCCATCGACAAGCCCAACGCGCGCATGGACATGCAGGTGGGCGCACTTGCCGACATTCTGTCCGGCTGGGGACCCGACACCTTGCGTAGAGTGTTCCGGGACAACGCGATGCGGGTCTACCGCATCGACCCTGCCGCCGACGCCTCCTGAGCCCCTACGCTCCCCGAGGCGCGACGACCCAGCAAGGCCCGTGACCCGATCGCATTCGCCGGCCGCTCACCATCGGCCGCGTGCCCACCCGAACACCCGTTGCGGCTCAGCGCTTTCCGGGACCGGCACATCGCGCATGAGACGGATGAGGATGTCGACGAACTCGCGACACGTGCCGTAGCGGTCCGCGGGATTCTTGGCCAGCGCCTTGGCGAAGATCGAGTCGGTCGCCGAGGGCAACCATCGTCGACGCCGGGTCAGCCGCGGCGGGTCGTCGTTGAGGTGGGCGTAGGTGATCGCGAAGGCCGTCGCTCGCGGGTAGGGCGCCTCGCCGGTGAACAGCTCCACCAGGCTGCAGGCAAGGGCGTAGAGGTCGGTGGCGGGGGAGAGCTGTTGTGCCTGCAGTAGTTCCGGCGACGCGTAGGCGATCGATCCCTGTACGCGTCCGTTGCGGGCCAGCGGCCGGGTGTCGTCGACGAACTGTGCGATGCCGAAGTCGGAGAGGTACGCGTCGATGAGGCCGTCGCTGGTGGGGGCTGTGGTGAGGATGTTGGCGGGTTTGACGTCGCGATGCAGCACGTCGCACGAGTGGGCGTAGTCCAAGGCGTCGGCGATCTGCGCCGCGATCCCCAGGATGGCGGGCATGTCCGGTTCGCCGTCGCGCGGGATCAGCGCGGTCGCCGGCGGGCCCGGAACATACTGCATCGACAGCCAGAGCAGCGGGTGCGTCGCGTCGGATGAGTCGGGCACCTCGCCGCGCGCATGTACCCGCACGATGTGCGGGTGGTCGAGGACGCGTGCGATGGTGAACTCCCGCTCGAAGCGCTCGATCACGCGGACACGATCCGACCCGTTGGGATGCAGCACCTTGAGCGCCAAGGGTTCCGGGGTGTCGGCGCGGTGCACCCGGAACACATCGGCGGTGGCGCCACCACCGAGGAACTCGTCGACGGTGTGGCCGGCCACCATATCGCCGAGCTCGAACACGCACTCAGCGTAGGACGCCGCCCCCACCGTCTGCGGCTCAGTCGGTCGGCGTCACCCGGAAGATCGGGAACTGCCGGCCCTGCGCCGTCTCCGTGTACTTGGTGAAGGCGTCGGACTTGGTGGTGAACTTCGACCACGCGTCGTCCCACTCGTCGGGCGTGAGTTCGGTGACCGTCGCCTGCTGTGTGGTCACCCCGCCGATTCCCGGGGACTCGACGGTCACCGACGAGTCCGCGCGGAGATTGTGCACCCAGGCCGGGGTCTTCGGTGAGCCTGCCGCCGACCCGATGACCAGCCAGCCGTCGTCGTCGGGCAGTGCGAGCAGCGGGTTGATGCGGGGTTCGCCGGACTTCGCGCCGACGGTGTGCAGCAGGATCAGGTTCCGGCCGAAGCCCGCGGTCTGCACGAAGCCGCTGTTGGCGCGAAACTCATCGATGATCTGGGCGTTGAAGTCGCTCACTCGGCCATTGTGCGCCATATCGAGCTCTAGTGTGGGACCCATGAGTGGTACCGATCTGACCGGGTTGATGTCCGAGCTACCCGACGGGATGGTCGTCACCGATCCCGACATTCTCGCCGGCTACCGGCAGGACCGGGCGAACGATCCGGACGCCGGTACACCGCTGGCCCTGATCCGCCCGACCACCACCGTCGAGGTACAGACGGCCGTGCGCTGGTGCGCCGAGAACAAGACTCCCATCATCACCCGCGGCGCGGGTACCAGCCTGTCGGGCGGCGCGACGGCCGTCGACGGCGCGGTGATGATCTCGACGGAGAAGATGCGTGAGCTCGTCATCGACACCGCGACCCGCACCGCGGTCACCCAGCCGGGCCTGTTCAACTCCGAGGTCAAGGCCGCCGCGGCCGCCAACGGACTGTGGTACCCGCCGGACCCGTCGTCGTTCGAGATCTGCTCCATCGGCGGCAACGTCGCCACCAACGCCGGCGGGCTGTGCTGCGTCAAGTACGGGGTGACCACCGACTACGTGCTCGGCCTCGAGGTCGTGCTCGCCGACGGCCGGGCCGTGCGGGTGGGCGGCAAACAACTCAAGGACTCCGCCGGGCTGCCGCTGACCAAACTGTTCGTCGGCAGCGAGGGACTGCTCGGCATCATCACCGAGGTCACCTTGCGGCTCCTGCCGCCGCAGGCACCCGCCTGCACCGTGGTCGGCACCTTCGCCTCCGTGCACGACGCCAGCGAGGCGGTGCTGGCGGTGACCGCCGAGATCCGTCCGGCGATGCTCGAATTCATGGATCGTCCGTCCATCAACGCGGTCGAGGACTTGCTGCGCATGGGGCTCGACCGGGAGGCCGGGGCGCTGCTCGTCGCCCAGTCCGATGCGCCCGGCCCGGCCGGGGTCGCCGAGGTGGAGTTGATCCAGAAGGCCTTCGAAAGCAACGGCGCCACCGAGGTTTTCGCCACCGAGGACGCGGCCGAGGGGGAGGCGTTCACCGCCGCGCGTCGCGCCGCGATCCCGGCGGTGGAGAAGCTCGGATCGCTGCTGCTCGAGGATGTGGGTGTGCCGCTGCCCGCGCTGCCGACGCTGATCGACGGGGTGGAATCGATCGCCGCCGACAATCGGGTGATGATCGCGGTGATCGCGCACGCCGGTGACGGCAACACTCATCCGCTGATCGTCTTCGACCCCGCCGACGCCGATGAGCGTGACCGCGCACAACGCGCCTTCGGGCAGGTCATGGATCTGGCGATCTCGTTGGGCGGCACCATCACCGGCGAGCACGGCGTCGGCCGGCTCAAGAAGGCGTGGCTGCCCGACCAGGTGGGACCCGACGTGATGGAACTGACCGCGCTCATCAAACACGCACTCGACCCCGAGGGTCTGCTGAATCCCGGGGTCGTGTTGTGACGACAGCCAAGGTGAAGAAACCTTCATCTTGGTCTCATCGGTGCCTCACGGGAGCATCCGATGGTTGTCGGTATGAACTCCTCACGCACCCTCGCCCTGCTGACCGCCGTCGGCGCCGCAGCCGCGGTCTTCACGTTGGTCTTCTTCGTCGTGCGCTCACCGGACCCGGAGGTCGATCCAGAACCGGTGGTGATGACCGTCGAGCCGTCCACACCTGCGCCCGCACCACCTCCGCAACCGCTGCCGGCCGCACCCACCCGGGAGTTCGACGACGACCCGACGACCGCTTCGATGACGACGACGGCCAGATCGCTCCGCATCCCCGGGGCGGGGTCGATGATGATCACGACGACGACACCACCGACGACGATTCAGACGATCACCTTGACGACGACCACCCCGATGACGACGACGATCTGAACGGCGACGATTCCGACGATGACGACGACTGACCCCGTGATGCCCCGCGCTCGTCGGCGGGGCATCACGGTGTCGGCGCGGTGGAAGATCACCGCGTGGATCATGCTCACCACGCTGCTGCTGCTCGTGGTGGTCCTCGTCACCGCCCGCAACCTGTCGCTGCGCGACGCCGACGTCCGCGCCAACAACGACGTCGAGCAGGAGGTGGCCGAACTGCGTCGGTTCGCCGCCGAAGGTGTCGACCCCACCACGACCCGCCCGTTCACCACGGTGGAACGCATGCTGGAGGTCTATCTGTCCCGACAGTCGCCGGCGCTGGGCGAGGTCATGTTCGGCGTCATCGGCGGCCGGATCATCGAAGGTCCCAGTGACGGCCGGCTGCGTCTCATCACTGACGACCCCGCGCTCCTTGACGTGATGGTCCGCGGCACCGCGACCGGCGGGGTCCTCGATTCCGGCGCGGGTGCCATCCGGTGGGGACGACTGACGATCGACAACCTCGGCGGTGCCGCCGGCACGTTCGTGGTGGCCGTGTTCACCCAGCCCGCCCGAGATCTGGTGGACCGCACCATCTTCACCATCACCATGGTGGGTCTCGGTGGCCTGATGCTGACCACCGGGATCGCGTACCTGGTGGCCGGTCGCATCCTCGCACCGGTACGCACGGTCCGTACCGTGGCCGCCGACATCGGCGAAAGTGACCTCACCACACGGGTTCCCGTGCACGGCCGCGACGAGATCGGGGCACTGGCGGAAACCTTCAACGAGATGCTGGACCGCATCGAGAGCGCCTACACCACCCAGCGACAGTTCGTCGACGACGCCGGGCACGAGTTGCGCACGCCGATCACGGTGGTCCGCGGACATCTCGAACTGTTACCCGACGACCCGGAGGAGCGTGCGAAAACGCTTGCCCTGGTGGACAGCGAGCTGGTCCGGATGGGGCGCATCGTCAGCGATCTGCTGATGCTGGCCAAGGCCGAGCAACCCGACTTCGTGGTGGGTCGCTCGGTCGATGTCGCCGCGCTGGTACTCGACATCGAATCCAAGGTGCAGGCACTCGGGGACCGGCGCTGGCTGCTGATGGAGGTCGCCGAGGGTCACGCCGTCCTGGACCCGGAACGCGTCACCCAGGCCATCCTGCAGCTCGCGTCAAATGCGGTGGCCCACACCGAGGACGGGTCCACCATCCGTCTGGGCTCCCGCTACGTCGAGGACGCCGGCACCTGCTATCTGTCGTTGTGGATCACCGACGAGGGGCCGGGCGTGCGGCCCGAGGATGCCGCCACCATCTTCGAACGCTTCCAGCGCGGCGGCGGTCCCGCCGACCGCACCGCCACCACCCGCCGCTCGGGTGCCGGGCTCGGCCTCGCGATCGTCCGGGCGATCGCCGACGGCCACCACGGAACCGCCTGGGTCCGCAGCATCTACGGCCAGGGGGCGACGTTCGGGCTCGACGTCCCGGTCGGCACCGCCACCGAGTACTCCACCGCGCCCGCCGATACCCGGCCCATCACCCGGCCTGTCACCAAGGAGATCCCATGAGCCGCATCCTGATTGCCGAGGACGACGTCCAGATCGCGTCGTTCGTCGGGAAGGGTTTGCGCGCGGCCGGCTACACCGTGGAGCACGTCGCCGACGGGGAGACCGCCCTGCTGATGGGCCGCAGCCCCGAGATCGACATGATCCTCCTCGACATCGGACTGCCCGCGATGGACGGATTCAGTGTCCTGCAGCAACTGCGCGGCGAGGGGGTGTCCACCCCGGTGGTGGTGCTGACCGCCCGCGACAGCGTCACCGATACGGTCGCCGGACTCGAGGGCGGTGCCAACGACTACATGACCAAGCCGTTTCAGTTCGCTGAGCTCCTCGCCCGGGTCAGGCTGCGACTCCACCACGACGCACCCGCCGCCGGCTCCGAGACCTCGTTGGCGACAGGCGATCTGCGGCTGGATCTGCGGTCGCGACGCGTGCAGGTCGGTTCGGACACGATCGATCTCACCGCCCGTGAGTTCGCGCTGCTCGAGGTATTCCTCCGCCACCCCGACCAGGTGCTCTCCCGCGAGCAGATCCTCGGACACGTCTGGGGGTACGACTTCGACCCGGCCTCCAACGTCGTCGACGTCTACGTTCGCGCGCTGCGCACCAAGATCGGCGCCCAGCGTCTGGAAACCGTGCGTGGCATGGGGTATCGCCTGCGCTGACGAATCCACTCGCCAGTTCGCGGGTCGCCAGTGGTTTCGACGCGGGGCCGCTCGTTCCTCGCGGTCCCGGCTCAACCAGCAGACGATGACGGTGTGCGACTAGTGCCGATCCAGGATCGCACCGAGATCAGCGCCGCCCGGCAGGGTGCCGTATTCGAAACCGCGGTCCGCGCCGAGCCGTGCACCCACAAATGCCTCGGCTACCGGAGTCGGTGAATACTGCACGAGCAGTGAGGCTTCCAGAGCCAATGCCATCCCCTCGACGACGCTGCGCGCTCGTCGTTGTGCGCCCGCGGCATCGAGGCGGGCCAGTTCACCGAGGTCGACGCGCAGCCGGTCGAGGTGGGCGTCGAGCACCGGGTGGCTACCCCGGGCTTTGGACACCTCCGCGTCGAACGCGGCCACCGATTCCGGTTCGCGCGTCATCGCGCGTAGGACGTCGAGCGCGATGACGTTGCCGGAGCCCTCCCAGACCGCCATCACCGGCTGTTCGCGGTAGCGCATGGCCAGCGGGAAGTCCTCGGTGTATCCGTTGCCGCCCAGGCATTCCAGCGACTCGTAGGCGTGATGCGGTCCGCGTTTGCAGATCCAGTACTTGGCGACGGCGGTGGCCAGTCGTCGGAAGGCGCGCTCGGAGTCGTCGGCGTCTTCGTCGTGGGCGCGGGCCAGCCGCATCGCGGTGACGGTGGCTGCCTCGGATTCCAGTGCGAGGTCGGCGAGTACGGCGGTCATGGCCGGCTGATCGACGAGGCGAGCGCCAAAAGCGTTGCGATGACGGGCATGCCACACCGCTTCGGCGACGGACTGCCGCATACCCGCCGCGCTGCCGAGAACGCAGTCCAGGCGGGTCTGGGCGACCATCTCGATGATGGTCCGCACGCCGCGCCCCGGTTCGCCGACCATGTAGGCCACGGTGCCGTCGAGTTCGATCTCACTCGACGCGTTGGACTTGTTGCCCAGCTTGTCCTTGAGTCGCTGGATGCGGAATACATTGTGGGTGCCGTCGGGCAGGACCCGCGGTAGCAGGAAGCACGAAAGTCCCTCGCCGCCAGGGCCCTCGGCCTGCGCGAGCACCAGGAACGCGTCGGACATGGGTGCCGAGCAGAACCACTTGTGGCCGGTGAGCAGGTATTCGGTCCCGGGTCCACCGGCACCTGCGGGTCGTGCGACGGTGGTGTTGGCCCGCACGTCGGAGCCGCCCTGCTTCTCGGTCATCGACATCCCGAAGATCGCCGACGGCTTGTCCGCGCTCAGTTCCGGTGAGTACTCACTGGACAGCGCCTTGGGTACCCAGAGTGCGGCGACGTCGGGCTGCAGTTCGAGTGAGGGGATCACCGCATGAGTCATCGACACAGGGCAGGCGTGACCGGGTTCGATCTGCCCGAAGAGCATGAACGCCGCCGCACGTGCGACGTGTGACCCGGGCTGCGGGTCCGCCCAGCAACGCGTATGCGCCCCATGGGAAATGGCGGCCGAGATGATGCGGTGATAGGAGGGGTGGTATTCGACCTCGTCGATGCGTCGACCCCACCGATCGAAGGTGTGCAAGGTGGGGGTGATGGTGTTGGCGAGCTTGGCGTCGTGCTGGAACTGCTCGCTGCCGACCAGGGCGCCGATCTCGCGCAACTCGGCATCGGCCCAGCCGGCGTCGTGCCGGGAGACGGCCTCTTGCAGAACGGTATTGAGTTCGTATTCGTTGACGTCGACCCGCGGCTGCGATTGGTTGAGTACCTCGTGGGTGAGGTGCGGTTGCGGGTGGACGGTGGTCGATTGCGTCATGAGCGTGCCTTTCGCATGGGCTGATCGAGAACGGATTCCGGGATCTGCAGGTTGGTGAAGATGACGGCGACGGCGTCTTCGAGCGAGTAGCCGAATTCGGCTCCGGTGGCTGCCTTTTGGACGACGAGACCGAACACCGCCGACCAGAACGCCTTGGCCTCCACGTCAATGGGTGCGCGCAGCTGCCACCCGGTGCGTACCAGTGTTGCCATCAGGGCATCGGCTCCGCGTTCGTGCAGGGTGCGCAGGGTTGTGGTGATGTGCTCACGCAGATCTTCGCGACGCGAGACCAGCAGCATCGCGGTGGTGAACATCTCGACGTTGCGCGCCTCGGCGCCGAGGAGTGAGCCGATCAGTGCGTGGGTGTATTCGCGGACGGTCGTCGCCGTCGACGCCGCTTCCTCGGCGTGACGGCCCGCGCGCAGCACTCCGGCGCAGGCCACCTCGACGAACAGCTGCTCCTTGGAACCGAAGTAGTAGGTGACCTGATTGGGAAAGGCGTTGGCGCGGGCGCAGATCTGTGCCACTGAGGCCGTGTCGCCGAGTTCGGCGAAGACCTCACCGGCCGCGCGCAGCAACGATTGCCGTGTGGCCTTGCCGGACTCCCGGGTGGCGCGTCGGGTGGGTGACGCTGCGTTTGTCATACCGTTCCTCTTGTTTGTATGACAAACAATAAGTGAGAGCCCTCGAAGCCGTCAATCCATGCCAGAAGCCGAACGGCTGTGAGATCCACGTGTAAACCCGATTTGTCCAAGTCTATTTCGACCGATTTCAGATAATCCGCGCGTAGATCAGATGTGATGGGAGTCGTCCCTGTGGAGGGCCGAACGGCCAGCGCGGGTGAATGGGTGGCCAACCGGTGCGTCGCGCCGCCAGCTGTGCGCTCAGGGGCAAGTCCGGGTGGCGCGACAAGCCAACCTGCGGTTCACGCGGGTAGGTGTCGAGATGGCCTTCGCTGCTGAGACCGGTGTCCTCGGCGATGGATGTGACCTGGCTTGTGCTCGCTGACCAGCTGGTAGCGGTCGCGTTCGGGCGCCGCGAAGGGGTCGGGCATAGCCTGTTGGACGCTGTCGGCGAGATCGGCCAGTTCCGTCTGGCTTCGGCGGACTTCGATCGCGCCTACGTGGAGAGGCATGTCCTGAGTCGACCCGGGTTTGTCGTGCCTTAGCCCTCTCTGTTGCGATTCGTTGAGGTCGTCGACGAGGCCCTCGGCCAGGCCGGCCAGTGAGCGGTCTCTGAATCGGTTCGGCGGTGCGCTGAAGCGGACAGCTTGGACCCAGATAGTCTTGTGGCGTATAAGCCTGGCCGAATCGGTCGGTCGACTTGGAGTGGATCGAAGGGAGGTCAGTCCGTGGCGACGAACGATCAGCTCAAAGCGCTCGTAGTCAGTCACGCCGACGGCGATGATTCCCAGTTCTACTCGGTCGCGATGCAGGTCGCAGCAAAGGCCGCACGTTCTGGGCAGTCCAAGTTCGCCCAGGAGCTTCGCGACCTCGTGGATGACCTCCGTCAAAGGGGGGTCACCTCGACCCGGGTGGCGTCGGTAGTAGCGGTCACTCAGCCGCGAGGCGAACTCGGATCGCTGCTGACCGTCAGCTATCCGGATGCGCGGCTGAGTGACCTGGCGTTATCCGACAGCCTCGGCGACCAGCTCCGCCAGGTTCTCCTCGAACAGCGTCAGCGTGACGAGCTTGCCCGACATGGCCTGCGGCCTGCTCGCCGGCTGCTTCTGATCGGCTCCCCGGGCACCGGGAAGACTTCGACGGCTCGAGTGATTGCCGGAGAGCTGGGCCTTCCGCTGTTCGCGATCCGGCTGGACTCGATTATCACCAAGTTCATGGGTGAGACGGCTGCAAAATTGCGTCTGGTCTTCGATGCGTTGGTGGAAACGCGTGGGGTTTACCTATTCGATGAAGTGGATGCACTCGCTGGGGATCGTGCGGCACCAAACGATGTCGGTGAGATTCGACGAGTGTTGAACTCGTTCCTACAGTTCCTGGAAGAAGACGATTCCGACAGCGTGGTCGTCGCGGCCACAAATCACCCCCGGTTGCTAGACAACGCGCTGTTCCGCAGGTTCGATACCGTGATGGATTTCGCCCTTCCTGACGACAAGAGCATAAGGACTGTGATCGAGAACAGGCTCGCCTCGTTCTACATCAGCAACCTGAGTTGGAAACGAGTGATCTCCGCGGCACAGGGCCTCAGTCATGCCGAGATCGCCACTGCTGCTGAGAACGCGGCGAAGCGGACAGTGCTGGCGGAACGAGCCCGCATCCGGACCGACGACCTCGTGTCTGCGTTGGCGGAGCGGGCTCGGGTTGACGCGCAGCACGGGCCGAACGCGTAGGTGGCATGGCCGAGCGTGACCGCCCGCACCTTTTCGTGCCTGCCCCGCCAGAAGCGGAACCTTTCACGTCGACGCAAGGTGGCGGAAGCAGCGACAGGCCAGAGTTTTCCGGCGACCGTGCAGACCACGGGCGATCCCTAGCCCGGCAGTTCGAACGGGCCGTCCCCACTCCCGACGAGACGGACACTGCGGGAACCTACGTGTCGTTCGAATCCTTCCCCGGTTTGGGGCTGGCACTTCAGAGCCTCGATGTGCAGCGCAGCGGCGAGCAACCCGAACTCGTTGCGGTCAAAGAGGTCCGGACAGTCTCAGGCACGATACAAATCGCCACCGTCTACATCCCGAACGACAAGCGGGACTACTTCCTCCGACGCCTCAACGACTATGTCGAGACCACCACCGAGGACAAAGCCAAGAACGCCACGCTTGTGGAGGGCATTGCTGCCATTCGCCGCGCCACCATCCGAGAGCTGTGGACCGATCCCGACGACGAGTTTCCCACCAACTCGAACGAGGTTGTGTGGTGGGAAGTTTGGCTGCGCCGCCGCGATGGCCACGAGCAGGAGAGGCTGCGTGGATTTGCCGAGCGGAATCAATTGCTTGCCAGCGGACACTTTCTCGGCTTCCAAGATCGGACGGTCATGCTCGTGCGTGCCACTGCAGACCAACTCGCACATGGCCTCGACTCTCTCGATGACCTGGCTGAGCTGCGAAGGCCGCACGAGGTTGCCAGCCTGCTCACCGATATGTCTGCCGTCGAGCAATCAGAGTGGGTCGACGACCTGCGCCGCCGATTGCAGGTCGCCGACCAAGACTCCCCAGTCGTGTGTGTCCTGGACACCGGCGTCCACAACGGCCATCCGCTCCTGGCGGACTCACTAACCGAGGCCGACGTGCACGTCGCTGACATCACTTGGCAGAGTCGGCCCGTGAACGCCCACGGAACGGAGATGGCCGGGCTCGCACTCTTCGGAGATCTGCATCGAGCAGTCACAACTGCTCACGCCGTCCGATTGGATCACCGGCTCGAGTCGGTCAAGATCCTGCCAGATCACGGGCAGAACGAGCGCGACCTGTACGGGGCGATCACGGCCCGGGCCGTAGACCGTCCTGAAATCGAGGCGGCGGAGCGGCTCCGCGTGTTCATGCTCGCGGTCACCGCCCCAAACACCGACGCCGACGCGTCGCAGTCCACCGACGACGTCGAGCGGGGCCGGCCCACGTCGTGGTCCGCTGCGGTAGACGCCTTGACCTTCGGTCGCGCGATTGATGACACTGACTCCAGACTCACCTACCTCGACCGCGACGAACCCCGCACACCGCGCCTGTTCGTCATCTCGGCAGGCAACATCAACTCAATCAACCCAGCCGACGACCACCTGGATCGCAGTGACCTTTCGCCTGTCGAAGATCCGGCACAGTCATGGAACTCGTTGACGGTCGGTGCCTACTCTCAGCACGACGATATGGCCGACGCGCCAACAGCTTTCGCGGGCTACACCCCCATCGCGGCAAGGGGGGAGTTGTCGCCAGTCAGTCGAACTTCGGTACTACACGGCGGGGACTGGCCGTTCAAGCCCGAGGTCGTCGCGAACGGCGGAAACGTCGCCGCTTCACCGGACAAGACCAGCGCAGACACGCCGCCAAATCTCGGTGTGCTCACGACCAGATTGCAGCAACTTGGTACCGGATTCTTTACAACTACGAGCGCCACTTCTGCCGCGACCGCGCAGGTTGCTGCCATCGCTGCCAGTATCGGAGCGGCGTACCCAGATCTGACTCCCGAGACGATACGGGCGCTGATCGTGCACTCCGCGCGGTGGACCGAACCAATGCGCGCGCGCTTCGAAGACTGCAACGCCAACAAGACTGATCTGGCAAATCTGTTGCGCCGCTATGGGATGGGTGTCCCTGATCTGGACCGAGCCTTGCGGAGCGCTACCGACGCGCTGACGCTGATCGCTCAGGCACGCATTCATCCATTCGAGCGGGGCGACGGCGCAAGCAAGGTGCGCGAGATGAATCTCCACGACTTGCCGTGGCCGATCGAGCAACTGGAATCGCTCGGTGAGATCGAAGTGTCGATGCGGGTCACGCTGTCGTACTTCGTTGAACCTAACCCGTCGAGCCGTGGCTGGACCGGCCGGTACGTCTATCCCTCGCATGGCTTGCGATTCGCGACCAAACGTGCCGATGAGAGCGTCGGCCGATTCAGGCAGCGCATCAACAAACGCGCCCGCGGTGAAGGACAACGAGTCCCGAGCCCGAAGACTGAGAAGGGATGGCTTTTCGGCAGCGCCCAACAACAGAAGCCCGGCTCTCTGCATACCGACATCTGGACCGGCCCCGCGGTCAATCTAGCCAGCAAGGGGGCGATCGCCGTCTACCCAGTTGCCGGCTGGTGGCAATACCGTCGCGCCTGGGACCAGAGCGATAACGGTGTCGACTACTCCCTCGTTGTCAGCATCGAAGCTCCCGATGTGGACATTGACCTATGGACCCCGGTCTCCCTTCAGATTCAAACAGTCGTTGAGACCATCACATGACATGAACCTCTCGCCGCCGATCCGCGCCACGGTAGTGGGTTTGGGTTCGCCCGCATGCACGCCCATGTGCCGAGACGCTGTCGGTACGAGTGCGCAGATGCGACCCCTGCTGCCGGCCCCTCAGTGTTAGGGGCACGCCTGACTCGCGTGGTGACGTGTGTCGTCCATACTCAGTGGCCACCCCGACTTTCGACTCCTGGACGGTAGCCTGAGATCGATCAGGAGCTCTGTGTGGCGGCAGGTGTTTCCCTGCCTCTGATTCTGACGAGTATGGCGTCGTTCAGGCACTCTGCCCGTCTGCGGTTCCACTGATCTTGTCGATAATCGTTACCAGTTTGGTGACGCGATCCATCTCAAAGACTTGCGTCGGCCCTTGCGGTGCATTGTCTGTGAAAGGTGGGTCAAAGAGCAGAGACGCATCCATCGCGCCGTTGCGGGTGAGATAGTCGACGACAAGTCCGATGAAATGAATCTGGTCGGCGGTAGCGTTGGTGTCGTTGATGAACTCTGCGAATGCGTCGTTGACTGCTTGCTGATCAAGTCCGACGAGCGACCGGATGAAGCGTCCGAATCCGTGGGCATCCGCGATGGCTTGCTGTATTTCCTGCTCGGAGCCGGCGCGACTTCGTGCAAGAAGTTCCTGGAGCGAGTCAAGATCGTGCTGAGTCAGCGGTTTTCCAGTTCGCAGCCTCTTCAACGCAAGGTTGTCGGGTTGCAGCCGTAGGTAGTCACGAACCTTTGCATTGAACCGTTCCTTGTCGGTGCCGGTCGCCATGTCCGGCATGTCGACTTCCGCGATGTCGCCCGTGAAAGTGTCTTCTAGATCGGTGTAGACGATCGGCTGCTTCGTCTTTTCGAGTAGCCCGACGAGAGAACGTAGTTCCTTGCGCGCGTCCTCGAGCATCTCAGGGGTGACATCGACCCACCACTCCTCGGAGGCCACTTCACGGAGGAGTTCTTCCTCGGCTTTGATCTTGGGGATGGTGAGCTGCTCCAACAGGCCGTCGGCGATGGCGCGGACCTTTTCCTTCTGCCGTTCGAGGGTGGGCTGGTGTCATCGGCTTCGATGACGGCGAGCTGACCGCGCAGGACGATGAGGTCGAAGCGTTTGGCCATTGTCAGCGGTCATGTAATTCCCCAGGTTGGTGGGGTTGTCCGTCACGTAATTCCTCACCTGTCCGTCACGTAATTCCCCACCCTGGGGCGTGTCGGGCGGGGTTGGGGTGCTGCTACAGGTTCGCTCCTTGCAGGGCCCCTTCCCGGGCCCCTGGAAGGGGCCTGAGGTGGCACGGAGGACGTTGACGATGACCCAGCTGTTGGAGTTGTTTCGGCATTGGTATGCCGGACGCTCGCAGGTACAGATTTCCCAGGCGTTGGGCCTGGATCGCAAGACCATCCGCAAGTATCTCGCGCCGGCGCTGGCGGCGGGAATGAGCCCGGGCACCGGGGACAAGTTCGACGAGTCGGTGTGGCGGGAGTTGATCGGCGGCTGGTTCCCCGAAGTTGTCGATCCCTCGACGCGGGCGGTGACGTGGCCGCCGATCGCCAAGCATCATAAGTGGATCAGCGGCCAGCTCGATGCCACGGTGACGGTGGCCACGATCGCGCAACGTCTGCGCGACGACCACGGGGTTGATGTGTCGGAATCGTCGGTACGCCGTTATGTGACAGCACATTTCGCTGACAAGATCAACGAGAAACGCGCAACCCCACCACGACCCCCGGTACCTGCAGGCGAGGAAGCCCAAGTCGATTACGGCAAGCTCGGGATGTGGACCAACCCTGAGACCGGGAAGCGGGTGTCGGTGTGGGCGTTCGCGATCATCCTGTCGTGCTCGCGGTGGTTGTTTGTGCAGCCGGTCCTCAAGATGGACCAAACATCTTGGTGCGCTTCGCATGTGGATGCGTTCGAGTTTTTCGGCGGCGTGCCCGAGCGAATCGTTTGTGACAACCTCAAGACCGGGGTCAGCAAGCCTGATCTCTACGATCCGCAGATCAACCGGGCCTACGCCGAACTCGCCTCGTTCTACGAGGTGCTGATCGATCCGGCGCGCGCGTTCACTCCGAAAGACAAACCGCGCATCGAGCGCCCGATGCCCTACATTCGGGACTCGTTCTTCACGGGCCGCGAGTTCACCAGCCTGCCGCAGATGCAACAGGCCGCCCTCGACTGGTGTCTGAACGTGTACGGCCGCCACGCCCACCGCGGGATCGATGGGGTGCCGCCCGCCGAACTGTTCGCGCAGATCGAACGGGATGTGTTGACTCCGTTGCCGCCCAGACGATTTGAACGTGTCACCTACCACGTGGGCAAGGTCGCCCCCGACTGTCATGTCAAGGCGGGCACAGCGTTGTACTCGGTGCCGTGGCGGCTGATCGGCTCACACGTGCGGGTCCGCACGTGCGGGGATATGGTCCAGGTCTTCGCCGACGACCAGGTCGTGGCAACCCACGTACTGCACCTGAGCGGACGAGCAACCAACCTCGAGCACTATCCGCCGCACAAGGTCGCCTACCACTCCCGCCCGGTGGCGTGGTGCCGCAAGCAGGCCGAAGAGATCGGCGAGCACGCGGTCGCAGTCGTCGCTGAACTCTCCGAGGTCAATGCGATCCACCGCCTGCGCGCGATCCAGTCCATCGTCGGCTTGCGCACCAAGTATCCCGATGACCGCATCAACGCCGCCTGCGCCCGCGCGATCGCCGTCGGCGATGTCGGGCCACGCACCATCAAAGGCATCCTGATCGCCGGTACCGAATACGACGACACCATCACCACATCGCCGGTAGCGCCGACACCACCGGCATTTCTGCGTGGCCCGCACGCCTTCGCCGACGACCTCGACACGGCAGCCGGCCAGTAGACCTCACACCCAATCCCATTAACTACCAGCTTATTCCACTAAGGACGTTCTGATGACCATTCATGATCCCAGCCTGCGAGCCGCGTTGAAAACGTTGAAGTTGACCGGCATGCTCGACACCCTCGACGCCCGGCTGGCCCAAACCCGCGCCGGCGAACTGGGTCACCTGGAGTTCCTGCAGGTGTTGTGCGAAGACGAGATCGCCCGCCGTGAGTCCGCCGCCCTGGCGCGGCGCGTGCGCCGGGCCCGCTTCGAACAATCAGCAACCTTCGACGACTTCGACTTCACCGCCAACCCGAAACTGCCCGCCGCGATGCTGCGTGACCTCGCCGCCCTGCGCTGGCTCGACGCCGGCGAATCAGTCATCCTCTACGGACCCGTCGGAGTCGGCAAAACCCATGTGGCACAAGCACTCGGCCACCAAGTCGCGTTACGCGGACACGACATCCGATTCGTCAAATGCGCCCGCATGCTCGCCGACCTCGCCGGCGGCCACGCCGATCGCACCATCGGGCAACGCATGCGCGAATACACCCGCCCCGCCGTCCTGATCATCGACGACTTCGCCATGCGCGAACACACCACCACCGGCTCCGACGACCTCTACGACCTCGTCTCCGACCGCGCCATCGCAGCCAAACCCGTCATCCTCACCAGCAACCGCGCACCCAAAGACTGGTACCCCCTGTTCCCCAACCCCGTCGTCGCCGAATCACTACTCGACCGACTCATCAACACCAGCCACCAGATCCTCATGGACGGCCCGTCCTACCGACCACGCAAACGCCCCGGACGAACACCGAAAACCACCTAACCCACAACCCCAGCTACCCTCAACCCAGCACACCCGAACATGGGGAAATCCGTGACGGACACACCTGGGGAATTACGTGACCGTCGACAGCCATTTCGTCGGTGTCGCGAATCGTGGTGGGGAGGTCGGCAAGGTTGTCGACGATCTCACGAATCTTGTGCTCGGTCAGCGATTCCCATTCGGTGCGGTCACGGTAGACCTCGACTTGCCGACGCCGTGGTCGGACGAGGAAGTTGTCGAGGTTCATCCCGGCGACCTGGGTGTGCAGGACGTCGGTGATCTCTTCGCGCAACTCGGTGCTTGTGTGGGCGCGGTCCAGCGCCCACACCACATCAGTGCGGACGGTGAACAGCCGCTCCGACAGCGAGTCTGGTAACCGAGCTTCGGCGGGTACGGGGTGCGCGTTGAAGAACTCGACGTTGCCGCAGAGGTCGAAAATGAAGAAGTCGGTCTTGTCCTGTCCTGGCCCGTAGAGGTCTGGGCGGAGGCGGGTGCCGCGGCCGACCATTTGCCAGAACTTGGTCTTGGAGCGAACAGGTTTGAAGAACACCAGGTTGACGACCTCGGGGACGTCGATCCCGGTGTCGAGCATGTCGACCGAGATTGCGATGTGCGGACTCGAATCCGGTTGGGAGAACTGGTCGATGAGGTCTTGCCCGTGGGATACGGCGTGGGTGATGACGGCGGCGAAGTGGCCGTTGTATTGCGGATAGTTGTGGTCGAAACGTTGGGCGATGAAGTCGGCGTGCTTCTGGTTCTTGGCGAAGATGATGGTCTTGCCGAGACGATCACCGCCGGCGACGTGGTGTCCGCGAGTCATGAGGACTTCGAGGGCCTTGTCGACGGTATCGGTGTTGAACAGCCATTTGTTGACTGCCTCGGAGGACACTTCGTCGGGAAACTCGTCGGGGTCGACGTCTTCGCCCCAATCCTCACCCTCCCAGCGCTTCTTCTCCTCGTCGGACAGGTCGTCGTACTTGATGCCCGATCGAGGGAACGCCAAGGGCACCGTCACAGCTCGCGGAGGTACGAGGTAGCGATCCTTGATTGCCTCGTCGAGACTGTAATCATCTGTGGGAATACCTGTTTCAAGATTGAAGAGCTGGTAGGTGTTGTAGTCGACCTCGTCCTTGGGAGTGGCGGTCAGCCCGAGGAGGTAGGAGTCGAAGTATTCGAAGATGCGCCGATACTTCTGGTAGACCGATCGATGGGCCTCGTCGATGACGACGAGGTCGAAGTGCCCGGGGCCGAAGCGTCGTCGGCCGTTATCGAGATCGTTGATGAGCCCCATCATCGTCGGGTATGTCGACACGTACACGCGTCCATCGGTGGTCTTCTCGGTGAGCAGGTTGACCGGTGAAGTGTCTGGCAAGAACGTCTTGTAGGCGTTGACGGCTTGTTTGACTAGGGCTTTGCGGTCGGCGAGGAACAGGATGCGTTTGGCCCAGTTAGCGCGCATCAGCATGTCTGAGAGGGCTATCACTGTGCGGGTCTTGCCGGACCCGGTCGCCATCACCAAGAGCGCAGCCCGCTGTCGTTTGTCCTCGAAGCCTTCGGTGACATTGCGGATCGCCCGCGTCTGATAGGGGCGTTCGACGATCTTCGTGTTGATGTCGACATCGGCAAGCTTCTTGCGGGTGATCCGGCGCTGGATCTCCAGAGCCAACTCGTCACGGGTGTAGAAACCTTCGACTTCACGCGGCGGATAGTTGAGGTCGTCCCACAGCCAGGTGTCGAAACCGTTGGTGTAGAAGATGATCGGACGCTGTCCATGCATCTTCTCCAGGGAATCAGCGTAGAGCTTGGACTGGTGCTGCCCGACGGACGCATCCTTCGAAGTACGTTTGGCTTCCACTACTGCCAGCGGTAAACCGTCGGTACCCCACAGTACGTAGTCGGCAAACCCGTTCTTGCCGTCGGGCATCCCGGTAACCGGGTATTCCCTCACGCGTGGAGCGTCGACATCCCATCCGGCTTCGCGTAGCAGCAGATCGATGATGTCCGTTCGGGTGCGGGCTTCGTCGTAGTCGTGCGTGTCTGCTTGCCCAGCTGCAGCGGCTTGCGCGGCCGCGACCTGTGCGCGTAGGGACATCACCACTCGCCGGGGTTTCAGTACGTCCAGATCCACCCTCCGCCTGGGGTTGGAAAGTCAGTCCGGCCCATTTCCCCTGACTCTTCGCTTCCCGGGCTGCATCGATGCCATGGACGGGCTGTTCACAGACATGGTCCTGGACAGTCACCGACGTCGGCGACGAATCAGCGCGTAAACCCAAGGCGGACAGATTCTTTTCAATGCCACGGATCGCCATTTGTGTATTGAGTGGGGATCGCCCGCGGCCACTGACTGCGAACGGCCGGGTCGTCGGTTAGGCCTGGTTGGCGAAACGTTCGACGTCGCGGACTTGCCCGGAGACGATGATTGTGTCGTCTGCTGCGAGGACGGTATCTGATGTCGCATAGGTGAATCCCTCGCCGGGTCGCTTGATGGCCACCACCGTGACGCCGAACGCGGTACGGATCGCGGTCTCGGACAAGGGGCGACCCACCACAGATGCCGGAGGCGATGTCTTGACCATCGCGAAACCGTCGTCGAACTCGATGTAGTCGATCATGCGTCCCCGAACGAGGTGAGCGACTCGTTTGCCCATGTCGTGCTCGGGTCTGACCACGTGATGTACCCCGATCTGGGTCAAGATCTTCGCGTGAGAGTGGCTGATGGCCTTGGCCCAGATGTTCGGCACCCCGAGGTTGATCAACGCCGAGGCCGTGAGCAGGCTCGCCTCGAGGTCCGAGCCGATCCCCACGACTGCCCTGTCGTATTCGTGGACTGACAACTGGCGCAACGATTCGTCGTCGGTCGTGTCCACCACCGCCGCGTGGGTCAACCGGTGGGCCAGTTTCTGGACGACGGGTTCGCTCGAATCGAGTCCGAGCACCTCGGTGCCCTGGTCCATCAGTTCCAAGGCGAGAGATTTTCCGAAGCGTCCGAGTCCCAGTACGACGACCACGTCGGAGGGTGTCTGCCTAGCCAATGAACGGCCTTTCTGTCGGGAGTTCGTAGCGACGGCCGCGCTGTCGCGCAGCGAGTGCACTGACGAGGGTGATGGGCCCGACCCGTCCGAGGTACATGAGCGCGACCAGAATCAGCTGACCCCATACCGGTAGTGCCGCGGTGATTCCGGTGGAAAGACCGACGGTGGCAAAGGCGGAGGTCACCTCGAACAGGAGGACGTTGAGATCGAAGGAGGTGCCGGCCAGGAGCACCACGGTCGGTACGACGACGAGGGCGATGCCGATTGCGGAGACGGTCAAAGCCTGTCGCTGTAGTCGCGGTTCGATGCGGCGATCGAACACCGTGACTGATTTGTCACCCCGGACCTCGGCGATGATTACGTACAACAGTATGGCGAAAGTCGTGACTTTGATTCCGCCGGCGGTGCCCCCGCTGCCGCCGCCGATGAACATCAAGATGTCGGTGACCAGGAGGGTCGCGTCGTCCATCTGGGCATAGTCGACACTGTTGAAGCCGGCGGTTCGTGGCATCACGCCCTGGAATGCGGCGATCAGGAGTTTCGAACCGAGGCCGTGGTGCTGCAGAGTGCCGAACCATTCGAGCGCGAGAACCGAGCCGAAACCTGCCGCCAGGAGGATTGCGGTCACGCTGACGGTCAGACGGGTGTGCAGGCTCCACCGGCGCGACCTCTGACGTGTGCGGTCCCGTCGAACCCTGCGCCCGATCTCGAAGAGGACAGGGAATCCGAGTCCACCGCAGATGACTGCGATCATCAAGGGCACGCAGATCCATGGGTCCTCGGCGAAGCCGATCATGTTGTCGCTGAAGAGCGCGAACCCGGCGTTGTTGAACGCCGAGATCGAGTGGAAGGTGCCCAGCCACAGCGCACGCAGGGGGTTCTCGTCGTAGCCGATTGCGAATCGGAGGGCCAGGATCGCGGCCGTGACCGCTTCGAACACCAGACTCACCCGCACCACCCCGAAGACCACCGAGCGGACGTCGCCCAGTCCGGAGGACTTGGCCTCGGCGACCGTGTTGAGTTTGGCCTTCAGGCCGATCCGGTTGGCGAGCAAGAGGCCGACCAGCGAGGCCATCGTCATGATGCCGAGCCCGCCGATCTGGATGAGCGCCAGAATCACGCCCTGCCCGAAGCCCGACCAGTACGTGGGGGTGTCGACCACGATGAGGCCGGTGAGGCACGTGGCCGAGGTGGAGGTGAACAGGGCATCCACCAGGCCCGGGCCGGTTCCACCCTGTGACGCGAGCGGCAGCATCAGCAGGATTGTTCCGACCACGATCGCAGCCGCGAACCCGAGCGCGACCATACGGACCGGGGTCAGCAAGGCATGTGCCGCCGCTCGACGGAGTGCACGACGGCGACCACTCGAGTGTTCGGTCACGACCGCCCACGGTAGACCAAGCAATAAGGTTGCCGGTCGCCGCACTACTCGTGCGCGTGGGCCGATACGCGCGCCCCCGGGCGCCCTTGACGCGAGAAGGGCCGGTGATACCTTCCCGTCAGGCGGTGCGGCCACGCGCAGAGACGTCGTAGCCGTTGTCGCGGGCCCACTGTCGGATGGCCTGCGTCCGAGTGCGACGACGCCTCACACTGCCGCCCGCGTGACGCCGGGTTATGGACACTTTTGTCTCCCAACCTCTCTGGAAGAATCTGGAGACCCGCCCGGAAACTCAACCTCCGCCCGGCAGGCGACTTATGTCGACTCGAACCCGAATTACTAGTTCCCCCAGCCGATTTGAAGTGCCGATAACTTAGTTTACGACATTTTAACCCCTGCATATTGCATCAGATGCACATCGCATCCGGTCCCTCGTCCGTGGTCTGGTCGTAGTCACGAACATCACTGTCGGACCGCGACATTCGAGCCCACTCGCTGGTCCCCTCCGGACTATGTCGGACCACGTGCTGCCCGAGCGCACCCAATACCGTAGCTCGCTGACCAGCACAGTTAGCACCGGTGATGCATTGGATGAATCAATGATTCATCGGATGAAACAGGCCAATCGTCACTCGCGACCCTGCCCGTCAATCGCCGACGGGGTCACATATCGTCCCCTGGTGATAGGCGGCCCTCCATGTCGATCCCCGCCGAACCCACAGGGTGCATCGTCGGGACGTTCGCTCCAGCAGCGTCAAGCGGT
This sequence comes from Gordonia bronchialis DSM 43247, assembly GCF_000024785.1. Classification (NCBI taxonomy): domain Bacteria; kingdom Bacillati; phylum Actinomycetota; class Actinomycetes; order Mycobacteriales; family Gordoniaceae; genus Gordonia; species Gordonia bronchialis. Next base: position 4,546,474 of record NC_013441.1, on the reverse strand, counting down.
AGGTGACGAGATAAACGCGATCGGTGAGTGCGTGGCAATGGAAGTCTGTGACCGTCCAAGCGGCATCATCTGGGTCTAGACCCTCGCGATACCGCTGTTCGACGACGTCGAGAACGTGGCTTCGGGTGTACACCGCGCCGGATGCGCCTACCTCGTAGAAGTCCGGCTCGATCAGCGCTTCAACCGCGCGGCGATCAGCTCGGGGCGGGAGTCTGTGGAAGATCGGCTCCAAGGCCTCCAGCTCACGATCTACGTCGCCATGTCCGCTCACGATTCCATCGTCGCAAGAATCGCACCCGCCCTGACACCTGGGCGAGGACGACGACGGTCGGACCGTGCAATATGGAGCGAACGAATATGCAGTGTTACCAGTATGCAGCTACCAGGACAGTCGATTGGCGGGGCCTTCGATGGCCGTCCCCGCCCAAGGCGATCTGACAGAGGGGGGTGCCCGGGCGACCTAGGCGGTTCTCGCGAGGAGTGGGCGAGATCTAAACGCTCTTCCGGATCTCAGTCGCCTCCTTCCTTCGTTGCTCCCCACGAGTCCGTTAGCTGAGCGTGTATAGCGATTGCCCGTTTGCGGCGTATGCAGTTTCGGCGTCTCTGGCGACCAGCGCGGTGACACTGCTGATGGTGCTGCGTTGTTCCCAGTGTGTGCCGTCTGGGCTGCGCCAGACGGTGTTGGCGGTGTCAATGCCCCAGAGCGTGCCATCGGGTGCGGCCGCCAGGAGGGCTAGGGCCGGCGCATCGGGGACGATTGTGAAGGTCTGGGCGTCGTCGGTGCTGTGTTGCAGCCCTGCGGGGGTGGTCGCCCAGACGCCGTGGTCGGTGATCGTGAGTGCTGCTGCGGCCAGGGACGCGCCGGTGGTCCAGCTTGTCCCGTCGTCGGTCGATACGAGCAGGCGGTTGATTCCGTCGAAGCCTACGAGTAGTTGTCCGTTGGTGGCGAGCGCGTGGAAGTCGATTTGGCCGGCCACCGATCTCGGTGTCCATGTCTGCCCGCCATCTTCGCTGGCGACGAGTCCCAGCGGGTTGGGTGCCGAGCTCCGCGGGCTGGGATGGCCGGAGGCGAAGAGCCGGTCAGAGCCGGGTACCCCGGTCAGTCCCATGAAGTCGTCGTCGGAGGCGCCGACCCGGCTGGTGGTTCCGTCTGCGGTGAGGGCGACTACGCCGGTGTGAGTTCCGGCGAGGATGGTGCCGTCGGCGCGGATGTGTAGGGCGTGGAGGTGGTCGAGTTCTGGGGTCAGTGTTGCGACTATCTCTGGTGAGGTTGCCGGCGGGGGTGGGGATGTGGGTTGTTCCTGGGTGGCACAACCGCTCAGCACAGTCAGCGTGGCGATGACTACGACCGCAACAGTGCGGATGGACAGGCTCGAGACAGGCAAGCGGCTAGGACTTTCGTGTGGATAGGGCCGTGTTCGGTGGTGGCGGCGCTGGATGGTGTGCTCGGTGTGGCGGCGAGACCGGGATCGAGGGTCGGTAGAGAGCCACCCTGGCCCTCTGGGGCGTCGTGGTCGTGGTCACGACTTCTGGATGGGGATGGAAGCCTGCGAAGGTTGTTGGCCGCAATGTCTTTGGAGGACGAGGGAGGCAAGGACGGTACCGAGGTGGTGACGCGCCCCGGAGAGGTCGCCGATCGCAGCGAGGTGGCGGACGAGACCGATGTGTGCGGCGAGGTGGCGGCGTCGGTTCGAGGTGACGCTGAGGTGATGGGCGCGGTGGAAGAACTGGTGGGCCGAGTATGGCGTGGGTGCCCGGTAGACGTCGCGCATGGCATGCAGATACTGACGACGGTGGTCGTCCGGGGGCGAGTGCGTCCCCCTCGGGTTCTCGGTCACAGCGCATCCCTCGAACTAGTACGCGCAGGCTGGGTCAACCCGCGTCATCTAACTACTATAGGGCCTAGTAATTGGCGGCGCGGTGGGTGCTGGAGTTGCGGCGTCACGGACGAGCCCCTGGGGCATACTGGCTGGTGGTGCAGGTGGCGGACCGCCGGGAAGGTGTATTGAGCGTGGGTCTCAGCGAGCACGACGGCGGGCGTCGAGGATCGAGGCGAACGATGGGTGAGCATCCATGAGTGCAGCGGTGGTGTTAGTTGTCGCCGCAGGTGTGCTGGGCTGGCTGTGGCCTCGATGGATGGTTCGGGTGCAGGGCCGTATCGATGCTCGTTGGGTGTTGGTGGCCTGGCCGGCCGCGCAGGTCGTGTTTGCGTTGTTGTGGGTGGGAGCTGTTGTGACGCTGGCGGTTCCCGGTCATTTCGGCATCCATTCGTTGTCTGAGGTGGTGTCGTGTCTGCGGGTGTTGTCACACGGCGCATCCCCGCGGGTGGAAGCGATCTCTGGTGGCGTGCTGGCGGTGGTGACCGTGGCAGCGATTGTCCGAGCGGTGACGATCGCGGTGCGATCGGCGGTGCGGATGCGTGTTGCTCGTGAGGAGTATCTTCAGTCGTTGCGGTTGGTGGGCGCCCGCAGTGAGCGCTATCCCGATGTGTGGTGGCTCGCCGACGGGCGGCCGATGGCGTTTTGTCTGCCGGGCAAGGATGCCGGCATTGCCGCCACGACCGGGTTGCAGGCGGCGTTGTCCGGTGAGGAACTCGATGCCGTCGTTGCTCATGAGCGCGCACACCGGCGGCAACGTCATCACACCGTGGTGTTGGCGGCCCGCGCTCTCGGGCGTGCGTTCCCGCTGATTCCGTTGTTCAGCCGCGCGGGCCGTGAGGTCGCCGGCTTGGTCGAGCAAGCCGCCGATGCCCGCGCGGCCCAGCTGGTGGGTGCGCGGGCGGTCTGCTCGGCGTTGGGAACGTTGGCCCGTTCGGGACCTGTAGCGGGCCCGGTGGGTGTGTTGTCGATCAGCGATTCGTCGTCGGTGGGGCCTCGGTTGAGCCGCTTGGACTCCGGTCACCGGTGCCGGTCGCGACGTCATCATGTGGGTGCTGCCGCGGCGGTGGCTGGTGTGGTGGCGGTGCCGACCACGCTAGCGGTGTCCGGTGTCGTCTCGGCGATGGTGATCGCGATGTGTGTGTAGCCGAGACCGACCCGGGCAGGTCCGACCGCTAGGGGTTGTTGAGAAGCTGCTGCATCCTCGCAATTTCGCTCTCCTGATCAGTGACGATCTGACGTGCCAGAGCGATCGCCTCGGGCGATTGGCCGTCTTGAATCTCGGTCTTGGCCATGGCGATGGCGCCGCGATGGTGTTCGATCATCTGCGTCAGGAACAGGCGCGACGCCTCGGCTCCTTGCGCGTGGCGTAGCTGCTGCATCTGTTCTGGCGACATCATGCCCATCATCGACGGCATCGGGGAGGAACCCGGCGCCATCGACGTACCCATGTCCATGTTGTGTCCCTGGCCCTCGAGTGGGGCTCCCCATTGCTTCAGCCACGACTGCATCTGCTCGATCTCAGGCTGCTGAGCGTCTTTGATCTGCTGGGCCAGACTGACGACCTGGGGGTTGATGTTGTCCTTCTCCAACAGGATGTCGCTCATCATGATCGCCTGGGTGTGGTGCGGGATCATCTGCTGGGCGAACGAGATGTCCGCGCTGTTGTGTTCGGCAGAGGCCGCCGCTGACGATTCGGTACTGACCGTGCTGGTACCCATCCCCGACATCGAGGAATGATCCTCAGTCGAGGTGTCCGAACACGCGGCCACCACTGTCAGAACAGCCGCCGCGGCAGCAACGACGACACCGGTTCGTGTGACTCTCATCGATCTCCTCCTCAAGAGTGATACTTCGCCACCGCCCGGCGGCGCTTCGATAACAATTCTACTAACACCGATAGTAGTTAGTCGCCTGCCCGGCACCCACAAAACGGGCGGTGAACTGCGCAAACAAAGCCGCTAATGCCTGATTAGTTCGCTTCGTAGTGGAGCCGCGTGTGACTGGTGGGGCACAAGTGACTTGTGGTGTGATCTCGCGGGTACACGCATGGCACTCGTGCGTGGGTCTACGACGTCCGCGGGAAAGGTCCGACCGCATGCAGATGGTGTTGACATCGCTACGGGTCAAGGCGGGGCAGCAGTGGGGCCCCAAAGCGCTGGGGGTGGCAGCGGCGGTGTGCGTGGGCGTTGCGCCTGTGATTGCCACCGCACCGGCGGCGGCCTCGACCGATGGACATGTGGCCGGGGAGCTGATCGCGATCGTGCAGGACTCGGTGAAGGCCGCTTTGGGTGGTGCCGCGGCGGCGAATTTGGGGAAGCCGATCACGCAGACGGCGTCCTGCCTGGGCGCTCAGGCCCAGTCGGGCAGCGTCGGCGATGCGGGCAGTGCAGCCGCACTGCAGTGCTTCGGCACGTTTTCGCTCATTGATCCGATAGACGGGTTCCGGATCATCGACGCGTTACCGCTGGCTCGGCTGGTAGCCACCCTGATCGCCGCAATCGTGCCGCACGATCCGAACGAGCCGCATGGCCCCCAGCCGCAGGAACCCGGAACGCCGACACCGCTGCTGCCCGGTAGTGGCGGTGCGGTGGCGCCGACTGCGGGCGAGATCACGTCCACCTTCGGTGACGGACGGGGCCATCAGGGCATTGATATCGGCAATGATCTGGGCGCGCCCATTGTCGCGGTAGCTGACGGGGAGGTCATCACCTCCGGACCTGCCGAGGGGTTCGGGTTGTGGATGCGGATCCGGCACGATGACGGCACGATCACCACCTACGGCCACAACGACGAGAATCTGCTCGAGCAGGGCGCGCGAGTACGGATGGGCCAATCGATCGCCACAGTGGGCAACCGTGGGGTCTCGACCGGCCCGCATCTGCATTTCGAGGTTCTCGACCCGACGGGAGTCAACGTCGATCCGGCACAGTGGCTGGCCGATCGCGGGGTGGTTCTGGCGATGGCCGCTGATGCAGACGCCCGCGCGCCGGGGCCGGTGGTGCCGCAGCGGGTCGGCGAACCACGCCTGTGACGAACCCGGCGTGGTGGGTGGCTCAGGAACGAACGAGGCGAGCGATGGCCGCCGAGGCTTCAGCGATCTTCTCCTGCGCCTCGTCCCCGCCGGCGTGGGCGGCATCGAGCACACAGTGGGTGAGATGGTCGTCGAGCAAACCCAGCGCGACCCCCTCCAGCGCCTTGGTCAGCGCCGAAATCTGGGTCAGGATGTCGATGCAGTACTGCTCCTCGTCGACCATCCGATAGATACCTCGGGATTGCCCCTCGATGCGCTTGAGGCGGGCCAGGTATTTGCCCTTATCGCTGATGTAACCGTGGGAAGAGTGTTCCGAGGCAGAGGATTCTTCCGGGGTGGAGGATTGTCCCGGTGCGGACGCAGCGGTCATGGACTCACCTTCTCAATGGATCTCGGTCGGTTGTGCTGCAGTCCACGCACTGTACTCGCGCCTGGCTGCAGGTCGAGTCGGCGTAACAGTTGCGCGTTGAGTGCGACCACGACCGTCGAGGCTGACATCAGAATCGCTCCGACCGACATCGGCAGGACGAACCCGATGGGCGCGAGAATTCCGGCGGCCAGCGGTACAGAGATCAGGTTGTATCCCGCTGCCCACCACAGGTTCTGCTTCATTTTTCGGTAGCTGGCGTCCGACAGCTCGATGACCGACAGCACCGAGCGGGGGTCGTCGCTGGCGAGGATGACCCCGGCCGAGGCGATCGCGACGTCGGTGCCGGCCCCGATCGCGATGCCCACATCGGCCTGGGCCAGGGCGGGGGCGTCGTTGACGCCGTCGCCCACCATCGCCACCTTGCGGCCTTCGTGCTGCAGTTCGGCCACCTTGCTGGCTTTGTCTTCCGGCCGTACACCGGCGAACACCCGATCGATACCGAGGTCGTGAGCGACGGTGTGCGCCACTGCTTCGGCGTCGCCGGTAATCATCACAACCTCGACCCCGCGGGCGTGCAGCACCTCGACGGCTTGGCGGGATTCCCCGCGCACCTCATCAGCAAGTTTGAGAGCTCCAATCAGCTCAGTGTCGCGGGTGACATGCAGGATGATTGCGCCGTCGGCGCGCCAGCGATCAGCGATGGCCAGTTCCTGATGGCCCTGTTCCTCGAGCATGCGGGGCCCGCCCACCCGCACTGTGGCGCCCTCGACGCGAGCGGTCACACCGACCGCCGGTGACGAGGTGAAGTCGGTGGCCGCCGGCACCGGCCGCGCGCGGTCTCCGGCAGCTGCGACAATCGCTCGCGCCAACGGGTGCTCACTGTCGGCTTCGGCGCTGGCGGCCAGGGCGAGCACGGTGTCCTCATCGACGCCGTCGGCGGCCGCGATCTCGATGACCGTGGGCTCACCCTTGGTCAGGGTTCCGGTCTTGTCGAACAGCACCGCATCCACAGTGCGCATGGCCTCAAGTGCCAACCGGTCTTTAACCAGCACGCCGCCGCGGGCGGCGCGTTCGGTGGCAATGGCCACCACCAGGGGGATAGCCAAGCCGAGTGCGTGCGGGCAGGCGATGACCAGCACGGTGATGGTTCGAATCACCGCCTGGTCGGGTTGGCCGATGACCGTCCACACGATGGCCGTGATGATCGCTGAGCCGAGCGCGAACCAGAACAGCAGCGCTGCAGCGGAATCGGCCAGCCGCTGGGCGCGGGAGGTGGAGTTCTGCGCGTCTGCCACCAGGCGCTGAATCCCGGCCAGCGCCGTGTCATCGCCGGTGGCGGTGATCTGGACCCGCAGCCCCGAGTCGGTGGCCACCGTGCCGGCCACCACCTGATCGCCGATGCCGCGGCGCACCGTGCGCGATTCTCCGGTGACCATGGATTCATCGAGCTCGGCCGAGCCGTCTACGACGCGACCGTCGGCCGGCACGCTGGCCCCCGGGCGCACGATCACCACATCTCCGACCTGCAGCTCACTGGGAGCAACCGTGGTGATCTGGTCGCCATCGACGCGTTCGGCCTCATCGGGCAGCAGCGCGGCCAGCGAGTCCAGGGCCGAGGTCGTCTGGGCCAGCGACCGCATCTCGATCCAATGCCCCAACAGCATGATCACGATGAGCAGCGCCAGTTCCCACCAGAAGTCCAGTTCGTGGTGCAACACACCGATGCTCGCACCCCAGGACGCCACGAAGGCCACCGTGATCGCCAAGGCGATCAACAGCATCATTCCCGGTGCACGCGACCGCAGTTCTGAATAGGCGCCTACCAGGAACGGCCGCCCACCCCAGCAGTACATCACCGTACCCAGCACCGGTGAGACCCACTTCAACACCTCACCATCGGGTAGGTCATAGCCGATGAGCATCGCGAACATGGGCGAAAAGGCCACGACCGGCACAGCCAGGGCCAGCATGATCCAGAACAGCCGCCGGAACTGCCCGACGTGATCACCATGCCCCCCATGCCCAGCGTGATCATGGTCTGCGCGGGCGCGCTCAGCATGGTGATCGTGGTGGTTGTGTGACGCTGCGGCGAGTTGGCCGTGGTGGCGTTCATCGGCGGCGTCGTGACCGACGTGCTCAGGGGAAGAGTGCTCGTTCATGCCGCTACCTTATACCCCTGGGGGGTATACGTCGAGGGGTTGGTGGGTGGAACTGTGGACGATGAGTGGGGCGGGCTGGTGAAGGCGCGCAGCCGCAGGCTGTTGCTGACGACGAACACGCTGGACAACGCCATGGCGGCCCCAGCCAGCATGGGGTTGAGCAGTCCCAGCGCGGCCAGCGGTATCGCGGCGACGTTGTAGGCGAATGCCCAGAACAGGTTCATTTTGATCGTTTTCAGAGTGGTGCGTGCCAAGGCGATCGCGTCGGCGGCAGCGTTGAGGTCGCCGCGGACCAGGGTGATGTCAGCGGCATGCATGGCGGCGTCGGTGCCGGTGCCCATCGCCAGCCCGAGATCGGCGTGGGCCAGGGCAGCGGCGTCGTTGACGCCGTCGCCGATCATGGCCACAACCTTGCCGTCGGATTGCAGGTCGGTGATGACGGCGGCTTTGTCGGCCGGCAAGACGTTAGCGATGACGGTGTCGATACCGACCTCAGCGGCCACGGCATCGGCGACGGTCTGGTTGTCGCCGGTCAACAGGATGGGCGTCATACCCAGTGCGGCGAGCCGGGCGATGGCGTGTGCGCTGGTGGGTTTGATCGCATCGGCGACCGCCAGGACCGCATGGGCGCGGCCGTCCCAGGCGACGAGTACGGCGGTCTGTCCGGCTTCTTCGGCGGCGGTCTGCGCCTCGTTGAGGTGAGGGTCATCCACGGCGATGCCGTGTTCGGCCAGCAGCGTCGGACGCCCGACGGTGACCACACGTCCCTGGACCAGACCGCGCACGCCTCGACCTTCGAAGTTGCGGAAGTCGTCGACCTCGTCGAGCGGCCCGACTTCGGCGGCTGCACCAGCAGCGATGGCGGCCGCGACGGGGTGCTCGGAGGCATTCTCCACCGCCCCCGCGAGGGCGAGCACGTCTTCGCGAGTGGTGGAGGGAGCAGTGGTGACCTGGACGAGTGTCATCTGTCCCGTGGTGACCGTGCCGGTTTTGTCGAGGACAACGGTGTCGACGGTTCGGGTGGATTCCAGGACTTCGGGGCCTTTGATCACGATGCCGAGTTGGGCTCCGCGGCCGGTACCGACCAGAAGTGCGGTCGGGGTGGCCAGTCCCAGAGCGCAGGGGCAGGCGATGATCAGCACAGCGACCGCGGCGGTGAACGCCGCTTGCAGGGGATAGCCGGCGCCGATCCACGCGCCGAGGACAGCGATGGCGACGGCGATGACCACCGGCACGAAGACACTTGAGATCCGGTCGGCCAGTCGCTGGGCGTGGGCTTTGCCGGTCTGGGCGCGTTCGACCATCGCGGCCATTTGCGCGAGTTGGGTGTCCGCTCCCACGCGGGTCGCCCGCACCCGCAGGTGCCCGCCGGCGTTGACCGTTCCGCCGGTCACGGTGTCGGCGGGGGCGACCTGGACTGGCATCGACTCGCCGGTGACCATGCTGGCATCGACTGCCGAGGTGCCGGACACCACCACACCGTCGCTGGCGATCTTCTCGCCGGGGCGCACATTGAACTCGTCGTCAATGGCGAGCTCGCCGATCGGGATCCGATGCTGGTGGCCGTCCCTGATCACTGTGACGTCTTTGGCGCCCAGCTCCAACAAGGCCCGCAACGCCGCACCGGCGCGCCGTTTGGACCGCTTCTCGAAGTATCGGCCGGCCAGGACGAACATCGTGACCCCCGCGGCTACCTCAAGGTAGATGTTGCCTGCACCGTCAGAAGCGCTGACCGTCAGGGTGAATCCGTGGGTCATGCCTGGTTGTCCGGCGGTGCCGAAGAACAACGCATACAACGACCACAACAGCGCCGCGGTGGTGCCGACCGAGATGAGGGTGTCCATGGTGGCCGCACCGTGGCGCAGGTTGAGCAACGCGGCGCGATGAAACGGCCATGCCGCCCACACGATCACTGGCGCGGCCAACGTCAACGACGCCCACTGCCAGTAGGTGAACTGCAACGCCGGGACCATTGCCAGCGCGATCACCGGTACCGAGAGAACCACCGCACCGATCAGTCGGTGACGCAAGGCCACGAGCTCCCCGTCGTCGTCCGAAGGGTCATCGTCGGGGGCGGCACCTTTGGTGGGAGTGGCGGGCAGCGCAGCGTGGTATCCGGCCTGTTCGATGGTCTCGATCAGCAGGTGTGGGTCGACACCGGCGGGTGCGCTGACGTGAGCTTTTTCGGTGGCGTAGTTCACCGAGGCGCTCACTCCGTCGAGTTTGTTCAGTGTGCGTTCGATGCGTGCCGCGCACGATGCACACGTCATGCCCGACACGGCGAGTTCGATATCGACGGCGCCTGTCTGCTCGGCGGTGGCCGCAGGTGGGTGGATCGGAGCTGAGGTGGTCATGGGGGGGTTCCTCGTTGGGTGAATGCCTCGGCGCAGTGCCCCGGGTGGCGCTGGTCAGCGAGTTAGTGTCCGGCGTGCGGATCGGCCGAGGGGGCCGTGGAGTCAGGTGTCGGGGCCGGGGCGCCGGTGGGGACGTCGAGAACGAAGGTGGCGGTATGCACAGCGCCCTGGACCTGGAAGTCGAGGTAGAGCAGATAGCGGCCCGGGGTGGGGGCGGTGGTGGCGAAGCGGACCTGTGGTCCCGCGAGTTGACCGGCAGTCGGTGCCGCGCCCTCAGGGTGAACATGCAGGTAGGCCAGGTCACCCTGTCGCAGGGCCACCAAGTGACCGAAAGCGCCCAGATACGGCTGCAGGGTGGTGACCGGTTGTCCTGCTCGGCGCACGGTGACGGTCAGTTCGGACTCGACGCCCGCGCGCAGATGACCGGCCAGCCCGATGTCGAACCCGTCGACGGATGACTGTCGTGATTCGGCGGCGGGTGGGGCCGGCTGGTAGTCACCGCTGACTTCGACGGTGCTGGTGAGGGTGAGGGGTTGGCCGGTGGCGGCGGGCACGAAGTCGGCGTAGATCCGGTAGCTGCCTCCCGTCGCCCACTGCCAGGGCAGCGTCCAGCGCCCTTCGGGCGAGAGAGTGGGGTGCACGTGTCGGAAGTGGGTGCCATCCGCGCGGACGACGATCAGGTGCAGCTGCTTGTCGTGCTCGGTGGCGAAGTCGGTGACCGCGGCCCCGGCGGCGTCGAGGATCTCAAAGCTCAGCGGTGCCTGCACCCCGGACGCATGGGGTGCCACCACATTCCCCAGGATGAAGCCGGCTGCTGCCATCGAAACTCCGCGAACCTGATCGGCCCCCGGAGACGAGGCGGATGTTCGCGACTGTGGTGCAGCATTGTGATCGGCATGGGCGGACTCAGCCGGGGAGGTCGACGCCCTGTCGGGAGCGACACCAGCGGCGATGGCGTACGCCGCAGCGAAAACTATCAGCAGGGCCGCGGCGAAGACGCCGAGCTTGGTTGGAACATTCATCGCTGGATTCCTGTCATCGGTGGTGGCGACACCCACGCCGCCCGGGAGAGGCTGAAGTCGCCAGTGGGGCAGACACTTCAGCCCCTCGTCGGCTACTGCGCCAGGTGGTAGCCGGCCTCTTCGATCGCGCCGCGGATCGCGTCGGCCTCGATCGGGGCCGAGCTAGAGATGGTGACTCGCCCGCTGGCCACGTCGACGTCGACGTCAGTTACGCCGGCCAGTGCGCCGACTTCTTCACGCACCGACGCCGCGCAGTGCCCACACGTCATTCCGGAGACGATCACTGTCGATGTGCTCATGAGATGTGCCCTTTCGGTACAGCAGTGGTGCCAACGACCCTCAGGGGGCCTGTCGCTGTGGCGTCTCGCCACACCACCGTTATACCTTACCCCCCTAGGGTAATCAATGGGTTGTGGTGGGCTGAGCTTCGGTGGGGGCGGCGACACTGAGCCATCCGCGGCGGTGCAACAGCAACAGGGCAGACGCCGCCGCCATGCCGGTGAGGACTAGAGCGATCCACACCAGTTCGGGCATGTCGCGGGTGGTGGCCGCGCTGAACAGCCACCCGGTCGCGGCGTTGCCGAGCAGAATCCCGATCCCGACGATGGTGTTGTAGAGCCCGTAGTGGGTGGCGACAAGCGTGCCGCGGGCCAGTCCCACCACCGTGTCCATTTCGAATGGGAACACTGCTGCGGTGGCGGCGGCGAGCAGAGCTGCGGTGAGTAGCAGGGCGGCGATGTTGAGGGCGATGTTGCGCTGATGCGTTGCGGTGCTGGCGACTAGGGGCAGGAAAGCTGCAGCCATCAGCGTCATTCCCACGCTCAGGCTGCCGGTGCTGCCCCAGCGGTTGCCGAACCATGTGGTGATGCGTAGCTGGCCGGCGATGGCCACCAGACCGGTCACCACGAACATTGCGGTGACAACACTGGTGGCGAGGGTGGGGTTGTCTGCTATGCGGTCGGCATGTAGGGGCAGGGCGAGGTAGATCTGGAAGGACAGCACGTAAGAGCTGGCCATCGCCGCAGCGAAGAGCAGGAATCGCCGGTTACGGACGACGCTGCGCCAGTCCTGAATGATTGAGGTGCTGCTCGGGGCAGGTGTTGTTGCGGGTAGCGCTTTGATCTGCACGAGGGTCAGGACCGCGAAAACTGCTGCCGCACAGAGAGAGGTGAGCCGGAAGTCCAGGGCGGTCAGGGCTAGTCCGACCAGCGGCCCGAGCAGGATCCCGGCCTGGTAGAACACGTTGAACACGGCGAATGCTTCGATGCGGCGCTCACCGGCGTCGCCGGCCAGGTAGGCCCGTACGGCGGGGTTGAACAGCGCCCCGGCGAATCCCGTTGCCGCCGAGGCGATCAGGATCGCCGGCAGCGAACTGACCAGGGCCAGTAGGACGAATCCGATGACCCTCATCAGGCATCCGGCGATGATGAGCGGTTTGTAACCCCAGCGGTCAGCGAGTGTTCCCCCGATCAGGAACATGCCCTGTTGGGAGAAGTTGCGTATCCCCAGGACCAGGCCCACTGCCCATGCGGCCAGGGCCAGCGGGCCGGCGAGGTAGGCGGCGAGGTAGGGCATGAGCATGTAGAAGCCGAGATTGATGGTGAACTGATTGACCATCAGCACTTGGCTGGGGCGATCGAAGCTGCGGAAACTGCGGTAGAGGCGTCGCATAGATCAGCTCGTGGGCTCGGCGTGCGGCACGCAAGTGGGGTCGATGATGGTAGGGCACCGCGTCCAGCTGCTCGCGACCTGAGTGAGCGGATCGCTGATGGTGCGGGGTTCAGTGGGCGGCGCCGGGGCGCCGATCAGGTCGTGAGCGCGGCAGTACTCATCGTTGTAAATGGTTCAGTAGTAGCGAGCGGGGCCATCGGGGAACACCGCCGCGATGCGCGTATCGGCCGAACGAGTACGCGCCAGCCAGCCCGAGACCAGGGCCACCGCGCCCACGCTCCAGCCGCCGGTGGCGTAATGCGTGGCGGCCAGGGTGCGACATGCCCAGACTGCCTCGGCCGGCGCCACCCAGTGCACCTCACTGAACTGGTCATAGGCAACGTTGCGGGGGTAGATACTCGAGCCGAGTCCCCGCATAATCCGTGACTGTGCCGGCTGGCCGAAAATCGTCGAGCCAATGGTGTCTACGCCCACAACCTCCAGCTCAGGGTTGAACTGCCGCAGAGTATGAGCCACACCGGCTGAGTGCCCACCGGTGCCCACCGAGCACACCAGCACATCGATATGTCGCAGCTGCGCGATCAACTCCACACCCAACGAGCTGTAACCGGTCACGTTGTCGGGGTTGGAATACTGGTCGGGACACCACGCAGTGATCCGTCCCGGTGTTTCCGGAGGGTTCGTCTCAAGGGAGAATGAAACCTATGGCAGTGGCAGGATCGAAGCGATACTCGGATGAGTTGAAGCGCGACGCGGTGGACATGGTCGAGCAGTTGGTGGCTCAGGGGTCCACCGAGTGGGCGGCGATGGGCAAGACTGCGGATTTGCTCGGAGTCGGCTCGGCGGAGACGGTTCGCCAGTGGGTGCGCAAGGCGCCGTCGGGCGCCGCCAGCGCGCCAGCCAAGGCCGATAGCGAGGAGATTCGACGACTCAAGCGCGAGGTGGCCGAGCTCAAACGAGCGAACGGGATCCTGAAGGCGGCGTCGGCTTTCTTCGCGGCCGAGATCGACCGGCCACACCGCTAATTGTGGAGTTCATCCGCACTCACCAGGGACACCAGGTGGGTGCGGATGGCCTTGTCTGGGGCGTCGATTCGATGTGCGCCGTGCTCTGCGAGCATGGTATCCACATCGCCCCGTCCACTTACTATGATCACATCAACCGCGGGCCGAGCGCCCGCATGTTCGCCGATGCGCAGGTCATCGATGCGATCTTCGCTTTGCGCCGGAAGCGACCGCTGATGCGGGTTCTGGGTTCACGCAAGACATGGATAGTATTGCGCAGCAGTGGTATTGATGTTGCTCGATGCACTGTTGAACGAGTGATGCGGGAGATGGGATGGCATGGCGCGAGTAAGAAGAAGCGAGTGCGTACGACCATCCCTGATGCGGCAGCGTCGCGGCCGGCGGATCTGGTCGACAGACAGTTCTATGCTGCGGCACCAAATCGGTTGTGGGTAGCCGATTTTACCTACTGCCGCACCAAGTCGGGGTGGGCGTACACGGCGTTCGTCATCGATGTGTTCGCCCGCAAGATTGTCGGCTGGAAAGTGGCCTCGGAAATGACAGTGAACCTGGTTACCGATGCCATCAACAACGCGATAGACAACCGAAAGCGTTGCGGTGTAGTTGATTTAACGAGACTCATACACCATTCAGACGCGGGATCGCAGTACACAGCGATTGTGTTCGGGCAGCGGTTGGCCGAGGAAGGCATCGCGGCTTCTATTGGCAGCGTTGGGGATAGCTACGACAACGCGCTCGCGGAGTCGGTGAACTCTGACTACAAGAACGAACTCGTCGACAACCAGCCGCGATTTCACGGCGCGACCGAACTGTCACTGGGCACGGCCGAATGGGTGGCGTTCTACAACCGTGAACGCCCACACAGTTACTGCGACGACCTCACCCCCGACCACGCTGAGCGACTCCATTACGATCACATGCGCACCCTCAATCCGGAGGGGGCACTCACAACCTGAGCTCTCCGGAAAAGCCGGGGTGGATCACAGCCTCGTCGCGCTCGAGCAGGGTGCGCACGCGGTCGCGGCGGGCTTGTTGCCAACCCCCGACCGGATGGGGATCGCTGACGACATCGACCTGGGCGCCGTATGCGGCGAGCATCTGCCGCAAGATCGGTTCCAGTCCTGGATCGGTCACCAAGGTCACCGGATGCCCGAACACGATGCCCGCTAAAGCCAGGCCTAATCCCAGTGTCCCACTAGTTGATTCGATGATCCGCGCCCCCGGGGCCAGCTCTTCACGGGCGCGGGCGCGTTCCACCATGTGCAGCGCAGGCCGGTCTTTCATACCACCGGGGTTGAAGCCTTCCAGCTTGGCCCAGAAGCCGCGCCCGTGCTCGGCGAAGGGTTCCTCGATGCGCAACACCGGGGTGCCGCCCACCAGCTGACGACTCAGCCCAGCACGGGGCGACGCGGCTTCGGCGGGGAAGGTACTGGCGAATGGATCACTGGTGGTGAGGCTGTAGGAGACAGTCACACGGGCATCCTCTGCGTTGTTGAACAGGACGCCGCCGGGCAGAAATCAGATCATCAGTGTGAGAGGGAACTGTGTCGTAACGTTCCACCCGGCGACACCGCCACCTTGCCCACCGAACCTCAAGGCTGATCGGCAGCGTGGATCAAGATCTGCTCAAGAATGCCCACGAGGTTGGATGATCGTGTAGACCACCGCCACCATAGGAGCGTGCCCCAAGATCGCAACGTCGTCGACGACCTCCATATGCCGGTGGTCCGACCACCGCACGGTCTGCACGCCCTGGTGATCGAAGATGAGCCCGACATTGCCGAAGTCGTTGCTGACTACCTGCAGCGCAGCGGATTCACGGTCACCGTTGCGCCCGACGGCCAGGAGGGAGTCGCCGCCGCACGCACGGCGAGTCCGGCAGTAGTCATCCTCGACCTGGGCTTGCCGTCACTCGATGGCGTCGAGGTCTGTCGACAGTTGCGCACCTTCACCAACGCCTACATCGTGATGGTCACGGCCCGCGCGGACGAAGTCGACACAGTCGTTGGCCTGTCGGTGGGGGCCGATGACTACCTCACGAAACCATTTCGCCCTCGTGAGCTGATGGCGCGCATCGACGCCATGCTGCGCCGACCACGGCCGACCCCAACCGGCGAGTCGCACCCGCGGACGATAGGGGAGCTCACCCTCGACCCTCAGGGTCGTGAAGTCCAGGTGGAGAGCACACCCGTGGAGCTGACTCGGACTGAGTTCGACGTTCTCGAAGCGCTCACGCGGCGGCCCGGTGTTGTGTTCAGTCGAGAGCAACTGCTCACCGAAATCTGGGGACCCGACTGGGTCGGCGATGCCCACGTCGTCGAAGTCCATGTCGCCAGTCTGCGCCGCAAACTCGGTGACAGCGCCGTAGCCGGCCGATTCATCCGCACCGTTCGCGGAGTGGGCTACCGGATGGGTGACGGCCAACCTCGAGGAGCCAGCGATGAACGATGAACGTCGACGGTTACGTATCCCCGGCAGCTTCGGCTCCCGGCTCATGCTCGCTCAAGCTATCGTCATCGCCGGCGGCGGCATCAGCGTCGCGATCGTGGCACTATTCGTGGCTCCACACACCTTCCACGACCACCTCGGCCAAGCTCGCCTCGAGCCAGGGTCAGTTCAGGCCGACCATGTCGAAGCCGCGTTCACTTCCTCGATCGTCGTCTCAATGTCTGCCGCATTGATCACCTCGACGATCCTGGCCACGGCCGTCAGCTGGTTCCTGGCTCGCCGCGTACAACAGTCAGTCGCCAGTGTCGCCCGCTCAGCCGTGGCTATTGGCGCCGGCAACTACCGCACGCGCGTACCCGATCGCCAGCTCGGCACCGAGTTCACCCAGCTCAGCCGAGCTATCAACCAACTTGCACAACGGCTGGATTCACAAGACGACATCCGTAAGCGGATGCTGTCAGACCTTGCCCACGAACTGCGCACCCCACTGACCACCATCGGCGCGATCACCGACGCCATCGAAGACGGAATCCGGGCTCCCGACTCACAGACCTTTGACGTCGTGCGCACCGCCACCACCCGCCTGCAGCGTCTCGCCGAGGACATCGCGACCGTATCCAGCGCCGACGAGCATCAGATGCCCCTCCACCCGGCGACGATCACTGTCAACGAACTGCTCATCGCGACCTACGAAGAAGCCGCCGACCTGTTCACCGACGCCAAAGTCACGCTAGGCATCGTCACCACCGCCGCGCGCGTACACATCCATGTCGACGCCGAACGAATGAGCCAAGTACTGCTCAATCTGCTCACCAACGCGCTGCGACACAGCTCCCCGGGCCAGCGAGTCGTAGTGAAAGCCGACACCGCCCCGGCACACGCGGTGCGCATCAGCGTCGTCGACTGCGGTGACGGCATTCCCCCTCAACACCTTCCACACATCTTCGACCGCTTCTACCGCACCGACTCCTCACGCACCAGAGACGCCGGCGGCAGCGGAATCGGCCTCACCATCGCCCGCTCTATCGTCGAAGACCATGGGGGCACCTTGCTCGCCGAAAGCCTGGGAGCCGGACACGGAGCCACCTTCACCATCACGTTGCCGACCACCACCCGACGTCACATCCACCGCAGCACCCCTGGAACCGAATTCTCCGTGGCCTTCAAACACCGCCCGCGTCGCGGCGCTGCCGATGCGCTCCAACGGGACCAAGCTACTAACTGAGGTAGTCCGTCGTAAGATTGACCCGCATCTAGAGATGGTGGGTGAAAATGACTGGGCTGGGTTCACTGGAACGCGCAGTGATGGACGTGCTGTGGTCAGCCGGTGCGGCGATGTCGGTGCACGACCTAGTCGAGGAACTCCACGACCGCGAACCGGCCTACACCACAGTGCTCACCGTCGTCACCAACCTGCACAAAAAAGGGTTCGTCGGTCGAGAAAAAGTCAGCCGCGCCTACCGGTACTTCCCCATGCAGACCCGTGAAGAGGCCACCTCACGCACCTTGCGTCAGGTCCTCGACGCCAGCGGGGACTCCGCGGCAGTACTGATGCACTTCGCCCAGACCGTGACACCCGCCGAGCGTGAAGTGCTCAGCGAATACCTCACCCTTAAACCTCGCCACACCCGCGGCGGCGGCACCAAAGCCTAAGCCATAGAAACCCTCCGACAAGGGAAACTCCGGCGAGGCCCAGGCCCGACTACTCAACCGGTCGCGCGCCCCTTGACTGCTGGGAGTAGACGCGCCACCAGCGCACCGGCCACACCCGCAGCGAAGGCCGCAGCACTCAGAGCCGACACCCAGTCGTGCACATCCACAGCGGTCAGCACCCGCAGCTCAACCGGATCACCGCGCCCGACTCCTGAGCGGGGGTCGGATGGCACGAGATCCGACGTTCGGAGCAGCATCACCAGCCAGAACGCGGCCACCGCCTCAAACATCACCACAGCAAGACCCACCGCACGGGAGATCGTACGGGCAGGACCGCGCGGGCCGAACCGACCCGCACGCCGCACCGCGACACCGTCAGTCATGCCTCACCACCTCCCCGCACACCCGCATCACACCCCACTTCTACTAACCACCTTCGTATTTTGTGGCCATCGGGCGTGGGCGCCGGGAACGAGGGTCTCGAAGCAATCACCACAGGAGGCCGGCCGGGCCAGGCGGAAGACTATCGCGGCCACCAGACCGAAAATCGCGATCACACTGCCAGTACGGACCCACCTCGGGGGTCGATTGAGCTCTGCCCTCAACGCCAACTCGGCAATCGGATCAGTATCCCGAACCCCGGAACATCGCACCGTAGTCGGCGACGGCGTCCGGATGGAACACCGAGCGGGCAAGGTCGACGTCGATCCGATCCATACCACGGCAGTAGACGGCCAATTGATCGGTGATCGCTTGCCGGGCAAGGAGTTCGTCAATCTGATCGCGATTCGCGATATCGGACATGAGTCCTCCTCGTCGGGAGCGGGTCGCTGCGTGCTGTGCCCTGGATCACAAGATAGACAGGTGTCTGATCGCGTGCCAATCAGCACGGCTATTGCAGTTGTCAGTATGTCCGGACATACTAGGTTCACTCCGAATCGAGAGGATGCCACCATGCCACTGGTCCACATTCACGTGACCGAGGGTCGTCGCAGCGACGACGAACTCCGGCGCTTCGCCGATGTTGTTCAGGACGTCATGCTCGAACACTTCGCCGCACCCGATCGCGACCGCTACCAGATCATCACCGAGCACAAACCAGGACGAATCATCCTGGAGGACACCGGCCTCGGTTTCGATCGCACCGACGATGCGGTGGTCATTCAGATCTTCCAACAGGGCCGGACGCTGGATCACAAGCGTGCAGCGTTCCGTGCACTCGCTGACCGCCTGGAATCCGAAACCGGTTTGCGCCCAGCCGATCTCGTGATCTCGGTGTCGGAGAACACTCGTGAGGACTGGTCCTTCGGCGAGGGAGTCGCACAGTTTGTCGACGGTTCCCTGGCGTGAGGCGTCGCGCCGATCATCCGATCATCGTCGTCGAGCATCACCGACGCGCGTCGAAACCACCGGCGAGACAACGATGTTCGCACCCACGGCCTCGTCCGACGGGAACCGGCATCGGCGGACTACGAGGATGTCTGGACAGGCGAGGGATTCGACTGTGATCCGCACCGTGCTCACCTCCTCACCGGCTCGACCAGCCGGAACGAACCTCGACCAGCCCGAGGCCGTTATCGTGAGAGTGGACCGACGGCATGACGTCGGTGTGATCGACACCCGGGAGGCGGCGACTTCGTGGACATCACCTTCCAGCAGCTCAGGTGCTTTGTGGTGACCGCGCGCACCCTGCACTTCGGCAACGCCGCACAAGAACTGCATATCAGTCCCTCGACCTTCAGCGACACCATCGCTGCCCTGGAGAAGAGGGTGGGCCGCAAGCTCTTTCGCCGCGATCCGCGGCGGGTGGCGCTCACCGAGGCCGGTGCGGAACTCCTCCCGCTGGCCCAGCAGGTGCAGTCATCGATGGATGCCGTGGGGTCCTGGATTCGGGACGAGGATCCGGACATCGGCACCATCCGAGTCGGGCTGATGGTGTCGAGTCCGCGTATTCGGGCCGTCCTCGCCGAAGCCGCTCACGCGCTCGGTGAGATCTCGTGGGAGATCAAGATGCTCGGCTTCGACGGCTGCTATCGGGCGCTCGACGATGGCCAGGTCGATGCCGTTTTCGTCACGGCTGCGGGCGACCTGCCGGCGGGACGGCGGGGTACACGGTTGTGGTCGGAGGGCTGTGTCGTGGTCACCTCCCGCCACCATCGGCTCGCTCGACTCCCGCAGGCGACGATCGCCGACCTTGCCGGTGAGAAGCTGATCACCAACACCGATCGCGCGACGTCGGGGCGCTGGACGCAGGAGTTGCTCGGCGGTCGGGATATCGAGATGCTCGCCATCGCCGACTCGTTCGAGGAGGTCCTCGAATTGTGCAGCGCCGGAATCGGTGTGAACGTCGCGGGTGCATCCGCGGTCGACATGTACACGCACTCCGATGTGGCCTTCGTACCGCTCGTCGACGCCGGTGACATCACCACCTATCTCTGCCCGCCCGCCGATCCGAGCCCGGCAGTGCGACGGTTCGTCGACCTGGTGTGCGAGCGGTACGTCGCCGATTGACCATTCGGGATATCCGGATGAGCGTCCGTGAATTCCTGATGGACGTGACCGCGCCCACACCCGCACCATGGTCGGGTGACCGCAACATCGACACCGGACACCGGGTTCCGGACTGTGACCTTTGCCGAACGACCCAGCGGCCCCCTCCAGATGGACCTCTATCTGCCGCCCGCGGCGACGACGGTCCCGGTGGTCATCTGGCTGCACGGCGGCGGATGGTTCACCGGCGATCGCACGCTGGCACCGGATCTGTCCGTCCACTTCGCCGAGCGAGGCCTCGCGATGGCCGCCATCGAGTACCGCCTGAGCGGGCAGGCGACGTTTCCGGCCCAGCTTTACGACGTGCGAACCGCGGTGCGTTATCTGCGGCGCAACGCCGAGACGCTCGGGATCGACCCGCAGGCGGTCGGGGTATGGGGGGCCTCGGCGGGTGGGCACCTCGCGGCACTCACCGGGCTCGCCGGCCATCTCGATCGCCTCGACGGTGAGGACGACGACGGGGATGCGTCGGTGCAGGCAGTCGCCGAGTCGTACGGTCCGGTTGATCTCACCGGCCTCGAGATCGCCGTCGGCACAGCACTTCCCGGCGCTGGTCCGACGCCGGAGGCCGGGCTGCTCCGTGGGCCCGCCGAGCAGAATCTCGCGCTGGCCCGGTGTCGGTGTCGAGGAGTTTGGCCTCGTCACCGGCGGCGGCCAGGGCGGTGACACCCTCGACGCTGTCGGGTACGGCTACCAGGACGGACATGGGAATCCCTTTCGGAGGCAATGGTTGTCAGGAATGCTGGACGCGGAAGTCGTCTTCGAACTGTTCGAGCGTGCGGCCACGTGTTTCCGGTGCCATCCGCCACATGAAGATGATGGCGGCCAGGCCGAGCGCGGCGAACAGGAAGAACGTCGACGAGATGCCGAGGGCATCCACGGTGGGCGGGAAGCCGAAGGCGACGATCGAGTTCGCGATCCAGAGCATGAACACGCAGACGCCCATGGCGAACGACCGGATCTTGAGCGGGAAGATCTCCGAGAGCAGCAGCCAGGTGAGCGGGCCGATCAAGGCCTGCATGGAGAACACGAATCCGATGACGAGGATCATGATCACGTACGGCTTGACGGTGTTGTCGGGCAACGCGAGTGCGAAGATTCCGACGAGTGCGTGGAAGGTGGTGGTGAGCACGTAGCCGGTGATGATCATGGACCGCCGGTTGAACTTGTTCATCAGCAGGATGCCGACGGTGACGCCGAGAACGCTGAAGAATCCGTTCAGGGTGTTGGCGACGATGGCTCCGTTGCTGGAGAATCCGGCATTCTCGAGCAGATGCGTGCCGTAGTACATGATCACGTTGATGCCACTGAACTGGGAGAACACACCGATCCCGATGCCGACGATGATGAGGCGTCGGATCCACGGGGTGGCCAGATCCGACCATCCGCCGGTCTGGGATTCCTTCTCCTCCAACGCCAATGCGTGCACTTCGGCGAGTTCTGCGTCGGCGCATTCGGGTGAACGCACCTGACGGAGTACCTCGAGGGCCTCGTCGTCGCGGTTCTACGAGGAGAGCCACCGAGGACTCTCCGGCATCCGCAGCATCCCGATGAACAGGCCGATGGCCGGGAGTACCGCGACGAGCAGCATGTAGCGCCAGACGCCGGCGTGCTCGCCCCAGATGCTGAAGATGATCGCGTTGATGACGAACGCCGCGAACTGCCCCGACACGATCATCACCTCGTTGCGGGTGACGATGCTGCCGCGTCGTTCTACCGGCGCCATCTCGGCGAGGTAGACGGGCACCGTTGCCGAGGCACCGCCGACGGCGAGCCCGAGGATGAAGCGGAAGGCCGCCAGCACATGCCAATCCGGCGCCAGCACGCAGCCGATGGTGCCGATCATGAAGATCCCGGCGAGCATCAGGATGTTGTTGCGGCGGCCGTGCCGGTCGGCGAGGCGGCCCCCGATCAGCGCGCCGATGGCCGCGCCGAAGATGAGGATGCTCACCACGAAACCCTCGGTGGTCGAGGACAATCCGAGGTCTTCACGCATGGGTTCGAGGGCGCCGTTGATGACGCCGGTGTCGTAGCCGAAGAGCAATCCGCCGAACGCTCCATCAACGGCGACATCGGCGACCTGAACCTCGCGCTCGACCCCGACGCCCAGGGACAGCGCGACGCGCATCTCGACGCCCTCGTCGAGCTTGCCGTCCGCACCCGCGCCGGCGCGGTGGTGCTGCCGTGCGGTGCGCAGGACCACGATCCGATCGAGAGCCTCGACGCCGATCTCGATCGAGTCGCCGAGCAGCTGATCCGGGCCGCCGACCGGGCCTATGCCCGCGGCGTCGACATCTGGGTGGAGGCGCTGCACTTCTTCCGCCTCTGCTGGAACATCGATCGCGCCGCGCAGCTCGCGCAGCGTCTGACCGGCACCACCATCGGCATCGTCATGGACTTCAGCCACATCGTCGCCTTCGGCGGCGACCCGGTGGAGTTCGTGACCCGATTCGGTCCGCTCATCACCCACGTCCACATCCGCGACGCCGTGCCGGGCGATATCCACCGCAGCGTCGGCGCGGGCGAGACCGACTTCGCCGCGGGTTTCGCCGCACTCGCCGACGCCGGTTACCAGGGCCACTTCGCACTCGAGCTCGAAACCCGCGACATCACCGACGACCAACGTGCCGGGGGTGCGGTCAACGCCGGCACCTACGTCGCCGGTCTCCTCTGATCCCCACAACCCCAACCCATCAGGAGAAATCATGAACAGCATCCAACGCACCGCCGTCATCACCGGCGCCACCTCCCCGCGCGGCATCGGCCGTGAGGTCGCCCGCCGCTACGCCGAAGAAGGCTGGGCCATCGTCATTCTCGACCTCGACGGCGAACTGTCCGCCAAGGTCGCCGCGGAGATCGGCAACCAGTACGCGGTGCCCGCCTTCGGCGCCGATATCGACGTCACCGACGAGGCGTCGGTCGCCGCGGCCCAGGCAGCGGTGGCCGCCGAGGTCGCGAGCGGCAACCTGCCGGTGGTGGGTGCGCTCGCCAACATCGCCGGCATCACCTCGCCGGTGCCGTTCCTCGAGACCACCCTGGACCTCTGGAACAAGGTGATGGCCGTCAACGCGACCGGAACCTACCTGGTCACCAAGGCCTTCCTGCCCGCCATGATCGACGCCGGTTTCGGGCGCATCGTCAACATGTCGTCGGTGTCCGCGCAGCGCGGCGGCGGTGTCTTCGGCAAGGTGCCCTACTCGTCGGCCAAGGCCGCGATCCTCGGATTCACCAAATCCCTTGCCCGCGAACTCGGTACCACCGGTGTCACGGTCAACGCGGTGACCCCGGGCGCGGTCGACACCGACATCCGCGTCGGCTCCACCGACGAGCAGGAAGCCGCGCTCGCGGCGTCGATCCCGGTGGCGCGCACCGCGACCACCACCGAGGTCGCGGCCGCGATCACCTTCTTGTCCAGCGAGGACGCCGCCTACCTGACCGGCACCACCCTCGACATCAACGGCGGCAGCCACATGCACTGACGGCCACCACCGTCGGAAACCCAAGGACCCACCATGACCAGACTGTTCAATGATCCCGCCTCGTTCACCGAGGACATGCTCGCCGGCTTTCTCGATGCCAACGCGCGTTACGTCGTCGGCGTGCCGGGCGGCGTGGTCCGCGCCACCGAGACCCCGCCCGGCAAAGTCGCCGTGGTGGTGGGCGGTGGCTCCGGGCACTATCCCGCGTTTTGCGGCGTGGTGGGACCCGGCTTCTCCGATGGCGCCGTCGTCGGCAACGTGTTCACCTCGCCGACGGCGCGGCAGGCCGCATCGGTCGCCCGTGCCGCACACGGCGATTCGGGAGTTCTGCTGATCACCGGCAACTACGCGGGCGACGTCATGAACTTCGGGCTGGCGGTCACCGAACTCGCGAACGAGGGGATCGATGCGCGTTTCCTGACCGTCACCGACGACATCGCGAGCGCACCCGTCGACGAGGCCGGCAAACGCCGCGGCATCGCCGGTGACTTCGCCGTGTTCCGTTGTGCCAGTGCGGCCGCCGAGGCCGGCTACTCGCTCGACGACGTGGAACGCGTCGCACGCACCACCAACGCCGCCACCCGCACCCTCGGCGTCGCCTTCGACGGATGCACCATGCCGGGCGGCGAGGCGCCGCTGTTCACCGTGCCGGCATCGACGATGGGTCTCGGACTCGGAACCCACGGCGAACCGGGCATCGCCAACCACGCCCTGCCGAGTGCTGCCGAACTCGCCGACCTCCTCGTCGACGGTGTGCTCGCCGACGCCGAGAAGCTGCCGCCGGCCATCGAGTCCCGGCGCGTCGCCGTCATCCTCAACGGCCTGGGCCGAACCAAGTACGAAGAGCTGTTCGTGGTGTGGAAGACGGTGGCGGACAGGCTGTCCGCCGCCGGACTGACGGTGGTGGACCCCGAGATCGGTGAACTCGTCACCAGCCTCGACATGGCGGGCTGTTCGCTCACCCTCACCTGGCTCGACGACGAACTGGAAGCGCTGTGGACCAGCCCGGCCGACACGCCCGCCTACAAGCGGGGCAGCGTGACGGCCGACCCCGCAGCCCATCGTCGAACCGCCGTCGATGCCGAGGCCGCCGTATCCGAGCAGATCACCGGTGATGCGGAGTCGCGAATCGTGGCGGGCCACATCGTATCCGGGCTGGGCGCAGTGCACCGCGCCGTAGTCGAGGCCGAAGACGAGCTCGCGCGGATCGACGCGGTTGCCGGCGACGGTGACCACGGCCGCGGCATGGTTCGCGGACTCACCGCTGCCGTCGAGGCCGCTCGCAAGGCGGCGACCGCCGGGGCCGGCGCCGGTCGGCTGGTGCGAGACGCCGGCGAGGCCTGGGCTGCTCAAGCCGGCGGAACATCCGGCGTACTGTGGGGAGCTGCGCTCACCTCGGCCGGAAAGCGGCTGGGGGACAACGGAACACCAACCTCGCAGGACATCGCCGACGCGGTGGCCGCCGGATACACGGCCATGCTCGACCTCGGGGGCGCCCAGCTCGGGGACAAGACCATGCTCGACGCCATCGGACCCTTCTCCGACGCCCTGACCGTGGCCGTCGACCGCTGCCCGGACTGGCGTGCGGCGTGGCGCGAATCGGCCGAGATCGCGGCGAAATCCGCTGCGGCCACTGCCGACATGGTGCCGAAGGTCGGGCGTGCCCGACCACTCGCCGAACGCAGTGTCGGCACTCCCGACGCCGGGGCCACCTCCTTTGCCCTGTGCGTGACGACCATCGTCGACCTGCTCGCGATCCACTGAGAGGACACCCCATGACCACCACATCCGGAATGACCATCGCCATCGGCAGCGACGACGCCGGCATCGACTACAAGGCCATCCTGGCCGCCGACCTCGTCGACGACGCGCGCGTCGCCTCGGTGATCGACGTGGGCGTGGGCCCCGACGAGCACACCCATTACCCCCATGTCGCCGCTGCGGCCGCCCGTCTGGTGGCCGACGGCACCGCCGACCGGGCCTTGCTGATCTGCGGCACCGGCCTCGGAGTTGCCATCAGCGCCAACAAGATCCCGGGAATCCGCGCAGTCACCGCCCACAACAGTTTCTCGGTGGAGCGCGCTGTCCTCAGCAACGACGCGCAGGTCCTGTGCTTCGGTCAGCGCGTGATCGGCGTCGAACTCGCGCGTCGCCTGACCCGGGAATGGCTGGGCTACCGGTTCGACCCGCAGTCCGCGTCGGCGGAGAAGGTCGCGGCTATCGCCGACTACGAGGTCGCCAGTCCCGTCTGATCCGGCACCCCATCTCCGGCAGCCCGAACCGCCGACAGCCAGACGTGCCGTCTGGCAGTGTGGAGGGGTATCCGAGGAGAGGAAGTGGTGACAATGCCGGTCAACGCGCCGATCGTGGTCGCGGTGGACGGATCGGAACAGGCCTCCAATGCTGTGCGGTGGGGTGCGCGGGCGGCTGTCCGGGCGAACCGTCCGTTGCACATCGTGAGCGCAGTGGCACCACCGGCGGCCGCGTTCACCCTGGCCGCGGTGTCGGTTGCGCAATCGGCGGCGACCGCCGGGCGGGCCTTTGCCGAGACGGCCGTGGAACTGGCGAAAGGACTCGCCGAGGACACCGCCGACGGGGTGACGGTCACCGGCGAGGTCATCGAGGGCAAACCCGCACTGGCACTTCGGGACATCTCCAGCCGCGCGCACAATCTGGTCGTCGGCAAGCGCGGGCTCGGCGGGGTGAGCGGACTGCTGCTCGGTTCGGTCAGCACGCACGTTGCGGCGCATGCCGAATGCCCGGTGGTGGTGGTCTCCGACACACTCCCCACCAGCGGACCGGTCGTGGTCGGCGTCGACGGCTCACCGACCTCGACAGACGCCATCGCGCAGGCCTTCGCCCAGGCGGCGATCCTGAACGCCACGCTGGTCGCAGTGCATTCCTACGGCGGTTTCTCCAGTGCGGCGTTCTACGACGCGGGTGAAAAAGTGTTGCGCCAGTTGCACGATGAAGCCGAGGAGACGCTCGGTGCGCAGTTGGCCGGTTACGGTGAGGACTACCCGGATGTCATCGTCGAGCACGTGATCACCGCCGATGCCCCGTCGACGCGGATCGCCGAGCTGTCCGCCCAAGCACAGCTCGTGGTGATGGGCAGCCGCGGACGCGGTGGATTTCGCGGGCTGCTGCTGGGCTCCACCAGCCAGGCCGTTCTGCACGTCGCCGACTGCCCGGTGATGGTCGTGCAGGGTTCGTGAACGCCGGGTCTGTGCAGGACGGCAGCCGATGAATCCGATCCGGTTCCAACGCATCCTCGACGATCCGACTGTTGCCGCGGTGCATCGCGATTTATTGGTGCCGAACTTCCCGGTCACCGAACTCGTCGATGTGGACGAACTCATCAGCGAGGTGACTGACGGCGCGGCGTCGATGATCGTCGCGGCTGATGACGACGGACCCGCGGGTACCGCGGTGTTCGGAGGAGCCGGTGGTGTCGCGATCCTGTCGTATCTCGCCGTCGGCGGTTCCCGGCGATCAGGAGGCGTCGGCGGGAAGCTGCTCGACGGCGCGATCGACATGTGGGCCGACGACCCCACCATCAGACTGGTGGTGGCCGAGGTCGAGCGGCCCGACGTGCACGAGGCATCTGCCGAGCACGGCGATCCCGAACGGCGGGTGCGGTTCTATGCCCGGCACGGCGGGCGGGCCCTGAATCTGCCGTTTTTCCAACCGAGTATCACCGCGGGAATGCCGCGCGAACACGGCATGCTGCTGGTGGTGCTGTATGCCGATGGTGCGATCACCGTCGGCGACGGCTCGCGGCTGACGCCGGAGGGAACGGCTCTACTTCCGATTCCTCATCTCCTACGTAGGGGAGCCGGAATCGGAAGATGAAGCGGCCCAGCGCCTTTTCGCAGCCCTCGACGCCCAACCCGATGGAGTGCGGTTGGTGGCGCTTGGGGACTACTCCGAGATTCCCGCATCGACCGGGTAACAGACCGGTATCGGCGTCCTCGCACCCACCGGAGTCGGCGGGTATGGTCGGGAAACGAACGACAAGACGCTGAAGACGCTCGGCGTTCACCCCGATGGTCGGGGTCCCCCCGACCGGTCCGAGAGGTGCACCATGGCCGATCCCCGCGTCGATGATTTGTCGACGGTACAACTCATCGAACGACTCCAACAGCAGACCACCACCCTGGTGAAAACCGAGATCCGCGACGCGCTCGACGAGGTCAAGACCAAGGGCACCCGGTTCGGTATCGGAGCCGGAATCTCCGGAGGCGGAACACTTCTCATCCTCTTCGGGCTTGGCGCGCTGGTGGCCGCGGCCATCATCGGTCTGGCCAACGCCGTACCCGCCTGGCTGGCCGCGTTGATGGTCGGGTTGGTCCTGTTGGTTGTCGGTGGTCTCGCCGCCTTCATCGGGGCGAAACGCGCACAAGCCGCCATCCCACCGGCCCCCGAACGCACCGTGCAGAGCGTGCAGGCCGACATCGACACCGTGAAGGAGCATCTCCGATGACCGCCGACAACGCCGACGAGTCGGCCACCACACCGGCCTACGAGTCGCCCACCCCACCACCCGTCGAGGAGCAGCGCGCCGCGCTCGCCGAGACCGTCGACGCGCTGGCCCACAAGGCGGACGTGCCCGCCCGGGTCAAGTCTGCGGCCGCCGACACCGCTCACACCACCAAGGTGAAAGCACAAGAGAATCAACAGGTTCTGATCGGCGCGGGTGTGGCCGCGCTTTCCGCGCTGATCGCCGTCGTCGTCATCCGACGCCGCAGGAAGGGTTGAACATGAGTACCACGTCCAAGGTGCTGTACAAGCCGCTGTCGATGGCGACGGGGGTGCTCGGCGGTATCGCCGCGAGTGCCGCCTTCGGCCAGATCTGGAAGCGGGTTGCCAACGACCCGTCGACCCCCGACCCCAAGGATCTGCGACGCAGCAACACCGAGGTCCTCGCCGCCGCGGCTCTGCAGGGATTGATCTTCGGACTCGTGCGCGCGGCCGTGGACCGTGCCGGTGCGCGGGGGTACAAAGCGGTCACCAACGAAGATCCCACCTGAGCCCTACGCGGCGGTGGTTGGTCCAGTGGGCTGGGCGGTCGCGAGCAGGTCGCGACGTAACCGCGCGAGGGGACCTGGCTTGTCGATGCCGACACCGCCCACCACGCGCCCGCTGTCGCGATACTCGACGTGACCGTCGGCGACGATAACCTCCTCGGCGTCGACCGTCCGGCCGACCATCTGGATGCGGTGTCCGTACCAGCTGGACCATGCGAACGGTACTCCGGCGTGAACCTCTTGTGCACCTGCGGCATTGGCGCCGGCGACGAAGCCGGTCGCGACTGCGGTCGTCCAGTGACCACCGGGATGGGCGTCGACTGAGGCGACGTCGCCGGCCGCCCACACGGCCGGGGCGCTGGTGGCCATCGTCGCGTCGCAGCGCACGCCGCCGCTGATCGGATCGAGTTCGATATCGCTGCCGCGCAACCAATCCGTACTCGGCTCGGCACCGATACCCACGACCACGGCATCGGTGCCGAGCCGATCACCCGTGTCCAGGTGGACGTTGCAAATCTGGTTGTCGCGCACTGTGATATCCACCAGGGAGCCGCCGAGTATCGTGCGCACGCCCGCGGTGTGGTGCAGGGTGAGCAGCATATCCGCCGCCTGCGGGCCGACGTGTCGGGCGAGCGGCCGGGTCGATGCGTTCACCATCGTCACCTCGATCCCGCGGACCACTGCAGCCGACGCGACCTCACTGCCGATGAATCCGGCACCGAACACGGTCAGCTTCTCCGCGGTGTCGAGCGCACCGCGCACGGCGAGTGCGTCGTCAAAGCTGCGCAGCTGATGAACACCACCGATACCGTCAAGCGCGGCAAGGGATCTCGGTCTGCTTCCGGTGGCGACGACCAGTGCGTCGAAGTCGACGTCGCCGGTGCTGGTGTGAACCCGGCGCGCGCCGGCGTCGACGCCGAGCGCCGCGGTAGAGGTGTGCAGGTCGACGTCGAGGGCGTCCCAGATCTCCGGCCGTCGGAGCATCGGCAGGTCGGGGGACAGTTCGGACTCCAGGGCCGCCTTCGACAGAGGAGGGCGGTCATACGGCACATGTGGCTCGTCACCGATCATGGTGATACGGCCGGTCCACCCGTGCGCGCGGGCCCCTTCGGCGGCGCGGACACCGGCGAGTGAGGCACCGACGATGACAAGATTTCGGGCGCTCATACGAATGCCCCTCAGTCGACGATCCGCAGAGCGGAGACCGGGCAGGAGTCCACGGCGGCGCGGACATGGGCGCGGTCGCTGTCGGGGACATCGGGGTTGGGAACGGCAACGAGACCGTCGTCGCCGATCTGGAAATACTCGTGCGCCTGTGCTTCGCACATCCCGATGCCCTCGCAGGCCGGGCGGTCGACGTGGATGGTGCTCATGGGTGCCTCCTGGTGACTGATGATGTGGCTGTAGTTGTCATCTTGACCGGGTATCCGCACCCATTCACTGGGCGAACCGTCGAATCTCGCCGTTGAACCTGTGAAAAAGCACAATTGGCTATGCGACGCTGAACAGATGAACGTGATGACCGCGTGGCTGGACGACTTCGCGTCGGCGCAACGCTCGCCCGACGAGGTGCAGGCATGGGTGACGACGACGGTCGACGCCGTCATGGACGCCGTCGACCTACCCGGCGACCTGCACGAACTCCTGCGGCGGGCCGTCGCCGAGCACTGGCTCGCCTTCCTGGCCGGGGTGGCCGTGGACGACCGGGGCCGCGACGAGTTGGTGCCGGCGGCTCACGAACTCGCGGTGCAGATCGCACGGCACCATTGCGACCTGGCGATGCTGCTGAAGATCTATCAGACGGCGCAGGAGGCGTCGTGGGACTTCGCCGTCGACGTCGTGGGCCGCGCGCCGGACGATCTCGACCATGAGGCGTTGCTCGTCTGGTTCTGGACCAAGGCAACCCGGTGGTTCGGGTCGTCGGTAGAACGTTCGGTCGCGGTGTTCACCGAGGAGAGCGACCGCATCCGGCGGCGTGGCGACACCAGGCGGTTCGAGCTGATCTCTGACGTGCTCAACGGGCGGGAAGTGGCGTCCGCCGACCTGTCTGCCGAACTCGGCGGGCATCCGATCGTCGGTGTCACCCATCTCGCTGTCATCGCACACGCTATTCATCCCGACTCGATCGATCGGCTCGAGTCGGTGCTCGCCCAGCTCGTCCTGGAGATCCCCGGGGGCCGTTCGGCGGCGGTTCGCCCGGGCGGCCGAGAGCTGTGGGGATGGATCGCCACCGCCGCAAAGGACCCGCTGGGAACGTCAAGCGCTGGGGAACGTCGCATCTTCGGCGGTGCGACAATCGATCCCGCGGATGTGCGGGTGACCGTTGGCGGTCCAGCGCTGGGATTTGACGGATTCATGTCCGCCCATCGCGATGCCCGCGCGGCCGGACGGGTGGCACTCGCACCCCGACGGATGGTCGCCGTCACCGCCTATGACGATGTCGCCGCGCTGACACTGCTCGCCCTCGATCATGAAGCCGCCGAACGCTTCACGCGCATGACGCTCGGTGAGCTCGCCGCACCCGAGCACGATCAGCTGCGGCTCACCGTGCGCTCGGTACTCACGTCGCCCGACAACGCCGACGTCATCGCCGCAGCGCTGGGCGTGCACAAGAACACCGTGCGCTATCGTCTACACCAAGCAGAACGCCTGCTCGGACGACCGTTGGCCATCAGAGCAGGCGATCTCCTTCTCGCACTGGACTATTACGAGGCGTTCCTCATCTGATCCGGATCATCGCCCGGACGTGGTGGTGAGCGGGACGAAATCGACCTTCTCGCGGACACCGCAGTCGGGACAACACCAGTCGTCGGGAATGTCTCGCCACGCTGTTCCGGCCGCGAAACCTTCAAGCTCGTTGCCCTCGGCGACGTCATAGACGTAGTCGCAGCCCGGGCAGCGCGCGGCCCGAACCCCGTCTTCGACGGGTCGTCGGCTCACGTCGGTGACCGCTGCGGGACCGGATTCGGTTGCCGGGGCGGGGAATCGGCGAAGAAGTCGATCCATCTTGCCGGGTGCGACATTGGCGAGCCGGATATCACCGTCGAAGTGGGCGGCAACTCGCTTGTCCATCACTCGACGCCACAGCGGTGGGAAAAGGGCGAGCACGATCATGCCGGAGTACCCGGTCGGTAGCGCCGGTGATTCCTTGTAGTCGCGCAACGTCTGGTAGCGCCGCGTCGGATTCGCATGGTGGTCGCTGTGCCGTTGCAGGTGGTAAAGCAGCACATTGGTGGCGATGTTGTTGGAATTCCAGGAGTGCAGCGGCAGAACCCGCTCGTACCGTCCGCTGTCGGTCTTCTGGCGCAGCATGCCGTAGTGCTCGAGGTAGTTGACGATCTCGAGAAGGGAGAATCCGATGATCGCCTGCAGTACCAGATACGGCAGGATACCCACGCCCAGCCAGATGAGCAGCGCCCCCCACAGCACCACCGTCATCAGCCATGCGTTGAGGACGTCATTGCCGAGGTGAAACGGATGAGTGTCCTTGCGGCGGTAGCGCTTTGCTTCGATCTCCCACGCGCTACGCAGGGACCCGGTGACCGTTCGTATCCAGAAGCGGTAGAGATTCTCACCGAGACGTGACGAAGCCGGGTCCTCGGGTGTCGCGACGCGAACGTGGTGGCCCCGGTTGTGCTCGATGTAGAAGTGTCCGTAGAAACTCTGTGCCAGCGCGATCTTGGACAGCCAGCGCTCGTGGCTCTCCTTCTTGTGGCCGAGTTCGTGCGCGGTGTTTATGCCGATACCGCCGATGAATCCCAGCGTCAGCGCCAGACCGATCTTGTCGATGACGGGCCATCCCGCGGTCGCGATCAGATACATCGACAGGATGAAGCCGGCGTACTGGATGGGCAGGAACGCGAAGGTGATGTACCGGTAATACTTATCGTTCTCGAGTTCCTCGATCACATCGTTGGGCGGGTTCGTCGGATCGAAGCCGGTGAGGAAGTCAATGGCCGGCACCAGCACGAGGACCACGATGGGCCCGGTCCAGAGGAAGGCGCTCCATCCGGTCAGTTCGTATCCGCCGATCGCCACGAAAGCGAAGGACGGGACGATCAGACCGATGAGCCAGAGATAGCGTTTGCGGTCGCGCCATCGCCGAGTCGATTCGGTGGTGACGGTGCCCGTGGGTTCGTGCGCCATGGTGATACCTCCTGTATCCGAGGCTGGACGGTGATTGGTGTTGGACTGGTGTTGTCAGAATGGACGCATCGCGGGTCACATTCACCGTCAGATCCGCCGAAAATCACGTCGGCGATTGTGTGAAAGCACAGCGCGTCATTCAGCGGATGATCGCTCGGCAGATCCGGGACCAAATCGTGCGTTCACATCGTTGTTCACCATGACGCCGCAGCCAGCGGTGTCGAACAGGAGGAATCGTGAGCAACGAGTACCGCAAGACCACCGAAGCCGTGAGTCGCCTGACCGACGACCAGTACCGCGTCACCCAGCGCGACGGCACCGAACCGGCCTTCGCCAACGAGTACTGGGACAACCACGAGCCCGGCCTCTACGTCGACGTGGTGTCGGGTCAGCCGCTGTTCTCGTCGACCGACAAGTTCGACAGCGGAACCGGCTGGCCCAGCTTCACCCGTCCCGTCGAGCCCGACGCGGTGACCACCAAGACCGACCGCACACTGTGGATGAAGCGCACCGAGGTGCGGTCGTCGGGCGCCGACAGCCATCTCGGCCACGTCTTCGACGACGGCCCGCGCGAGGCGGGCGGACAGCGCTACTGCATGAATTCGGCTGCACTGCGCTTCATTCCGCTCACCGAACTCGAGGCGGAGGGTTACGGCGCCTACCGGGACCTGATCACCGGACACACCACCGACACGCAGGAGGATGCATCATGACCACCGACACCGGCCAGATCACCCGGCGCCCCGGGACCGAGACCGCGGTTCTCGCCGGGGGCTGTTTCTGGGGCATGGAGGATCTCATCCGCCGTCAGCCCGGCGTGCTCGACACCCGGGTCGGCTACACCGGCGGCACCAACGAGCACGCCACCTACCGCAACCATCCGGGGCATGCCGAGGCCGTCGAGATCGTCTTCGATCCCGCCGTGACGTCGTACCGCGACATCCTGGCGTTCTTCTTCCAGATCCACGACCCGTCGACGCGTGACCGGCAGGGTAACGACGTGGGGAGCAGCTACCGCTCGGCCATCTTCCCGCTCGACGACGAGCAGGAACGCATCGCGCGGGACACCATCGCCGATGTCGACGCGTCGGGGTTGTGGCCGGGTAAGGCGGTCACCACGATCGAGCCGGCCGGACCGTTCTGGGAGGCCGAGCCGGAGCACCAGGACTACCTGCTGCGCTACCCGAACGGGTACACCTGCCACTTCCCGCGGCCGGGCTGGGTGCTGC
Source organism: Gordonia bronchialis DSM 43247 (assembly GCF_000024785.1). Classification (NCBI taxonomy): domain Bacteria; kingdom Bacillati; phylum Actinomycetota; class Actinomycetes; order Mycobacteriales; family Gordoniaceae; genus Gordonia; species Gordonia bronchialis. The sequence goes on along the minus strand of NC_013441.1, from coordinate 4,512,430 downwards.
CGAAGCGGCAAAGTGTGTAGGTAGCTTGCCGAAATCAGAACCCGTCGGTCCGGTCAGCTGGATTATCCAGCTGACCGGACTCGCCGGTACAGAAATGCGACGCGCCGACTCAGCCCAGAATCGCGCCGCGCCAGCGCTCGATCCACGGGAGGTAGCTCTCGGGGTCGGCTGCGGTGGCGTCGATGAGGTACAGGCCGGGCGCCGGTGTGGTGGCACCGAGTTCGCCGAGCAACGGTCGCAGATAGACCTCGGGCGCCATGGCATGTCCCGGCGCGGCGCCGAGCATCAGCGGTACCGCGGTGACACCGGTCAGGCCCGTCGACGTCTCGAACTGGTCCAGGAACAGTTTGAGAACGCCGGTGTAGGTGGCTTTGAACGTCGGCGACGCGACCACGATGAGGTCGCTGCGCTTCACGGTGCTCACCGCGGCCGCGACTCCCGGATCGCCCCAGCCGAGCAGCCCCGCACCGAGGGTCACCACGTCGATGACGTCGTCGGGCGCGGTGCCGGTGAGCGCGGTCGCGACGTCGATGCCGGCCGTCAGGGTGCGCGAGGCGGGTTTCGGATTGCCCGCGATGACAGTGGTTCGCACCGGTCCCCCTGTGTGTGGATGATGAGGCCAATCTACCCGATCACCCGCTGCGCAACGCCCTGACGTCACACTCTATGCTGTTCTGCATAGTGGTAGTTGCGCGCCGGATCGCCGCAGCCGGAACGAAGGGAGACCGATGAGCACGCTGGCCGAGGTGATGGCGTCGATGGAGTCGGGCGCCGATGTAGCTGTCCCGGACACCTGGACCCAGGGTCGAACCGCCTACGGCGGGCTGACCGCAGCGCTGGCCGTCGCGGCCGTTCTGCGCAGCAGCGATGCTCCGTTGCCGACGCTGCGAGCTGCCCAGTTCGCATTCACCGCGCCGGCCGTGGGAAAGCTGGGCATGGAGGTCGCCCGGCTACGGCAGGGCCGCACCGCCACCAGCTTCTCGGTGACCAGCAGAAGCGGCGATGACGTTGCGGCGCAATCGAATCTGATCTTCGCCGGCGCCCGGCCCAGCAGCGTCGACCACACCTTCGTCGAGCGGCCCGACGTACCCGCGCCCGATGATTGTCCGAGCTTCGACGAGCTCGGCGGCCCACGGCCGGCGTTCACCGCGAACTTCGACCTTCGCCCCGCCGGCGGTGCGCTGCCGTTCTCGCAGGCCGGCGTCCCGGAGTTCGCCGCGTGGGTGTGTCACCGCGGGGCCGACGGCGTCGACCCGGCGGTGGCCCTGATCGCGCTCGGCGACAGCCTTCCGCCGGCGGCGATCACCGTGTTCACCGAGCCGGCACCCATCAGCAGCATGACCTGGTCGGTGAACATCTGCTCGGACACCATCCCCGACCCGGCCGGCTGGTTTCTGCTGCGGTCGTCGAGCATCGCCGCAGCCGACGGCTACTCCTGCCAGAAGATGGAGGCCTGGGATGAGGCCGGGAACCTCGTGATGCTCGGCAGTCAGACCGTGGCGATCTTCTGCTGATCCGGGCCGATCGTGCGTTAGCGTGATCCAACAGGCATCGCAGCTCGCGGTGTCGTGATGCCGGAAGTGGATCGATGTTCTCGTTGTCGCGTCTGAGTTGCTTCATCGCCGTCGCCGAGGAACTGCATTTCGGCCGGGCCGCCGAGCGCCTGCACATGACCCAGCCGCCGTTGAGCCGGCAGATCCAGCAGCTCGAACACGAGCTCGGCGTCCAGCTGATCGAGCGCAGCAGCCGCGCGGTCTCGCTGACCGCAGCAGGCGCGGCGTTTCTGCCCGACGCCCGCCGCATCGTCGCCCTTGCCGAGAGCGCCGCGCTCACCGTCGCCCGGGTGCCGGCCGGTGACCTGGGCACGGTGACCGTCGGCTTCACCGGCGCATCGGCCCGGGCGGTGCTGCCGCGGCTGATGCAGCGGGTCCGCGAGATCCTGCCGGACGTCCGGCTCGTCCTGCGGGAGATGGTGACCAGTGCTCAGATCGACGGTCTCGCCGGCGGCGACCTGGACCTCGGCATCGTGCGCCCGCCGATCTCCCGGCCCGGTATCGCGACGCGGCCGCTACACCACGAGCGTCTGGTCGCGGCCGTGCCCGCCGATCACGACCTCGCCGACGTCGAGCATCTGGCGATCGAGGATTTCGACGGCCAGCCGGTCATCATGTACTCGCCCACCGAGGCGCGCTACTTCAACGAGCTGCTGATCAGCACATTCACCGCGGTCGGCGCCTCGCCGCGCTACGTCCAGTTCGTCACGCAGGTGCACACGATGCTCGTGCTGGTGCACTCGGGACTGGGCCTGGCGCTGGTACCCGAGTCGGCGACGACGATGCACCCCGACGGCGTCGTCTTCAAAGAGGTGACCGCGATCCGGGACCGGCCGGTCCAGATGAATGTGGCCTGGCGCGCCGACAACACCAACCCGGCACTGCATCGGCTGATGAACGATGTTCTGCCCGAGCGGGAGTGGATCTGAGGTGCGCGGAGCACCAGCCGGCGGGTCGAGGAGGTTCTTCCCCCACCTGTTGGTTCCTCCGGTAGCTGCAACCGGAGGAAGAACTGAATGCAGGAGGATGACTGCTCGTCGTCTACGTTCAGCGACGTCGGCTCAAACCGCCGCGCGCACCGGAGGTTTCACCGCGACCACCGGGCACTGGGCGTCGAGCAGCACACGCTGGACGATGCTGCCGGTGAGGAGCTTGCCGACGGGGGAGCGGCGTTTCTGTCCGATCACCAGCAGATCGACATCGTCGTCGTAGGAGGCGTCGATGAGGGCATCGGCGTGCGACAGCCCCGGCTCGTGGTCGGCGACGGAGTAGGTGCGTCCCCGGCGTCGGCGGTGGTCCGGGCGGTCTTTAGGTCGACGTCGAAGTCGGGCGACGACGAACTGTCACCCTCGGCGACCACCACCACCTCGGTTCCGCGCATGCGTGCCTCGGCGAATCCGAACGGCAGGGCACCTCGTCCCTCGATCGAGGGCACGTAGCTGAGAACGACGGTCATCACGCCTCCTGTTGACGGGTGGCCGGACGCGGTTCGACGACGGGCGTCACGAGCCGTCCGGTCCGAAGGTAGGTGTCGAGGTTGTCCAGGGTGAGGGCCTCCATGGCGGCGCGGGTCTCGACGGTTCCGCTCGCCAGGTGGGGGAACAGGACCACGTTGTCCATGGTGATCAGGGCGGCGGGAACGTGCGGTTCCCGGGCGAACACGTCCAGACCCGCGCCGGCGAGTTGCCCGGCTTCCAGCAGATCGATCAGTGCGTCTTCGTCGACGACGCTGCCGCGGGCGACGTTGATGAGGAATCCGTCCGGGCCGAGTGCCTCGAGTACCTCGCGATCGACGAGGTGTTTGGTGCCGGCGCCACCGGCCGCGGCGACGATGAGGAGGTCGACGTCGCGGGCGAGCTCGGCCGGTGAGGTGGCGTAGCGGTATGGACTGCCGGCTACCTCGCGGCGATTGTGGTAAGCGATATCGCAGTCGAATGCATTGAGGCGCTTGGCGATTGCCGAACCGATCCGGCCGAGTCCGAGGATTCCGACCCGAGCGCCGGAGACCTCGCGGGACAGCGGGACGTTGCCTTCGACGGGCCAGCGACCGGCCCGGACGAAGCGGTCGGCGGCGCTGAAACCGCGCATGGTGTCGAGAACGAGTGCCACTGCGGTGTCGGCGACGCTGGCGTTGAGCACGTCGGGTGTGTTGCTCACGCCGATCCCCAATTGGGCGGCGCGTTCCACGTCGGTGGTGTCGTAACCGACGCCGAAGTGGACGATCGCCCCGAGGTGGGGCAGCGCATCCATCAGTGCGGCGTCGACACCGGTGCGGCCGGAGGTGACCACCGCGGTGACCGCGTCGCCGTGTTCGGCGAGGAACTCGGTGCGTGCAGCGCCGTCGGGCAGCCGCGCGGCGTCGTAACGATCGGTCAGGGTGTCCTCGAGGGACGGCTTGAGGGGTCCGACGCGCAGGACCGAACCGGTGCTCGGCGAAAACTGCTGTGCGACAACGTTGTCACCGGATTCGGCGGTGTGGGCGAGTCCACTGCTCATCGGTCCTCCTCGACCTGGCGGGACGGTAGGGCTGTCCCGATGCTGGGGATTCTCACGGTAGGTGGGTCCCTCGAGACGTGTCCAACACGCGAATAACATGGAACGATGCCCAAACGGTATTGTCCGGACGCCGATGATGCCACGACGCGATCGCGAGGTCGGGAAAGGGACAGGTCAGGGCCTGTTTTCGCCCGATGCAGGTGGCTGCGGGGAGCTCCCCGACTGCGGCGCAAACCCGTCTGACATGGGCTTTTGCCGGAGCTCGGTGCTGTTGACGGGTTTGCCGGTCCGCTCTTAGCGTGTGTCTACCGTCACAGAACGTGGTCTCAGCCCCCTCGGATCACTCCCGGAGACGATCACGCCCTTCACTCGCTCGGAGGTTCTCATGCAGATGGCGTCTATGCGCTCCCGTCGACGTGGGGTGCCGGGCACCATCGCCGGCGCGCTGCTCCTCGTCTGGTTGCCCGAACGCGGGCTGGCGCTGATGCTGGCCGCCGTGGTTCTCGGCGGTGTGGTTCTCGCCGCGTTGGGCTGGCAACCCCATCCGCGCCGGCGGGTCCTGGCCACCGCGGGAGCGGCGTCGGGGCTGCTCGGTACGGCCACCTCGATCGGTGGTCCGCCGATGGCGCTGGTGCTCTCGGGTCCCGAGAATGCACGGGTGCGCAGCAACATGAGCGCGTTCTTCCTCGTCGGCAGTCTCATGTCGCTCGCTGCGCTCGCGGCTACCGGAAATCTGCACCGCGACATCGCCTTCGCCTTTGTCGCACTGATTCCCGCGGTGGTGATCGGCTATGCCGCGTCACGATATGTCAACCGATTGCTCGACGCACCGCGGCTGCGCACCGTGTCGATCGTGGTGTCGACGCTGGGTGCGATCGCGCTGATCGGTCAGCAATTCGCCCTATTGTGAGGAGATCACGTGAAGGTCGTCATCGCGGAACGAAATCTGTTGCCGCACCGACAGATGTTGTCGGGACTGCTCGAACCGACCGGTGCCACGCAGTCCTGGCATGACAGGTTCGACGAGGATCGACTGGTCACCGATCTGGCCGACGCCGACGTCTACGTCGGTGGTCGGCTCACCCCGGCCATGGCCCGCGCGGGTACGCAGCTGCGTCTGGTGCACCCCGTCGGCGCCGGGTTCGACAAGGTGAGCTGCCCGGATCTACCGGCGCAGACGCAGGTGGCCAACACCTTCCATCACGAGAACTCGATCGCCGAGTACGTCGTGGCGGCGGCGGTGACACTGCGCCGCGGCCTGCTGCCCCAGGACGCCGCGCTGCGGGCGGGCCGGTGGGCCACGCCGGTCTACCGCGACGGACTACCGCAGCCGCGGTCGCTGCGTGGGGCGATGATCGGATACGTGGGATTCGGGCACATCGGCCGGCGAACCGCCGATGTCTTCGCCGCTCTCGGAGCGCGTGGATGCGCGGTCACCGGGTCGGGACGAATTGCGAATCCCGATGGTCTGGACTGGTATTCCGACCCCAGCGATCTCGGCCGATTGATGCACGACGCCGACGTGGTGGTGGTGTCCGCGCCACTGAACGAGCACACCGCCGGCATGATCGGGGCGGCCGAACTCGCCGGTCTGGGGCCTGACGCCGTGCTCATCAACGTCGGACGCGGCCCTCTGGTGGTCGCGGAGGACCTCTATGAAGCGTTGCGCGACAACGTCATCGGCGCGGCGGCCATCGACGTGTGGTACCACTACCCGATTGGTGACGATGTGGCGTCACCATCCGAACTCCCGTTTGCCGAACTGTCCAACATCCTGATGACACCCCACAGTTCGGGGGTGACCGCCGAGACGTTCGAGGGCCGCGTGCGTGACGTCGCGGACAACATCGTGCGGCTCGCCGAGGGGCGCCCGATCCAGCGGGTTGTGTGGCCGCGGGCCGAGTGCAATACCCCCACCACCGTTGATTCAAAGTAGGCATCGATGCCCACCACATTTGACTTGGACATGAATAGATCGTCGGATCTACCGTGAACACAAGGCCCCGGTCGCGACGAGCGATCCCCGTCGCCACCGGAGCCATTCCAACCAATCACAGTCCCAATCCGCCAGCCGAGCCCGAAGGATGAGTGCACATGACGACCGCAGAACGGACCGGAACGTTGACCGGACAGATGATCATCGCCGGTGAGCACGTCACCGGGACCGGCACCGCGATCCATGCCGTGAATCCCGCCACCGGCGAGCGGTTGCAGCCCGCCTACGCGCACGGCACCGCCGCCGACGTCGAACGCGCCACCGCCGCAGCGCGCGAGGCCTTCGGCCCTACCGCGCCACGTCGTCGGCGCAGCGCGCTCAGTTCCTCGACACGATCGCCGACAACCTCGACGCCGCGCGCGACCAACTGGTCCAGCGCGCCACCGCCGAGACCGGCCTGCCGGCCGGGCGGATCACCGGCGAGGTCGGCCGCACGAGTGGCCAGCTCCGCCTGTTCGCCGAAGTCTTGCGTGAAGGCAGCTGGAACGGTGCGCGCATCGACCCGGCCGTGGGGGACCGCTCACCGCTGCCGCGCCCCGACATCCGCCAGCGGCGCATCCCGCTCGGACCGGTGGCAGTCTTCGGTGCCAGCAACTTCCCGTTGGCCTTCTCCGTCGCGGGCGGCGACACCGCATCGGCCCTGGCCGCCGGATGCCCGGTCGTGGTCAAGGCTCACGACGCGCATCCGGGAACCTCCGAACTCGTCGGGCGTCTGATCACCGACGCGATCGCGGCCACCGGCGTGCCGGCGGGCACCTTCTCGCTGCTGTTCGGCGCGGGGTCCGAGCTCGGCATCGCGTTGGTCACCGATCCGCAGATCAAGGCCGTCGGCTTCACCGGATCACGTTCGGGCGGTACCGCTCTGGTGCGTGCGGCCGCTGCTCGTCCCGAGCCGATCCCGGTGTATGCGGAGATGAGCTCGATCAACCCGGTCTATCCGCTACCCGGTGCGCTGCGCGCCGACGCCGCCGGGCTCGGCCGCGCCTTCATCGGATCGCTCACCCTCGGTTCCGGACAGTTCTGCACCAACCCGGGCCTGGTGATCGCCGAAGACGGCGCCGACCTCGAGAAGTTCATCGACGCCGCCGCGCAGGCCGTCGCCGCGAGCACACCGACCACCATGCTCACCCCGAACATCGCCCGGTCCTTCGCGCAGGGTGTCGACGAGTTCGCCTCCTCGGCAACGGTACTCGCGCGAGGCGAGGACACCGATGAGCCCAACCGTTGCCGCGCAGCACTGTTCGTCACCGACGCCGAGAGCTTCCTCGGTTCACCCACCCTGCAGCAGGAGATATTCGGGGCGTCGAGCCTCGTGGTGAAATGCGCCGACGCCGAGCAGGTCCGCGACGTCACCGCCGCGCTCGAGGGACAGCTGACCGCGACCGTGCACGCCGAGGAATCCGACCACGAGGCGGCCGCAAAACTCCTGGCCGAACTCGAGCTGAAAGCCGGGCGCATCCTGTTCAACGGCTGGCCGACCGGCGTGGAGGTGGGTCACGCGATGGTCCACGGCGGACCCTACCCCGCCACTTCCGACAGCCGGACCACCTCGGTGGGATCGCTTGCCATCGAACGATTCCTGCGGCCGGTGGCCTATCAGGACGTACCTACGACCCTGCTGCCGGTGGCCATCGACGACGGCAACCCGGAGCAGATCTGGCGACGTATCGACGGCCGGCTCACCCGTGACTGACAAACCCGCACAACACCTTCGACATTCACATCAGAAACACAAGGAGCCCATCATGCTCGACGGCGTACTGTTCTTCCCCGTCACCCCCTTCGGCCCCGACGGTGAGGTCGACTACGACCGCCTCGCCGAACACATCAACCGCGGGGTGGCCGCCGGGCCCGGCGGCGTCTTCGTCGCCTGCGGCACCGGCGAATTCCATGCTCTCGGCCTGAGTGAGTTCGGCGAGATCGTGCGACGCACCGTCGAGACCGTCGCCGGCCGGGTCCCCGTGTTCGCCGGTGCGGGCGGTTCGCTGGTGCAGGCCAAGGAGTTCGCGGCCAGCGCCAAGGCCAACGGCGCCAACGGAATCCTGCTGCTGCCGCCGTATCTCGTCACGATGCCGCCGGCCGGACTCGTCGAGTACACCCGCGCCGTCGCGCAGACCACCGATCTTCCGGTGATCGTTTACAACCGCAGCAACGCGGTCTTCGACGAGGCCGGAGCGGTTGCCGTGGCCCAGCTCCCCACAGTCATCGGATTCAAGGACGGCACCGGCGACCTCGACAACGTCTCCCGAATCGTCATCGCCGTCAAGGCGGCCCTCGCCGGCACCGGTAAGGACTTCCTGTTCTTCAACGGTCTGCCCACCGCCGAGATCACCCAGCAGGCCTACCGCGCCCTCGGTGTCACCCTGTACTCGTCGGCGACCTTCGCCTTTGCCCCCGATCTGGCCCTGGCCTTCTACAACTCGCTGGAGACCGGCAACACCGAGCTCACCGAGGCGCTGCTGCGCGAGTTCTTCCACCCGCTCGTGCGGTTGCGCAACAAGGTTCCCGGCTACGCCGTGTCGCTGGTCAAGGAAGGCGTGCGGATGGAGGGTATCGCCGCCGGACCGGTGCGCGCGCCGCTGGTCGACCTCACCGACGAGCACCGCGCCGAACTGGCCCGGATCACCGCCGCCGGACGCGCTGTCCTGACCGACTCGCTCGCAACGGTCTGACGATGCAACCGACCGTCATCACCGGCGTCACCGTCACCCCGGTCGCCTTCGCCGATCCGCCGCTGCTGAACACTGTCGGCGTGCATCAGCCCTATGCGCTGCGGGCGATCATCCGCATCGACACCGCCGGTGGACTGCAGGGACTCGGCGAGACCTATGCCGACACCGCGCACCTCACCCGGCTGGAGGCGGCCGCCGAATCGATCGTCGGCCAGGATGTGTTCTTGCTGAACCGAATCCGATCCACCATCGATGAGCGGATCAGCCGTCTCTCGGTGACCGGCGGTGACGGTGTCGCCGGCATGATCACCACCGCCAGCACCACCGATCGAGTGTTCTCGCCCTTCGAGGTCGCCTGTCTCGATGTCCAGGGCAAGACGCTGGGCCGCCCGGTGAGCGATCTGCTCGGCGGAGCGGTGCGGGACCGTGTCCCGTTCAGCGCGTACCTGTTCTACAAGTGGGCCGGTCATCCCGGTGGTGGGGAGGACAGTTCGGGTGAGGCACTCGACCCGGCCGGCCTGGTCCGTCAGGCACGCCGCATGATCGACGAATACGGTTTCACCGCAATCAAACTCAAGGGCGGCGTGTTTCCGCCCGACGAGGAGATCGCCGCGATCAAGGCGCTTCGTGCCGAATTCCCGGACCTCCCACTGCGTCTTGACCCGAATGCGGCGTGGTCCGTGGATACGTCGATCCGGGTCGCGGCCGAACTCGACGGCATCGTCGAGTATCTCGAGGACCCCACCGCCGGACTCGACGGGATGGCCGAGGTGGCCGCCGAGGCCAAGATGCCGCTGGCCACCAACATGTGCGTCGTCGCCTTCGACCACCTCGATCCCGCGGTCCGCAAGAATTCAGTGTCGGTGGTGCTGTCTGATCACCACTACTGGGGCGGTCTGCAACGTTCGCGGCTCCTCGCCGGGATCTGCGACACCTTCGGGCTCGGGTTGTCGATGCACTCCAACTCGCACCTGGGCATCAGCCTGGCCGCAATGACCCATCTCGCCGCCGCGACACCCAACCTCACCTACGCGTGTGACACACACTGGCCGTGGAAGACCGAGGATGTCGTGAAGTCCGGTGCGTTGCGCTTCGCCGACGGCGCCGTCGGGGTGCCGACGGGGCCGGGCCTCGGCGTCGAGATCGATGAGGCGGCGCTGGAGCAGCTACACCAGCAGTACCTCGACCGCGGCATCCGCGATCGCGACGACACCGGGTACATGCAGTCGATCGAGCCGGAGTTCCGCAACACCTGCCCGCGGTGGTGAAGGTTCCGGAGTAGCAGGTCAGGGGAATAGCAGTTCAGGGGCCATTGATCGACGGGGGCGATCAATGGCTCGATAATCGGTCCCGGTCACGCGGCAATTCGTCGATACCATCGGGATTCGGCATCGGCCCGCGATCCTTGCGTCTCGCCCCCGTTCAGCCTGATCCGTCCGCGGCCGGTCCGACGCCGACGAGGAGGTCGAGTCATGCCCGCGTCCGAGGGTCCGTCAGCAACGGTCGACGACCCGGCACATGAACTCCTCGACGCCGATCGGGCGGTGGAACGTCCCGGGTGCCCGCTCGCGACGCCACGAACGGTGTGGCGAGACTTCGGCACTCCCTATCTGGTCAACGGACTCATCGGGCTGATCTTCTCGGCGTCGGGTCCGGTGGCGATCATCCTCGCCGCCGGGTCGGCCGGCCACCTCAGTACCGCTGAGCTCACGTCGTGGATCTTCGGGGTCTTCGTGCTGAACGGGATCCTGACGCTCGTGGCGAGTTGGGTGTACCGGATGCCGCTGGCATTCGCGTGGACCATCCCCGGAACCGTGCTCGTCGGGTCATCACTACAGCATCTATCCTGGGGTGAGGTCCTCGGCGCGTTCCTTGTCACCGGCGGACTGATCGCCCTGGTCGGTGCGACAGGGCGGGTGCGGCAGGTCATGTCGGCGCTACCGACGCCGATCGTGATGGCCATGGTCGCCGGGGTCTTCCTGCAGTTCGGCGTCGACGTGGTGGATTCGGTCGGCGCGAATCCCGCAGTGTCGCTTCCGATCATCGTGGTGTTCTTCGTCCTGCTGGGGAGCGCGACGCTGCGTCGTTGGGTGCCACCGATCATCGGTGCCTTCGTTGCCGGCGGGGTCGCGGTGGCCATCAGCGGAGGATTCCACTTGGGCGAGAGGGCGACCTCGTCCATCGCGGCACCGGCGTTCCAGGCACCGGAGTTCAGTTTGCGTGCCATCTTCGAACTCGTTGTGCCGCTGGCCATCACCGTGATCGTCGTCCAGAACGGGCAGGGTGTTGCGGTTCTGCGCTCGGCCGGACATCGCGCGCCGGTGAACGTGCTGACCGTGGCCTGCGGGATCTGGTCGATGGCGGCGGCGTCGATCGGTGCGATCTCCACCTGCCTGGCCGGTCCGACCAACGCGCTCCTCGTCGCCGGGGGTGCCCGCCAACGGCAGTACACCGCGGGCCTGACCTTCGGCGTACTCGCGGTGCTCGTCGGGGTCTTCGCGCCGGTGTTCGTGGAACTCATGCTGGCCATGCCCGCGGCGTTCATCGCCACCATCGGTGGCCTCGCGCTCCTCGGTGCGCTGCAGAGTGCTTTCCGCGCCGCCTTCGAGGCACGGTTCACCCTCGGCGCCCTGGTCACCTTCCTGGTGTCGATCTCGGATCTGTCCGTCCTGAACATCGGTGCGCCGTTCTGGGGTCTGGTCGCCGGCGTGCTGGTGTCCTGGATCGTCGAACGGCGTGACTTCGCTCGATGATGGCCACCACCGCTGGTTGAGCGGACTCGAGCTGCTAGGTGCAGACGAACTCCTTGCACTCAACCTTGCATGCAAGGTCTGTTAGCCTGTCGACCATGTCCTCGAGCACCCTCGTCGCGGCCGACCACGCCTACACCTCGACCAAGGCCCGCATCGTGAGCGGCGAGTTGGCCGGCGGCACCTTGCTCAGCGAGGCGCAGGTCGGGGCCGAACTCGGGGTGAGCCGCACCCCCGTGCACGAGGCGTTCCTGCGTCTCGCCGACGAGCAACTGCTCGAACTCATCCCGCGTCGTGGAGCGGTGGTCCGGCCGATCACGCCGACGGAAGCGGCCGATGTCCTCGCGATGCGACGCGGCATCGAGAACGCCAGTGCCGAGCAGGTGTTCACCCGCGGCGGCGTCGACGCCGATCTGCGGCAGCGGCTCGCGGCGAGCCTGGAACGGCAGCAGACGCTGGTGGGTTCCGGCGACGCCGGGGCGTTTGCCGAAGCCGACGACGAGTTCCACGCCCTGATGATCGAGGCGTCGGCCAATCCGATCGCGCGGCACTTCTACGCCCAGCTGAGCGGCCGGCAACAACGCCTGCGCAATGTGTGGCTGCGCATCGACCCGGACAACCTGGCCGCCGCCCACGCCGACCATGAGCAACTGGCAGCGCATCTGATCGGCGGTGACCGCAGCGCGTTCACCTCGGTCCTGGCGGCCCATTTCGACAAGTATCAGGGCGCGCTGTGAACCGGCACTGGCGCAGGGTGTTCGGCGCGCTGTTCGTCTGTTCCTGGGCGGGCAACCAGTTCAGCCCGATGCTGTTGCTGTACAAGGAGGTCGACCACTACTCCGCGGCGACGGTGACGCTGTTCCTGGGGATCTACGTGGCGGGTCTGGCGCCCGCACTGGTGATCGCCGGTGCGATCTCCGATCACATCGGCCGACGGACCCCGATGCTGTGGGCGGTGGCCTTCGGCCTTGTGGGTAGCACCTTTCTCGCTCTCGACGGGTTCGGTCAGGTGCCGATCCTGATCGGCCGACTGTTGGCCGGCATGTCCGTGGGCACCGCGATGGCAGTCGGCACCACCTGGCTCAAAGAGCTCTCGATGCCGCCGCACGATCCTCGCGCCGACGCCGGCGCGGGTGCACGGCGGACGTCGTTGGCCTTCACCCTCGGATCTGCGCTCGGTGCGCTGGTCGCCGGCTGCATCGCCCAGTGGGGGCCGTGGCCGCACGTGTTGCCGTTCGCGATTCACCTGGCGGTGACCGTCGGGTTCCTCTGGCTGATCCGGACGGTGCCGGAGACCGTGCCCGCACGGGGGACCGGCGACCTGCGATCCGGCCTGCGGGTCCGCTCGGCCCGGCATCGACGGTTCGTCCGGGTGGTGGCCGTCTGCGGTCCGTGGTTGTTCATCGCGTGCGGACTGTCCTACGGGTACCAGCCGGTGCTGCTCGCCGATGCTGCCGGCTCGCTCGGGCTGGCCTACGCGACGCTGCTCAGTGTCATCGCACTCGGCTCGGGAGCGCTGATCCAGCCGGTCGCCAAACGGATCGACTCGGTGTCGAGTGCTCGCGGTCTCATCGTCGCGCTGCTCACCCTGCTCGTCGGGCTCGGGGTGATGATCGCCGCGACGTCGTCGGACAGTCTGATCCTCGGCGTGTGCGCGAGCGTGGTGCTCGGCGCCGGCTTCGGGATCGGCCTGGTGTCGGGACTGCTCGAGGTCCAGCGCATCGCGCCGGCCGATGAACTGGCCAAACTCACCGGCGTCTTCTATGCCGTCGCCTACATCGGTTTCGCGGCCCCCACCGTGCTCGCCGCGCTGACACCGCCGTTCACCACCGTCGAGCTGCTCCTGGTGCTCGCCGGCCTGCTGACCGTCTCGCTGCTCGTCGTCGTGCGTGGTTCCCGACGACACCTACCCGCGCACGGTGGCGTGGCATCGACCCAATCGGCCGCGCAGCGCGCACCGTCGGCGGCACACTGACCTGATGATCCGCATGGCCACCATCGGTACCAGTACGATCACCCGGAACTTCCTCGACGCCGCCACCTCGGTGCCGGAGGTGAGTGCGACGACGGCCTACTCGCGAGACCCGGACCGCGCCGCCGCCTTCGCGGCCGAGACCGGTCTGGCCGCGTCGGTTGCCGACCTCGACGCGCTGTTGTCATCGTCGGAGATCGACGCGGTGTACGTCGCCTCGCCCAACGCGATCCATGGTGCGCAGGCACTGCAGGCGATCCGGTACGGAAAACACGTCCTGGTCGAAAAGCCAGCAGTACCAACGGTATCCGAGTTCGTGGCGCTGACCGATGCAGCGGCGCACCACGATGTGGTGGTGCTGGAGGCGATGCGCAATGTGCACGATCCCGCGATGGCCGCGCTGCGCGCCCTGCTGCCGGAGATCGGCATGGTACGGCGTGCGTCGCTGGCCTACTGCCAGCGCTCGGCCCGCTACGACAAGGTGCTCGCCGGTGAGCGCGTCAACATCTTCGATCCGGCACTGGCCGGCGGCGCCCTCTACGACCTGGGTGTGTACACGATCGCCGCGATGGTGGAACTGTTCGGCGAACCCGACCGCGTGACCGCCACCACCGTGCCCATCGCGGGCGGCGCCGACGGTGCGGGCGCGGCACTCGCGACGTTCGCCGGATCCGTCGTCGACCTGTCGTACTCCAAGATCACCGCATCCGATCGGCGCAACGAGATCCAGGGGGAACTCGCGACGATCACCTTCGAGCACGTGGCGCAGCCCCGATACGCGACGGTGACCTGGCATGACGGGACCCGCACCGAGCACACCTTCGACGGCCCGGCGAACAACATGGTGCACGAGATCCGACGATTCGCCGCGCTGATCGCCGGCGACGCCGACCCCGCCGTGGACACGGCACGGACTCTGGCGGTGCTGCGGACCGTCGAATCGATCCGCGCGAGTGCGGCCCACCGGCCGAAATGACCGCGACGTCCCCTCCGGTGCGGATAGGTTGGGAGCAGAGAAACGCGCTCGAGTGCGATCGAGGCAGCCATGGCCGAGTACGATCCGCAGACCACCCAGCGTGATGTCGTGCCTGACATCGGCGCCGAACTCGTCGCCGCCGGATTCGCCGATCCCGTCCTGATCGGACAGGGTGGATACGGAGCCGTGTACCGCTGCACCCAGTCCGCGCTCGAACGTGACGTCGCGGTGAAGGTCCTCACCGATCATTTCGACGAGGAGAATCTCGAACGATTCGTGCGTGAGCAGCGCGCGATGGGCCGGCTGTCCGGCCACCCGAACATCGTCAACATCCTCGAGGTGGGTGCCACACCGGACGGCTTCCCGTTCATCGTGATGCAGTACCACCCGCATGCCTCGCTCGACGGCCGCATCCGCAAACACGGTCCGCTCGACTGGCAGGATGTCCTACGCCTGGGCGTGCGGGTGGCCGGTGCGCTGGAGACCGCGCACCGCGCGGGCACCCTGCACCGCGACATCAAACCGGGAAACATCCTGCTCACCGAGTACGGCGAGCCGCAGCTGACGGACTTCGGCATCGCCCGCATCTCCGGTGGGTTCGAGACCGGTGCCGACATGGTCACCGGCTCACCCGCGTTCACCGCGCCCGAACTGCTCGCCGGTGTCGCGCCGTCGGTGTCGTCGGATGTGTACGGCCTCGGCGCGACGATGTTCTGCGCGATGACCGGTCATGCCGCCTTCGAGCGACGCAGCGGTGAACAGGTGGTCGCGCACTTCCTTCGGGTGGCGAGCGAACCGATTCCCGACCTCACCGCGGCCGGATTTCCCGCCGAGCTCTCGCAGGTCATCGAGCATGCGATGGCCCGGGAGCCCGAGGACCGCCCGGCGTCGGTGGCGGCCTTCGGTGAGGAACTTCGCGGGGTGCAGCGCGCGCTCGGTGTCCCGGTGAGCGACATGGCCCTTCCGCTCGGGCAGGCCGCCGACCCGCTCACCGTCTCCGGTGAGCGCAAACGGTCGGGCATCACCACTGCGCCGCCGACACCGTCCACCAAGTTCCGGCCGCCGCTGCGTCCCCGAGCCCAGGTGCCGCGTGCGCGGCTGATGGAGATCCTGCGAGCCGGTGACCGCCGCCGGTTCGTACTGATCCACGCCCCGGCGGGCTACGGAAAGACCACGGTCGCGGTGCAGTGGGCCGAAGAGCTGGTGCGCGACGGAGTGAAGGTGGCGTGGCTGACCGTCGACCACGACGACAACGACGTCGCGCGGTTCCTCACCAACCTCGTCGAATCGATCGGGCGCGCCGATTCGGAGGTCATCACCGATCTGCCCGACGTGATCGACGAGCACGGTGCCCGCGCCGAACAGTACGTGCTGACCTCGCTGATCAACGAGATCCATGCACGGGCATCAGCGCATGGCGATCGTCATCGACGACTGGCACCGCGTCTCCGACGCGGGTGTGGTGGCCGCGATGGACTACCTGCTCGAACACGGATGTCACCACCTGCAGGTGATCGTCACCAGCCGTAACCGCGCGCGGCTGCCGGTGAGCCGGATGAGGGTGTGGGACGAACTCGTCGAGACCGACATCGCCGGTTTGTGTTTCGACGCCGGTGAAGCGCAGTGGTTCCTGCGCGACGTGGCCGGCCTGGAACTGCACAACGACGAGATCACCAACCTGCGCAACTCGACGGACGGTTGGGTGGCCGCGACGTGATCATCGACCGGCTCCGACGGTCCAGTCCGGGGCAGTACCCGTCAGGCCGCACCATCGGATACGACAGCCGAATCCGAGGCGGGCCGGCCGCGCACTCGCTCCCGGCCGAGGTACACGCCGACGCTGATGAGCGACCACGCGGCGAGGACCAGGGGGTAGAGCCAGCACGACGCCCCGACGAGCTTCTGGAAGTCGATGCGGTGGCTGACCCCGCCGAAACGCAGGTCGATGCCCTGGTGCTCGTCGCCGTCGGTGAGCACGCGGTCGGACACACCTGAGTCGACGAGGAGTCGGACGCTGTCGCGCTCGAGGATGCCGGCCCGGTGGGTGTGGGCGATCTCGTCGTGGGTGCGACGGTCGAGGACCACGGTGTCGATCCCGGCGACGCCGAGCAGATGCGCGAGCATCAGCCCGGCCGGGCCGCCGCCAACGATGGCGACCTGGGTGCGGGTGGTGGAGGCGTTGGGGGGCATGTGACTCCTTACGTCCTCGGCAGCATAAGGAGGCCGGGGTCACAGACCGAAGCTTTCATTTTCACTCAGTGAAAAGCCGATGATTCTGAGACGTTTACGTGGAAACGTCCCAATAGGCGCGTTTGGCCGCTACTGTGAGCCGCATGCATGTGGTGGTCGTGGGTGGGGGACTGGCCGGATTGGCCTCGGCGGTCTGGTTGACGGAGGCGGGTCACCGGGTGACGCTGCTGGAACGGCGGGGTTCGTTGGGTGGACGTACGATCTCGATGCCGCTGGCGGCGGTCGACGATGTGCCCGACAACGGGCAACATGTCTTCGCCAGCGGATACGAGCATCTGATGCGCTACCTCGACAGTGTCGGAACCCGCGAACACGTGAGTTTTCCCGGGCATATGACGATGCGGTTGCCCGGTGGTGCGACCCGGACATCGTCGTTCGCCGGGATCGCTGGATTGCGCTCGGCTCTCGGAGATCTCCCAGGTGTCCACGGCCTCGACAAGCTGCGGACGGCGCGGGCACAGGCGACGTTGATCCGGCAGGCGCTCCGGCAGCCGGCGTGGCTCGACGATGTGACAGCCGACGAGTGGTTCCGCCGAATAGGGATGCCACAGTCTGCGCGCGATGCGCTGTGGGACGGCATCGTCATCGGCCTGACGGGTGACAAACCGGATATCTCGTCGGCCAAGGTGCCAGCCGACCTGCTCGTGACAGGCATTCGCCGGGCCCGCGCGACCCGCACCCCGATCTCGATCGGTTATCCCACCGTCGATCTCGACACCCTGTTCATCGCGGGCGCCGAGAAGCTCTTTGCGGACAGCGGTGTCCAGGTTCGACATCGGGCGGTGGTCGCGTCGGTGGATGTCGCCGACGGTGCGGTCACCGGTGTCACCTTGTCCGACGGGGAGCGCGTCGCCGCGGACGCGGTCATCTGCGCGGTCCCGGTATGGAGCGTCCGGGGACTTCTCGACCAGGTCCCCGGTCACGAAAAGATCTATGCGGCAGTCGATCAGCTCACCCCGGTGCCGATCGTCAGCGTGAACCTGTACCTCGACCGGTCGATCGGGATGACCGACTGGGGTGAGATCCTGCACGGCGGTGAGGGTGTGCTGGAACAGGTTTGGGACCGCCAGCGGATGCACGGCCGCGACGCCACGGAGAACTTCTTCTACTCGACGACGGTCTCCGCTGCCTATGATCTGATTCCGAAGTCCAACGCCGAGATCACCGACATCCAGATGGATATGCTGCGCCGGTATTACCCGGCGGCCAAGGGTGCCAATGTGATTCACAGTCATGTGGTGCGCATGCCGAAGTCGACCTTCGCTCAGCGGCCCGGCACCGCGGGTATCCGACCCGACCAGCGGACCGCGGTGCGCGGTCTGGCGCTGGCCGGAGACTGGACCCGAACCGATTGGACAACGACGATGGAGGGTGCCTGTCAGAGTGCGGCGCGCGCTGTCGAGGTGATCCTGGAAGGCGGGTCGTAGCCTACTGGTTCTGCGTCGACCACGTACTTGTGCCCCGCCACCGGTGGCTGGTGGCGGGGTGAGTGCTGACGGTGGGGCGGCGTCAGGGTCCGGCTCGGAGGCGGTCGTCGTTGTCGAGGTTGATGCGGCGGATGGTCCAGCAGCCGGCGATCATCCGGCGGATACGACGACTGTCGGGGGTGTCCCGTACGTCCCGGATCAGCGGGGCGGTCGTCGCGGCCCGGGATTGTTGGTCGTGTTCGCGTTGGACACGAATGACTTTCAGGTAGGCCACGATCTGCGGGCCGATGTCATTGACCCGATTGATCCGCGCCTCATTCGGCGGCATCCCGTCCTCGGTGTTCAACCGCCACGCCGTCCGCCCGGCATCCGGCCCGTCGGTGAGGACGCTGGTGGTGTACTGGCCGGGTTTCGGGCCGACCATCCGGTTGTGCGGCCCGCACGCGGTGGTCAGGGTGTCGATACTTGGATCGAGTAGCCACGTGCGAGCTTGCGAGCCCGAGGCGTATCGAGATTTCGGTGGTGCCACCATCAGCCCAATCCTTCGCCGCGTGGTGGATTTCGCTGTAGGCGGTCGAGGTAGTGCAGCCCGGGCAGGTACAGCCCGGCTGGTGAGCGAAGATCATGTACCGCTGATCGCGTGATGCCAACCGTTCCCCATGCCCCAAATACAAGGGCGCTTCGGTGTGATCGGCGAACACCGCCAAATGCGACTGGGCTTCGGCGGCCAAGGCGATGACATCGGAGATCGGCAACATCGCGCCGGTGGTGGTTTCCCCGACCCCGGCCTGCTCGCGCAACTCGGATTCGGTGATCTTCACAACCAGATGCGGCGGCAACCCCCGGTGCGATTGCCCCAACACCCCACCATCCAGGGCCGCCCGCAGGATCGCCTTCAACGCATCATGGTTGCGTTGCTCCGGGCTGCGATCATCACGCCCGGCGGCCTCGGCCACCTGTTGTTCGTCGACCCCGTCGACCGGTCCTACCAACGGGACTTCATCGGCCGGGTTGTTCATGCCCTTCGCGGCCCAGGCCGCCAACACCATGTCGAACATGGCCCGGGTGACCGGATCCAGATGCCCGACGATCTTCGACATCAACTGCGCGTCCTGCGGGGACAGACGAATCCCGCGCCGGCGGGCACGGTCGCGGTCTTCGGTCAACGATCCGTCCGGATCCAGATAGCCCAGGATCTTCTGCCCCACCTTCCCGATCTGGGTGGGCGTACACGACCGGGCCGCATCGACCAACAGCATTTCCGCGGCGTGCTTCTTCTCCGGAATCACTGCGGCGGGAATCTTGTCGAGTGCCTCCAACACCGCGGTCACATGACTTGGCCCGAGAGCGCCCTCAGCCACCGCGTCGGCCAGATACGGATGTTTCGGGGTGAGTCGTTCACCCTGCATCGAATACTTGGCACAGATCGCGTCCATCGCCGCGACCCGACCACGCAGATCAGTGATCCGCAGCCGGTCGTCCATGAACTGGCGGATCGACTTATGGCCGGTCTTGGTGAACGCACCACGGTCCGAGATGTCCATCACCCGCCGATGCCCCAACCCCCACAACCGGCGAGCGATCAGCTCATGGGCTTCGGCCACCTCGATGACCTGCGCATCCGACAAACCCGAGGACTCCGCCACCGCGATCTGATCGACCACCTGCCCCAACAACGCATACAGGGCCGGCAGATCACCGTCGGGGCCCGACGACTCCGCAGACTCCACAGTCGGTGCCGGATCGCGCCCGGTCGCGATCCGCGCGGCCATCAACGCCGCATACGACTGCGGCAGATCCGGCTCCCACCCCTGACCCGGCCGCCACACCTCCCACGACTCGAACCCCGCCGACGAACGCGAGTCATCCGGCAACAGCTGATCGCCTGGCTGAACGTTGTACTTGTTGTCGGCCACCGAACCCCCTCCCCGCCGTATCGAAACTATGTTCGACAGTACCGAGCGGTCGTGGTGGGCGCAAGGGGTTTCGCACAGTTTTTCGAATCTTGTTGTGATGTGTTGTGCTCCAGTGTGGTTCGCGCGGTCAAGAGGCCTTCGAGGCGCTCGGCCGGCGCCTCGCACACCCTCAGGCGGCGTGGGGAGGTGCGGCGACGGGGCTCGGGTAGTGGGTGGCTCAGTTCGGACTGTAGGGGCGGCTTGGTTGCGTGCTGCTTGCATCGCCACGCCGCGCTGTGCCCTCATCTGTTGCTACGCCCTCGACCCCGGCAAGCACCTGGGTGAGCAGGGTCTGCAGCGCCCAGTCGAGAGCCTCGACGCTGCGGTGCGTGCCGTTCTCGTAGCCGACCAACAGATACATCGCTGCAGTTGCATGGCGCTCGGCACCGGCGCGGTCGCCGGTCACGACGGTGATGGCGTCGGCGATGTAGCTGCGCCGCTCCTCGTCGACCTCTGCCTGGATGGCGCGCACGTCGGTGTCCTTGTCGGCCCAGACGCGGATGGCGGCCTCGGTGTCGTGTGGGAGCCGCGGCGCGATACCGGTGAGGAACGTGAGTCGTTCAAGTGGGTCGTCGATCGCTGCGGCGTCGGCGATGAGTCGCTGACTCTTCTCGGCACGCCAGTAGCGGATGAGAGCCGCTGTGTAGGCGCCCCAGCTGGGAAAGGCGTGATAGAAGGACCCGGTGGTCGCCCCGACCGCCTTGCATACTGTCGCGAGTTTCAGGCCGCCGTGCCCCTGCTCGGCCAAGATGTGCAATCCGGCGTCGAGGTAGCGCACCTTGGCGGTGTGCGACGGAGTGGTCCGTCGCCGTTCGGTTGACTCCACCGATCCAGTGTAGATGTGATCCCTTGCACAAAACCATAACCAGACTTATCCTTCTCGTCATCGATGTGAAGGAGACCACTGTGCTCAAGAAGCGCCCCAATGCCGGACTCAATCCGGAAACCGACTTCGCCGAGATGTATCGCAATCTCGCCACCTACGAGTTCCCCTGGGACATCAACCAGGCGCTGAGTTTCGCACTCTTCCGCACCTACGCCGTACCCAGCATCGGGCGACTCCTCGACGAGACCGCGGCATTCACCGAGGCGACGCAGAAGCGTTACGACGACACCGGCATCCTTCTCGAGATCCCGCTCGTGGAAGGCTTCGACAGCACCCGTGGGCGATCGGCAATCCGTCGCATCAACCAAATGCACAAGATGTATGACATCTCCAACGACGACTTCCGCTATGTCCTGGCGACTTTCGTGGTGGTACCGCGACGCTGGCTGGCCGACTTCGGGTGGCGCGATCTCACCGACGACGAGATCCGGGCGTCGGTGCGCTACTACCAGACGCTCGGAAAACACATGAACATCAAGGGCATTCCCGAGACCTACGACGACTTCGCGGCGTTGATGGACAGCTATGAGGCCGAGCATTTCGCCTTCGACGCGGGATCGCGCCGCGTCGCCGACGCAACCATGGAACTGATGTGCTCGTTCTATCCGCGGTTTGCCGCGCGGGGCGTCGATCTCTTCAGCCGTGCCCTGATGGACGAGCCACTCATCGAGGCGTTCGGATTCGACGAACCGGGCAGGTTCGCTCGTGCCGCGTCGCGAGGCGCGCTCAAGGCGCGGGCTCGCCTGCTCTCGGTGCTGCCGTCGCGCCGCAAGCCGCAGTACGTCCAGGACATGTCACGAATCCGTAGCTACCCCAACGGTTTCGACATCGACCAGATGGGTACGTTCGCGCCCGGTTGTCCGGTGCACCGTCCGGCCGAAACAACGGAACCGGCCCGAGATATGGAGACCACAGGCGCCTGAAACGCGGTTGCCACATCGGGTTCCTGCGAACGACATTTCGCCTGGGCGGAACCTGCCAATATGAGGAGATCACGAGAGCGAGGTCCTCATGGTCGGTGACGTCTTCTGGTTCGACCGACCCCCGCCTGATGGGTGGGAAGCCACCTCGCCCAGTGACAATCCGATATGGACGTGGCGGTCTCCCGACGGCGATTGCAGCCTCCGTGTGGTCTGTGAATCCGCACCAGGCGTCGAACTCGATCGTGGCGCAATCACCTCACTGGCCAAGCTGACTGCGTTCACCCAGGTCCCCGGCCTCGCCCGAGTGGAGCATGTCGCCCGCTGCGTCTTCTTTGGCGATGTGCCCGCAGTAGGCACCAGGATGATCTGGAATGGTGATCGCCAGGAGCTCGAGGTCACGTACTTCGGACTCGGCCCTGGGCATCTGTGCAGCGTGTCCGTGCGAAGCGTGGGATCGCAATCGCAGTCCGTCCAGCGGGCTTGGGACTTCGCGAATTCCAAGCGGCTGGGCACGAGCGGACGCGGACTGGCGCGAAACCATCGACGATGGGAGCGTGGCGATCTGGTGGGGCTACCCGATGCGAATGGCGGATTCTCGGTGGCGAAGGTACTGGCATGGGAGGACGGAGGAATCCATTTATGCCAATACGGGGAACGATTTGACGCGCTCCCGATCGGGACCGACGCCGAGCTACTTGCGCTGACCGCGGGCGGAGTGGGTCACCTGCCGGTATCGTGGCGCACCTTCGACGGCTGGCGGCCGTCGTTGCTGCAGCGCGCAGGTACCACTGACGCTGAATTGGTCGGCTTCAACGCGTGGAACAATGATCCCGCCGCAGGGTACCTCTGACCGTGTTGGCGGTGGCACATGCGCGCGATGACCGTCAACTGCGCACGATGATGGCCAGGAGGACTTCGGCGCGCACTCGTGCAACGGAGAGATCGCAGCCGAGGATCTCCTCGGCTCGGGTGACGCGTCCGCGCAGCGTGTGGCGATGAACGTGGAGCGCCGACGCCGCAGCCTCCCACTGACCGTTGGCCTCGAGGTAGGCGCGCAGTGCGCCGAGTAGGTCGCTACCGTGCTCGGCATCGTGGGCGATCAGTGGGTCGATCAGGATCCTCGCCAGGTGATCGATGACCTGACGGGATTCCGGCGCCGACAGCAGCGCACGCCCGGCAAGGGCATTCGATTCCTCCGGCGGACCCCCGCCTCGCGCCGACGCGGCCGCGGTTCGCGACTCCTCGACGGCTGCCTGCAGGGCGTCGACCGAATGGGCACGACTCAGGCCGAGACGCAGGTCTCCGCGGTGTGCGGTCGGCAACGCCTCGAAGAGTCTCTCCGCGAACTCGGCAGTGTCACCGCCGCGCAACAGAATCATCAGGGCGTCGTGTTCGGTGATCATGAAGACCGGGCGTGCAGCGGCGAGCAATTGACCGTCGACAGCCGCGGCGACGATCTCGCGTGCGGTGTCGGAGGAAGAAGCTCGGAACAGGACGGTCAGTACCCGGATCATCTGGTTGCGATCGGCCGCACCGGCGACGATGTCGCGAGCGTGTGCCAGGTCCGCCGGGTGGGACAGCAGGATGCGGACCGCTTCGCCGTTGATCTGATTCTGCTGACCGTGAAGTCGCCGGGGCTTCTCGAAGTCGAGCGCCAACAACGAGTTCGCGTGTCCGATGAGGACCTGATGAGTGGGGTGCGGTGCGCGGTCCCGGATCACCGCCAGGTGGCCGTGCAGCGTCCTTCCGACGCGGATCGACTGCGTGATGATGACGCCGTGATCGGTCTGCGTGGCGCTGCTGACCGCAGTGTCGGCCTCGTGCGTGACGAGCGCACCGACCGAGTCGAGCATGTCGGGCGCCAGGTCGTCGGGATAGGTGTCGGTGACGCGTACCTGCGCGTCGAACAGCACGACCGCACCCTCGCAAGCGACGGCGAGTTCCTTGATCAGCGTCGACGTCCGCCGCCGAGCATCGCCCTGGTCAGGCGCGGCTGGGCGCGGGAGGCACTGAT
Organism: Gordonia bronchialis DSM 43247; assembly: GCF_000024785.1. Taxonomy (NCBI): domain Bacteria; kingdom Bacillati; phylum Actinomycetota; class Actinomycetes; order Mycobacteriales; family Gordoniaceae; genus Gordonia; species Gordonia bronchialis. The sequence goes on along the minus strand of NC_013441.1, from coordinate 4,488,560 downwards.
CACCGCCTCGTACTGGAGCTCGGCGATGCGGTCGATCACCGTGCGGGCAACGGCGACAAACGGCGTCGGAAGCGGAACCGTGAACAGTGCCAGACCGCATTCCTCGGCCGCGGCGACCAGTTCGGCCGGAACCGCGTCGTGGGTCAGGCCGACGCCGAATCCGACTGCGGCAGCTCCTGATTCGTGAAGGTCACGGATGTATTGGCGTCGGCCGGCAGCGTCGGCGGGCAAGGTGATGCCGGTGGTGAGGACCGCTTCGCCGCCGGCCAGCCAGTCGCCCGGGGTCCGCAGTTCCGAGGTCACCACGAAGGTGATCTCGGCGTCGACGCCGCGGCCACCGGCCACGAGGTGGAGGTCGAGTGGTCGCTGCCCGAGCAACCATCGAACCGGCACGCCGGACTGTCCCTCGGCCACCGAACACCCATTCTGTCGAACAGTCTCGCTAGATCATCGCCATTCTGGCAGATGTGTCTGACGCCGATGTGCCGCACGCTGGGATTCGACCACTCACAGAAGGCAGTCCCCCCCAATGACCACTTCCGCGCTGACCACTTCCCCGAAGCTGTCCTCCTCCGTGCCCACCGGACTCTGGCTCGCCGGCCGCAGTGTCGAGGCATCGTCGGGAGCACGGTTCGACGTCCTCAACCCCGCCACCGGCGAGGTGCTGGCGTCGGTGGCCGACGCGAATGCCAACGACGCGCTGAGCGCACTGGCGGCCGCGTCGGCGGCGCAGGCGCGGTGGGCGGCCACCCCACCCCGGACGCGTGGCGAGATCCTGCATCGCGCGTGGGAGCTCGTGACCGGAGTACCTGACGACCAAGTACATCGCGCTGACGTCGTGACGTCAGCCGACTGCGGCGATCACATGAACCGTCCGCCGGTGACCTCCAAGACGGTCCCGGTCATGTACGACGACAGATCGGACGCCAAGAACAGTGCGACAGAGGCGACTTCGGACACCTCACCGGCCCGCTGCAGCGGGATCTCGGTCATCTTCTGATCCCACGCCTTCTGCGGCATCGCTTCGGTCATCGCCGTCCGGATCAGCCCGGGTTGTATCGCGTTGACGCGGACCCCGTCGTGCGCAACCTCTTTGGCGGCGGCCTTGGTGAGTCCGACGACGCCGGCCTTGGCGGCCGAATAGTTGGTCTGACCGACGAGGCCGATCTTGCCCGACAACGAGGACAGGTTGACGATGGCACCCTTCTTGCGTTCCCGCATGATCGCGGCCGCCTTGCGGGTGCCGTTCCAGGTTCCCTTGAGGTGTACCGAGATCACCTGATCGAACTGCTCCTCGGTCATCTTGCGCATCGTTGCGTCGCGGGTGATCCCGGCGTTGTTGACCATCACGTCGACGGGGCCGAAGGCGTCGGCCCCGGCGGCCAGCAGCGCGTCGACGTCGTCCGAACTGGTCACGTCACACCGGACTCCGATGGCGCGGGCGTCACCACCGAGCCGGGTGGCGGCGGTGGCCGCGTCGGCGTCGATGTCACCGATCACGACGTGTGCGCCCTCGTCGATGAACAACTGCGCGATCGCGAAGCCGATACCCTGTGCAGCGCCGGTGATGACGGCGGTTTGATCGGCGAGAAGTGGTCCGGGCATGCGGGTGTCCTGTCTGGTGGGGTGTGCGAGGGGTCAGCGCTGGGCCGTGCGGATGAGTCCACCGCCGATGATGAGTCGTTGGATCTCGCTGGTGCCCTCGTACAGGCGGAGCAGGCGCACGTCGCGGTAGATGCGCTCCACCGCCACACCGTGCATGTAGCCGGTGCCGCCATGGATCTGGACCGCGAGATCGGCGACGTTGCCGACCATCTCGGTGCAGAACAGCTTGGCCGCCGACGGTGCGATTCGCCGATCTTCCCCGTTGACGTACTTGCGGGCGGCGTCGCGGACGAGTGCGCGCCCGGCCATCACCCCGGTCTGCTGATCGGCGATCATCGCCTGTACGAGTTGGAAGTTGCCGATCGGCGTTCCGCCCTGGGTGGCCGTCGCGGCGTAGGCGACCGACTCATCGAGGGCACGTTGTGCGGTGCCGACAGCGAGTGCGGCGATGTGGATGCGCCCGCGCGCCAGCGAGGTCATCGCCGCACGGTAGCCGGCGTCCTCGTCACCACCGACCAGCGCCGACGCGGGGACCCGGACGTCGTTGAACGACACATCCGCGGTCCAGGCGCCTTCCTGGCCCATCTTCCGGTCCTTGGCACCCACCTCGAGGCCGGGGGTGTCGGCCGGGACGAGGAACACCGCTATCCCCGTTCCGGATTCGTCGGCCGGGCGGGTTCGGGCGAACACCACGAAGAGATCGGCGACCGGTGCGTTGGTGATGAAACGCTTGTCGCCGTTGATGACCCAGTCGTCACCGTCACGGACCGCTTTGGTGCGTAGCCCGGCCGGGTTGGACCCGGCCCCGGGTTCGGTGAGGGCGAAGGAGGCGACCACGTCACCGGAGGCGATGCGCTCGAGCCACTGCACCTTCTGTTCGTCGGTGCCGAAGTTGACCAGCACCTGACCGGCGATGCCGTTGTTGGTGCCGAACATCGATCGCAACGCCAGTGACGTGTACCCGAACTCCATGGCGAGTTCGACGTCTTGGGTGAGATCGAGACCGAGCCCACCCCACTGCTGCGGAATGGCGTAACCGAACAGTCCGATCTCGGCGGCCTGGGCGCGCAGATCGTCGGGGACCGCGTCGGCGTCGAGGATCTCCTGCTCGCGAGGGATGACCTTGGTGCGGACGAAGTCTGCCACGAGATCGCGAACGGAGGTGAAGTCCTCCGCGCTCACCTCGGGGGTGGGGGTGTCGGTCACTGGCACAGATTATCAAGTATTGCGGGTAGTACTCAACTATCGCCGAGAATTCGCAGTTCATAGGCCTCGCGATTCTTCGTGATTATCAAAAACTGGCTCAGGCGCGTCGTGCACAGGTACCGTGACCACCGTGTCGACCAGTGACGATGTCCCACAGCCATCGGTCCTCAAGCAACGCGCCGCCCAGGAGATCCGACGACGGATCTTTGCCGGCGAGATGCGTCCGGGGAGCAAAGTGGACCAGGATGCGATAGCCGCCGACCTAGGTATCAGCAAGCTGCCGGTGCGTGAGGCGCTGATCGCGCTGGACGGTGAGGGCATCATCCAGGTGGCCCCACGCCGCGGTGCGTTCGTCGCGGAGCTGTCCCGCGAGGATGTGCGTGATCATTACTGGATGTTCGGGCTGATCTCGGGCATCGCCGCCGAGCGGGCCGTCGCACACCTGACCGAGAACGACATAGCCGCGCTCGACGACCTCGCCACCGCCATGGAAAGCGAAGCCAGCGGTACCTCCCGTGATGGCCTCAACAATGAGTTCCATCGAATCATCAACCGCGCGGCCGGTTCTCGCCGTCTGCTGGCCGAGCTCAAGCTGCTCAGCAACGCCATTCCGGACGGCTTCTACGACGAGCATCCGGAGTGGATCGCCGACGCGATGCGCGATCACCGGGAGATCGTCGACGTCCTGCGGTCCCGCTCGGCGGGAATGGTGCGCACCTTGATCGAAGGCCACTTCCTGCGGGCCGGGAACCAGGCCGTGACGGTGCTCGCGGAGCGGGGATTCTGGTCTGCGGAGTGATGGCGGGCGGCTGGACCGGCAATGCGTGAGGCAGCGAATCAGCTGACGCCCGAACCCAAGTCGGGTGCGGGGCCGGTATGGAAGTGCTCACCGTCGAAGCGTGCCGGCAGGCCCGCGGCCAGGTACTCGCCGATGCCGGGCTGATCGACGGTTGCGAACAGGTCGTTGTGGGCGAGCGTGCCGGCGGACACCACCTCGTCGAAGCTCCGATAACGTTGTGCCAGGACGGAAGTGGCGTTGAGCGCGGTGCACACGTGGTCGGTGGAGTGGTCGGCGAACCACTTGCCGAACAGCGCATTGAGTACGGCTCGGTGCTCGAAACGGTCTGTTTCCGAATCGAAGTCGGCGCCCAGTGCTGTCTCGAGGGACGCCACCACCTGCTCGGTTCCAGTAACCGACACGAGGTCACGAAAGTGACGGCGGGTCAACGCGACCACCATCACCCGCCCGCCGTCGGCGGTCTCGAAATCGGTTCCGTACGTGCCGTAGACGTCATTGCCGGTAGCTGGTCGTCCACTGCTGTTCACCTGGGGCTCGGTGAGATATCCGAGTGCCGAGGAGATCGACAGGGCCGTGTCCTCGAGCGGTAGGCGGATGGCGGCGCCGACGCCGGTGGCCTCACGGCGTCGGACCGCCGCGGTGATGGCCAGCGCGGCGTAGAGTCCGCAGACCACATCCCAGGCGGGGAGTACTTGATTGACCGGTCCGTCGTGGTCGGTCGGCCCGGTGAGCAGCGGGAAGCCGAGTCCGGCGTTGACGGTGTAGTCCACCGCCGGGGTGCCGTCGCTGCCGCCGAGCAGTTCGAGGGTGATGACGTCGGGCCGGATCGCCGACAGCGTCGCGTGGCTCATCCAGTCACGGCCACCGGCGTTGGTGACCAGAATCCCGCCGCCGGCGCCGGATTCGGTGACGAGGTCCTGAATCGTCTGCTGTCCCTCCGGGCTTCGCATATCGACGGTGACGGAGTGCTTGCCCTTGTTCAGTCCGGTCCAGTAGATCGACGTCCCTACGGGTGCCCCATTGTGTCCATCCGTGTGCGGCCAGCGGTTGATGTCGGCGGCTCCGCCAATCGGATCGACCCGAATGACCGTGGCGCCCAACTGTGCAAGGGTCAGCCCGCACAGGGGAGAGGCCACAAAGCTGGACACCTCCACGATGTGCAGCCCGTCGAGCGGTCGGCGCGCGGGAGTTCCGGTGGTGTGCTGGGTCAAGAGGTGCTCCTCGGGTCAGGCCATGAGGGCCCAGAAGGTCCAGTCGAGGACCTCGGCGGGGTTGTTACCGGGTCGGTGTGCGGACACCACCGACCGCAGATGTACGAGCCCGCCGGTGTTCAGCGGAGTCGCGTCGAGAACGGTGAGTTCGCTGGTGAGCGTGTCACCTTCGTGCACGGGACCGGTGTGATCACAGGAATCCCACGACGTGACGGTGAGCAGATTGGGGAGGGCCCGGGTCGCCTGGGCCAGCGCCAGCCCGATGGTGTGTCCGCCGTACACGAGACGACCGTGCACACCGATCCGCTCATCATGGTGGGTGGCAGCCACATTCAGCGTTGCGCGGGCGAGCTCCGGTGCGCTGGAGACCACGTCGGCGCTGGAGTGATAGACCCGTCCGGCCAGATCGAGCGAGAAGTGCCGGCCGGCAACATTGTCGCGAAAAGCTGCCAGATCCCAATCGGGCAGCACCGGCGCGGACACCTCGCCCGGCCCGACGGTGGACAGGTCGTCGGCGTGCATCGTGCGATCGGGGCGGGCATCCGGCGACAACGGCAGCATCGCGCAACGGTAGAAGTCGAGCACCGGACCACCGTGTTGATCGGTGGTGATCATGTGCAGAGCAGCCAGTCCGGTGGGCGCCCGCCCTGGCTTTGGTGTGTTCTCCCGGAGGCCGACGACCTCGGTGACCGTGGTGAGAGTGTCCCCGATCGTGGGGTAGCTCAGGAACCGCAGCCCGCGGTAGAACAGGTTGGCTTTCACATGATGGGTGGCGATGGTGGACTGTCCGATCGCCAGATCGGAGACGAGCCCGGGGTGGGCAACCGCGCCGGTGTCCGCGCCGGTGACACACGCCGACAGATGTGCGTCGAGCGGTAGCCGGAGGCGATCGCCGACGATCGACTGATGGACCGCGGCGAGGCCGTCGGTGAGGGTGGCCGACGGCGCGTCGTCGAAGACCTGCCCGTGGTGCAGATCGTCGAAGTACGGTCCGCCCACCGCGATGGGTTCACTCATGATCTCCGCTCACCTGCCACGCGGTGCCCCTCTCGGCCGGACGAAAATGTGCGGCCAAATGGCCACTGCGTAGGCACAGTAGCGCGCTCGGTCGCTGAGCGGAAGGGGGTGGGTTCCGGGAGGGTATCGAGCCCCAGTTCCGGAGAGCCGCACGGAGGTCCGGACACGCAGGTGGCGCGGACACGGCGGCCCCTTCTCGCCGGCCGCGTCGGCTCCGGTTGACATCCGCTGAGCCGGATCTCTAAATTGGCCGTACAAATCCGTTCGAGATGAAGCCGGGTACCCGCAGTGAGCGATCTGAACGCCGAAGAAGCCTTCCTCGTCGAGACCGTACGCGCGTTCATCGACCGTGACGTCAGGCCGACGGTGCAGCAGGTCGAGCACGACAACGCCTATCCGGCGACGTGGATCGAGCAGATGAAGCAGATCGGCATCTACGGTCTCGCGGTGCCCGAGGAGTACGGCGGGTCGCCGGTGTCGATGCCGTGCTACGCCCGGGTGACCCAGGAACTCGCGCGCGGATGGATGAGCCTCGCCGGCGCCATGGGCGGGCACACCGTCGTCGCCAAACTGCTCACCCTCTTCGGTACCGAGGAGCAGAAGCAGACCTACCTGCCACGCCTGGCGACCGGTGAGATGCGGGCGACGATGGCGTTGACCGAGCCGGGTGGCGGATCGGATCTGCAGAGCATGACAACTCTCGCCAGAGAAGAGGGCGACGACCTGGTGATCTCGGGGTCCAAGACCTGGATCTCCAACGCCCGCCGCTCGGGTCTGATCGCGTTGCTGTGCAAGACCGACCCCAAAGCGCAACCACGACACCGGGGAATCTCCATCGTGTTGTGCGAACACGGCCCGGGACTGACGGTGTCGCGCGATCTGCCGAAGCTCGGCTACAAGGGTGTCGAGAGCTGTGAGCTGTCCTTCGACGGTTATCGCGTTCCACGCTCGGCGATTCTGGGATCGGTTGCCGGTAAAGGGTTCTCCCAGATGATGAAGGGGTTGGAGACCGGGCGCATCCAAGTCGCCTGCCGTGCACTGGGAGTCGCGACCGCCGCGTTGGAGGATTCACTCGCCTACGCCCAGCAGCGGGAGTCCTTCGGGCAGCCGATCTGGAAGCATCAGTCGATCGGCAACTACCTGGCCGACATGGCCACCAAATTGACCGCCGCTCGGCAGCTCACGTGGCATGCCGCCGAGCAGTACGACCGTGGCCGACGTTGCGACATGGAGGCGGGCATGGCGAAGCTGTACGCGTCGGAGGTGGCAATGGAGATCGCTCTCAACGCCGTGCGCATTCACGGCGGGTACGGCTATTCGACGGAGTTCGACATCGAACGTTACTTCCGGGACGCGCCGCTGATGATCGTCGGCGAGGGCACCAACGAGATCCAGCGCAATGTGATCGCCGCTCAGCTCGTCGCGCGCGGTGGTCTCTGACGTGATGGGCCGCGTGTCGTGACCGGGCTACCCGCATACCGATCGCTCGCCGACGACCTGCGTGCGCGAATTGCGCAGGGCCGCTACCCCGATGGGGTCCGGTTGCCGACCGAGTCCGAGCTGTCCGCAGAGTACGGGCTGAGTCGGCAGACCGTCCGTCGGGCCTTTCAGGATCTCGTGTCCGAGGGAGTGGTGTACCGGGTTCCGGGCCGGGGCACCTTTGCAACCGACGGCGGCGGACGCTACCTACGGCAGCTCGGTTCGATCGAGGATCTGATGAACCTCTCCGCCGACACCGCGATGACGGTTCTCCGCTCTCCCTCGCGGCGGGTCGATCTCGAGGCCGCCGGGCGTCTGCGTCTGGACACCGATGTGGTGTACCGCATCGTCTTTGCGCGCCAGCACGGCGACGTGCCGTTTGTGGTGACCACCGTGTGGTGGCCGGAACCGATCGCGGCGCACCTGCTCGATCACCCCGATCTCGTCTGCGGCGCAACGAGTTCACACACGATGATCGGACTACTGGAACCGCACCTGTCCCATCCCATCGACGAGTGTGCGCAGTCCATCACGGCGGTGACGGCGACGGCGGAGCTGGCGAGCGGACTCGGATGCGCCGAGGGTGAGGCGGTGTTGCGGGTCGACCGCCTCTACACCGATTCGCGCGGGGACGCGGTGGAATTGGCGGTCAGTCACTTCCTGCCCGAGCACTACACCTACCGGGTCACCCTGCGGCGAGCGCTCCGATAGACGCCGTCGGTCTCATGCCTCGGCGGCGACCTGGGTCCGGTTGTCCACAGCGCTCGGGGCCGGGGTATCGGGACGTGAGTTGGGGATGCACAGCGTGATGGCCACACCGACGAATGCGGCGGCCGCGGCAATCAGGAAGCACCAGTGGAACGTTGACTGATCGGGGAACTCGCGGCCGAAGTAGGTGTTCGTCGACGTGGCGAGGACCAGGGCCATGACGGCCGAGGCGACCGTGGTGCCGATGGAGCGCATCAGGCCGTTGAGTCCGACCGCGGCACCGGCCTCGGTGATGGGCACCGCCCCCATGATGAGGGTGGGCATGGCGGCATACCCGATACCCACGCCGGCGGAACCGATGATGGACGCGAGCATGAGCTGCCACGGGGAGCTCATCAGGAACAGCGCCACCACGTATCCGATGCCCAGGACGGTGGCACCGATCGCCAGGGTGAACTTGGCGCCGATCTTGTTGATCAGCAGCCCCGACACCGGGGACAGCAGCATCATCATCAGGCCACCGGGAGCCATCCACAGACCCGCGGCCAGGATGGACTGCCCCAGGCCGTACCCGGTGAAGGCGGGGGTTTCCAACAGCGCCGGGATGACGATCGCCTGCGCCATCATGCCGAATCCGACAGCGACGGCGGCGAGGTTGGTCAGCAGCACCGCCGGCCGGGCGGTGGTGCGCAGGTCGACCAGCGGATCCTGCTGGCGCACTTCGTACAAGCCCCATGCCACGAGCACCGCCAGCCCGCCGATGAGCAAGCCGATCGTGGCGCCCGACGACCAGCCCCAGTCGTTACCCTTGGACACGGCGATGAGAGCGGCGACCAGACCGACGGCCAGGCCGATCGCGCCGGGCACGTCGAGTTTGCCGCCGGCGGCATCGGGGACGTGCGGAACCACCACGACGATGGCCAGCGTCACGATGGCGGCCAGGACCGTGGAGACCCAGAACAGGGTGTGCCAGGTCCATTCCTGAGAGATCCAGGCAGCCAGCGGGAGGCCGATGGCGCCGCCCACACCCAGGGTCGCACTCATGGCGGCCACCGCCATCGACGTCAGCCGCGGTGGGGTGACCTCGCGCATGAGGCTGATGCCCACCGGGATCAGGCCCATCGCCAGACCCTGGACCGCGCGGCCGGCGACCAGCGGCCACACCGATGTGCTGAGGGCGCAGATCAATGAGCCGACAATGAGCAGAATGCCGCTGCCGACCAGGATTCGCTGTTTGCCGAACATGTCGCCGAGACGTCCGGCGATCGGCATGGCGACGGCGGCGGCCAGCAGGGTCGCGGTGATGATCCATGACGCACTGGAGATCGATGTCCCGAGCAGAGCCGGGAGTTCGGGCTGAACCGGGATGATCAGCGTCTGCATCAGTGAGGCGATCAAACCGGCGAAGCACAGGGTGATGACGGTGCCCATCGCACCGGCGGCGGACGTCTGGGCGTGTGGGACCTCGGTGTCGTCGACGACCTGAAGGTGCGGCGCCTGGCTCGGATCTGGCTTCTTGCTTGTCACGGGCATACTCCACTGGCCGCATCGTGTGCGGTGTATGCAGACTACATATGTACCCTACATACAGCGAATCGGACAAATCCCCTGCCTGCATGAATAAGGTGGTCCAGACGTGGCATCTGTGGACGACAAGTCGATCTGGCCGGTGCCCTTGTACGGCGATCTCGCCGACGAACTGCTCCGCCTAACCCGTCGGAAGCCGGCGATGCATCCCGACTCGGTCCTGGACAATTCCGCGTTCACCATCCTCTGGGTGTTGTCCGACGGGCGTGCCCGCACGCTGCGTGAGCTCACCGTCGAGCTTGATCTCGAGCAGTCGACGGTGAACCGCCAGGTGAATGCGGCAATCAAGCAGGGTTATCTGGAGCGGTTCGCTGTCGAGGGGTCCCTCTCCCGTCGTATTCGCCCCACCGAGCGGGGTCGCGAGGCGTTCGACCACGACGGTCTGCTGCGAGCGCAACGTCTCGAGCGCGTCTTCGCCGACCTGTCGCCCGGCACCCCCGAAGCGCTATTGCACGAGTTACGGGCCTACAACGACGCCTATGACCGCGCGTTGCACCGCCAGGACCACGCCTCGCGGGTCGCGAGATGAGCACGTATGCGGTGACCGGCTCGGCGTCGGGAATGGGCGCGGCGGTCGCCGAATCCCTGCGCGCGGCGGGTCACACGGTCATCGGGATCGACCGGCCCGGAACCGACGCCGACATCACCGCCGATCTGTCCACTCATGACGGCCGGCATGCGGCCATCGTAGGCGTCATCGAGCGGTGTGACGGCCGGCTCGACGGTGCGGTGTTGGCCGCTGGGCTCGGCCCACGGCGCGGGCAGGAACAGACGATCCTGGATGTGAACGTGCTCGGGGTCACCGAACTCCTCACCGCCTGGCGGACTGCGCTGGCGGCCTCCGGAAATGCGAAAGTGGTTGTCTTCGGCTCGAATTCGACCACCTCGACCCCACTCGTGCCGCGTCGCGCAGTCCGCCGTCTCCTCGGCGGGGATGCCGTGGCGGCGGCGCGCCAGATACGTCGACGGGGCCAGGTGGCCGCACCGGCGGCCTACGCCGCGTCGAAGATCGCCGTCGCCCAATGGTGTCGGCTGCACGGCACCCGGCCGGAGTGGGCCGGCGCGGGCATCCGGGTGAACGTCATCGCGCCCGGGCCGGTGATGACGCCTCTGCTGCGCTCCCAGCTCGACGGTGCGCAGGGCAAGAACGTCCGGTCGTTCCCGGTCCCGGTGCGCGAATACGGAACCCCGGAACAGCTCGCCGCCTGGGTCATGATGATGCTCTCCGACAATGCCGATTTCCTGTGCGGAGCGGTCATCACGGTCGACGGCGGTACCGAAGCCCTGCTGCGGGCCCGGGACTGGCCTCACCGGCTGCCGCTGCGGTCGATACCGAAACTGTTGTGGCGCATGTACCGGGCGCCCAAGGATGGCCAGGTCGCTGCGTACTGACGCCGGCGCAGACGTCCGTCTGGGACGAATTGCGCAATCACGCGGACAGTGATCAAGCCAACAAATATCCGGTGTGCGGAATTAGCCCACGCGGCACTCCGACCCCCCGGCGTCTGCGGTAATTCGGCGTTTATCGGTTAACCTGGACGCATGGCAAAAATCCAGAAAGTCACATTTGTTGATGACCTCGACGGTCACGAGATCGATTCCGATGATGCGCACACGGTTTCGTGGTCGTGGCTGGGTGTGGATTATGAGCTGGATGTGTCCTCGGCCAATTTGGACAAGGTCGAGAACGGCAAGGTGACCGTCGCCAAGCTGCTCGACGTCTCGACCCGAGTCGGCGGGCGCAAGCGAGCAACCACCACCCGCTCCAATTCGGCCCCGAGTTCCTCGTCGAAGTCCTCGTCGTCGCCCACCACCGAGATCCGTGAGTGGGCAATCGGTGCCGGCTACGACGTCGCTCCCCGTGGGCGTCTTCCCAAGGACATCGTCGACGCCTACGAAGCGGCTCACTGACCGAGGTATGCGCTCTGCGTCGTCGTGACTCGCGACCACCCATCGACCCGATGCACCCGTCTTGGACGGGTGCATCGGTCGTTGTCGGGGGTGGAGTGTGGTTGCGGATACTGTTGGCTCGCTTGTGGTTTCGATACGCGACGGGCTCGCAAGCTCGCTCGTCGCTACTCAACCAGCAGGGGTGGGCTTCGCTACTCAACAAATAGGGTGGGAGTCGCTACTCAACCAGCAGGGGTTGGCGTCGCTATTCGACCAGTGCCGGTGATCAGAGACCGGCACGTTCGAGCGCCTCGTCGAATTCCTCTGCCGCCTGCTTTTCGGTCTTGCCGTCTGCTATCGCCCGCCGGTAGACGTCGAACAATCCGTTACCGCGTTCCTCGAACTGCCGGGACCACCGCTCGCCGTCGTGTCGCCAATAACCGATGATGTCGTAATCGTCTCGGCCCCAACCGAGTTCGCTACGCACATATTTCCGCACCGAGCGGGATTCGGCGGCCTCGCCGGCAAACCAGCAATAGCCGCGTCCCGGTGGGAGATCGAGATCTCGCATTCTCGCCGCCAGGCGGCTCGGGGTGTATCCGTTGCCGCCGACGTCAGACAGGTGAGTACCCGCGAACTCGGGAAGCAACTCGACGTCGGAGGGATCGCCGAGTTCGGTGACGACGATCAATGGCGCGTCGTCGTCACTCTCGGTGAGAATGCGTGCGAGTGCGGGCAGGGCGGCGAGGTCGGCGACAAGTATCTGCCAATCGGTCTCGGGTGGTGGGCGGTACCAGCCCCGCGCGTGCGACATCGTCACCCGATCGCCGGGTCGGGCGCGCTGGGCGAATTCGGTGACCGGGCCGGTCGAATGGATCACGACGTCGATCACGACGCTGCCCGTCGCGGCATCGAGGTGGCGAATCGAATAGTTGCGTACCTGCGGTGCGACGTCGATGTCATGGAAGGCCCACACCCCGTCGCGGCAGCTCATATCGGGGACGTCGTGTTCGCCGGCCGACGGAACATAGAGTCCCACCGCCTCGTCGGCGACCCCCGGCAGGCTGAGTCGGCCGAGGTCGTCGACGTCGAACACGAGGCGCCGAAACCGGGGGTTGAGATCCTCGACGTCGCGTATGCGGGCTTTCGAGTAGCTCATGAGTCCACGGTAGAGGTAACGGACGTGGACATATTTACTTGGATATGCAAGCATTCGGTGCGACCCACTTCACCTGTTTCACCGAGGAGACGTCCGTGACCGAACCGTCCGTGCTCGCCGACAAGGCCGGGTCGGCCGCATACCTGGTGCTCAACCGGCCCGCATCGATCAATGCGCTCGACCACGAGATGGTGCTCGAGATGGCACGTCTGCTCGAGGAATGGGCCGACGACGACACGGTGAAGTCGGTTGTCGTCTCCGGTGCCGGAGAGCGCGGATTTTGCGCGGGCGGCGACATCGTCGCCATCCATCGCGACGCCTCGGCATGCAGCGGTGCACCCGGCGAGGGGGACGCGCAGGCCGACGAGTCGCCGTCGGCAAAGTTCTGGTGGGACGAATACCGTCTCAACGCCGGGATCGCCGCCTACCCCAAGCCCTACGTGGCGCTCATGGACGGGATCGTCATGGGTGGCGGAGTGGGCATCTCGGCGCACGGCAACACCCGGATCGTCACCGACCGCACGCGTCTGGCCATGCCCGAGGTCGGTATCGGGTTCGTCCCCGACGTCGGCGGAACGCACCTGCTGTCGCGGGTTCCGGACAACCTGGGACTCTACGCCGCACTCACCGCGAACCCGCTCAACGGTGCCGACGCCATCGCGCTCGGCCTCGCCGACCACTACGTTCCGGCGGAGAGACTCGCCGACTTCCGAGCCGCAGTGGGCGACTCCGGGGTCCACGACGCGGTGGCACGCTTCGCCATCGAGCCACCGGCTGCCCCCATCGCCGAGCGGCGTGACTGGATCGCGCACGCGTTCGCGGCCGACACGGTCACCGAGATCGTGGCACGCTGCCGCGCGGTCGGTACGCCCGACGCGGCGAAGGTGGCCGACACCATCGCCGCGAAAAGCCCGACGGCACTGGCGGTCACCTTGCGATCGGTACGGGCCGCCGCCGACGATGCCTCGCTCGAGGACACCCTGGTGCGTGAATACCGCGTGTCGGTGCGGTGCCTGGAGCATCCGGACATGGCCGAGGGGATCCGGGCCCAGGTCATCGACAAGGACCGCAATCCGGCCTGGGCGCCGGATGCGTCCCCGGAACAACTCGACGCCTTCTTCGCGCCGCTACCGCGCGACCTCACCTTCGACGCCGACAATTAGGAGATCGACTGTGCCCGAATACAACACCATCATCGTCGAACGTCAGGACCGGGTCGGGGTCATCACCCTGAATCGGCCCAAGGCCCTCAACGCGCTCAACACCGAGCTGATGAACGAGGTCGTAGGCGCGGTTCGCGAGTTCGACGCCGACGCCGGGATCGGGGCCATCGTGCTCACCGGGTCCGAGCGTGCCTTCGCCGCCGGCGCCGACATCAAGGAGATGTCGTCGAAGAGCTACGCCGACGTCGTCAACGAGTCCTTCTTCGGTGCCTGGGATGAACTGTCGCGCACCAGGACCCCGATCATCGCTGCCGTGACCGGCTACGCACTCGGCGGTGGGTGCGAGTTGGCGATGCTGTGCGACATCATCATCGCCGGCGAGAACGCAGTCTTCGGTCAGCCCGAGATCAACCTCGGTGTGATTCCCGGGATCGGTGGCTCACAGCGACTCACCCGGGCAGTGGGCAAGGCCAAGGCGATGGACATGATTCTCACCGGACGGCAGATGAAGGTCGACGAGGCCGAGCGCCTCGGCCTGGTCTCCCGCGTCGTATCACCCGAGGCCTGTCTGGAGACCGCTCTCGAGGTGGCGCGCACGATCGCATCCAAGTCGCTCATCGCGGCCTCGCTGGCCAAGGACGCAGTCAACCGTGCCTTCGAATCCTCACTGACCGAAGGAGTTCGGGCCGAGCGTGCGTTGTTCTACGCCACCTTTGCCACCGACGATCAGACCGAGGGGATGGCGGCCTTCGTCGAGAAGCGCGACCCGCAGTTCACGCATCGCTGATGCGTTGACTCATCGGTGATCCCGCCAGCCGGCCAGGATGCGATGAACCGTTTGCGCACCATGCACCGGTTCCGCGGGAGCCGGTAGTTCGGCGGGATAGAGCAGAAAGGGCGTGCTCTGGGGTCCGCCCATGCCGCCGTGGGAGCCGACCTGCTCTTCGAAGGCGGCCACCTCGTCGGTCTCCGGCCAGTAGGCACCGCCCACCATGATGTCGGCGACATTGTCGAAACCGTCTGTCCGGCGGATCTTTTCGAGAGCGTTGCCGTCGAAGACCGCCAATGGGTCGATGCCGGTGACCGTGCCCGTCGCGACGTCGACGCTGCCATCGGCGCCCAGGACGACCGATCCGCCGTCGGAGCGGGCGATCAGCAGGGAACCGATTCCGGGATGAGTGCGCAGGGCGTCGATCAGGCCGGGATGTCGTCGCTCGATGGCGTCGACGTCGGCACGCCCGGGGATTGACGGGAAGCTGATCAAACCCAGGTTGCCAGACCCCAGGACCACCGGGGTCTGCGCCTGCTGGATCTGTGCGGGCTCCGGTGCGACCGGCGCGTTGACGCTGGCCGCCGCGTACAGCAATCCCTCGGATTCGGCTGCTGCACGGGCGGGTTCGACGGTCGTGCCGCACAGCCGGGCCACGAGCTGGCCGAGGGTCTCGCCGTAGCGCTGACGTAACGTTGCCCCTTGACTCTGGCCGTGATCGGAGAGAACCACCACCCGGTAGCGCCGATCGGCCTGTGCCGCAACGGCCAGCAGCAGTCGGACGGTTTCGTCGACGCGCGTCAGCACCGAAAGGGTCTCGGGGCGTGAGATTCCCGAGTGATGGGACACCTCGTCGTAACCGATGAGGTCGATGTAGATGATGCGCCGGCCCTCGATCATGTCGCGTACCACGGCCGACACCGTCATGTCAGTGGCCAGAACCGTGGTGAACGCCCGCACGAACGGGTACACACCGCCGCGGGGGACCCGGGGCAGGATGTCGCGGTGCCGCTGATGCCAGGCCTGTCGCAGTTCGCGGACGATCTCGGCGATCATGCCCAGCACGGTGCGGAGCGCACTGGACGGGTCGAGGAAGTACGACGTGTATCCGGACCCGCCGCCGAGTCGTGCACCGCGCATACGGCTGACCACCAGGACGTTGTCGGCAGCCCCGCCGGTGAACAGATTCCCGCGGCTCGCAACGTCTTTCGCGAGTAGACCGACGATGTCGGCGCGCTCTTCCTCCCGTATCTCGTTGTCACGCGGATTGCTGAACACAGCGGTGTGGCCGTCGGACTTGTCGTACCAGCGGAACGCGGGCACGTTGTGATTGTTGCCGTGGAGGATTCCGAGCTGGGTTGCACCCGTCTGGCTGCTCCAGTCCGTGGACCAGCCGATGAGCGTGTGGGTTTCACGAACGAGCTTGGCCAAGGTGGGGGTCACCCCGTCGGCGATGGCGCGGCGTAACACGCCGTGCCCGAGTCCGTCGATCTGGATACACAGCAGACCCGGGGTCTCACCGATCGGTCGCGCTGCCCGGCGGAGTCGAAAGCGTTGTCGCCGAACCTGCATCAGCCGATAGGCGGTGTCGGAGCGGGACGCCACCGCGCCGCCGATGATGGAGCTGAACAGCGACAGCGGTGCCGCCATCAGGAACGCCGTGACGGGATGGTCGATCTCGGCGACCGGCACGAGATACAGCGCGAGAACCAGGATCAGACCGCCCGTGACAAAGGCCAGCACAAACAGGAAGACCGGACCGACCCACGACATCAGGCGCATCGCCAGCGGCCAGAGCGCCGCGTTGAGGACGCCGAAAACCAGTGCGAGAGCAAGGGCTGCGGGCAGCACGGAGGGTCCCCGCAGGCCGATATCGATCGGTTCAAGGGTGATGCCGTCGAGCACGGCATCAAGTGCGAGAATCGCCACGGCGGAGCTGATCCACAGGATCAGGAACTCGATCAGGCCCCGGATGACGGCCGCGGTGGTTCGCATGGATTCCTCTCGTTCGTCTGGGAGACTACTGGTGTGGATTCGCGATTGCCCCGATTACGCTGGCTGGGGCACGCGACGGTGTTGATCGAGGATCGCGGGACGACGGTGCTGACCGACCCGGTGCTGACGTCCCGCGTGGCACATCTGCGGCGTCGTCGGGGTGGGGTGCCCGCCGGTGTGGGCGTCCACGATCCCGACGTGGTGCTGCTGTCGCACCTGCATGCCGACCACACCCACCTGCCCTCACTGCGGATGCTGGATGAACAGTCACCGATCGTGGTGCCGCGCGGTGCGCCGGACGCGGTGCGGGCGCTGCGGCGGCTCGGCAACGAGCTGATCGAGGTGAGCCCGGGTGACGAGGTGAGGATCGGCTCGCTGACGATTCACGCGGTACCCGCCGACCACGACGGCCGGCGATGGCGGCACGGCGAACGCAGCGTCCCCGCGCTCGGGTATCTGATCGCCGGTGATGCGGTCACCTATTTCGCCGGGGACACCGACGTCTACGACGATCTGCACGACTGGGTCCACGATGTGGACCTCGCGCTCCTGCCGGTCGGCGGCTGGGGCCCGACGCTCGGCCACGGTCACATGGACCCCGAACGGGCCGCGGTCGCCGCCGGGGTGGTGGGTGCGCGGTGCTCGGTGCCGATCCATTTCGGGACGCTGTGGCCCATCGGTTTCGGCCGGGTACGTCCCACCATGTTCGACGACCCGGGTGCCGAGTTCGTTCGGCAGGCCCGGAGTCACGGGCTGATGGCCGTGGAATTACAACCGGGAGAGGAGCTTTTGTGACCCATCGGGTAGCGGTGGTCGGCACGCTGAACATGGATCTGGTGGTACGGGTGCAGCGTCGGCCCGACATCGGCGAGACGGTGATCGGGCAATCGCTGACCGAACGGCCCGGTGGCAAAGGTGCCAATCAGGCTCTGGCCGCGGCGGGTCGGGCACCGGCGAGTCTGATCGGTGTGGTCGGCGACGATGACACCGGTCGTCGCATGCTCGATGCGCAGCGTGCAGGTGGCGTCGACGTCCGGCATGTCGCGGTGACCGGTGAGGTGAGCGGGCGAGCGATCATCGAGGTCGATGATTCCGGTGACAATCGGATCGTCGTTGTCTCCGGGGCCAATTCGTTGCTCACGCCGCAGATGGTGATCGGTGCGCTGGATGATGTCGATCCGGCCGTGGTGATGACGCAACTGGAGTCACCGGAGCGTGTGACGGCTGCCGTTGCGGAGTGGTGTGGCCGGCGTGATCGGCGGTTGGTGCTGAACCCGAGTCCGGTTGCGCCACTGCGCTCGGAGGTGATCGCAGCGTCGAATCCATTGGTGGTCAACGAGATCGAAGCAGCCTACTACGCTGATGCTTCGTCGGGCGATGTGGACGCCGATGCGGAAGCGGTCGCCCGGGAACTCTGCGCGACGGCGAAGTCCGTGGTGATCACCCTGGGCGCCGACGGTGTGGTGGCCGCCGACGGCGCCCAGGTCTCCCGTGTCACCGTGGACCGTACGCCGGTGGCCGACACCACCGGCGCCGGAGACCATTTCGCCGGGATTCTGGCCGCCGCGCTGGCCGGTGGGGCCGACCTGCATGATGCCGCGGCCGATGCGGCCCGCGCGGCGACGGCGTACCTGGCTGCGCGACAGGGGAGTTGATCGGTCAGGACATCCCCGCCGGCAACTCACCGCTTGTGCGTCCGCCGGAGGTTCGGGAAATGGGTATCGCGTTCGTCATTGACCCACGCGTAGTAGAAACCGATGAGCACACCGCCGCCGATCAGGTTGCCCAGCAACACGATGCCGAGATTTCCCAGGGCCGCGCCCACCGGTATGCCGTCCTGAAGCCAGACGATCATGAACAGGACCGTATTGGCCACCGAGTGCTCGAAATCGAGGAACGCGAAGATGAAAACGGCGACAATCATCGCCAGACACTTGGCGAGATCCTCGTGGAGATAACCGTTGTAGACCACCAGCATGGCGAGATTGATCATGAAGTTGCACAAGATGGCTCGCACCAACAGATCGAGCCAGCCCGTCCACCCCTCGCCCAGATAGCCGTCTTGACCTCGACCGCATGGTTCATCGCGTCGAGCGTCCCGCCCTCCACGAGCGTCGAACCGCGCAGCAGGAGGGCGATGAGCAGGCCTCCGATGATGTTGCCGACGTAGCAGAACACGAGAATCCGCAGAATCAGTAGTGGTGTGATTCGCCGGTAGTAGGTGCCGATCGCCACGATCATCATGTTCGAGGTGAGCAGCTCGGACTTCGAGTAGTAGATGAATACCAGAGCCCAGCCGAAGGTCAGCGAGCCCAGCAGTTTGCCGATGACGTGGAACTGCTGGTCGTCACCGATGCTGTCGAACGCGCCGATCATCGTGTAGTCGATGACGTAGAAGATCGCGATGATGATGCCCGCCATCGCCGCTCGCTGGATATACCGGCGGCGCATATGGCCGGTCATCTTCTTCTTGGACTCGAGCACGTCGAGCACAGTGCTGATGAAGAACTTGCCCGGGAAGAGTTTGTCGGCGTCGAACTCGGTGGAGCTCACCGTCCAACGGTGACACATCTCGCGTCATCACGTTCGCGAGATCGCGTGGAGTATCGCCAAAACGTTGTCGGTGAGAGCGGTGCGCCTCGACTCGATCAATGCGACGGCGAGATCGATCCGCTCGTGCTGACCGGACAGCGGACGGTAGACGACGTCGGCGATACCGAGTGCGGCGGTGGGTTCGGGCACGACGGCGACGCCGAGGCCGGCCGCCACGAGCGTGATGAGCGTGGAGGTCTCCTCCACCTCGTGACGGACATGGGGAACGAATCCGGCTCGGGCGCACGTGGTTGCGAGCACCCCGCTCATCACCGACTTGCCCCCGCCGGCGTGTGCGATGAAGTTCTCGTCGCGGAGCTGCGCCAGATCGATCGCGGATCTTGACGCGAGGCGATGACCGGTGGGCAGCGCGACGATCAACCGGTCTCTGCGGATCGTCTCGACGTGGAGTTCCTCGGTGTCCGGTGGTGGACGCAGGAGCGCGATGTCGATGTCGCGCGACTTCAGCGCCGAGATCTGGTCGGGGGCGAGCATCTCGCCGCGCACACTCACCTCGATGTCAGGCAGCTCGTCACCGATCGCGCGAACAAGCGCCGGTAGCAGCGAATAGGTGGCGGAGCCGACGCAGCCGATCGACAGGTGTCCGTGCCGGCCCTCGGCGATGCGCTGCGCCTGACGTCCGGCGGCGTCGACGGAGTCGAGGATCGCCACCGCCCGCCGTAGATAGTCCTCGCCGGCGGGGGTGAGCTCCACTCGTCGCGTCGATCGCGTGAACAGCGTGACACCGAGCTCGTCTTCGAGCTGTCGGATCTGTTGGGACAGCGGCGGCTGTGCGATGTGCAGGCGCTGTGCGGCCCGGCCGAAGTGCAGTTCCTCGCCCACCGCGCGGAAGTACCGAAGGTGCCGGAGTTCCATGACGGCCAGCGTATCCTACTGATACTTGTCACATATCAATCGCTCCGATATCGATACTTCCGCCTATCGACGCAGGTGCCTACGGTGGAACACATGGCTTCCTCCACCGACATCGTGATCTGTTCGCCTCTGCGCACCCCGGTCGGACGTATGGGTGGCGCCCTGGCGCCGCTCAGCGTCACCGACCTGGCCACCGGACTGCTGCGCGAACTGGCCGCCCGCACCGGTCTCGGTGAAGGCGACATCGACGACGTGATCCTCGGCCAGGGCTACTCGAACGGGGAATCACCGGCGATCGGCCGGATCGCCGCACTCGACGCCGGTCTGGGCATCGGGGTACCCGGCATGCAGGTCGATCGTCGGTGCGGGTCGGGACTGCAGGCGATCATCAACGGTGCCGCGGCCGTCGCCACCGGAGGTGCCAGGGTGGTCGTGGCCGGTGGCGCCGAATCGATGTCGAACGTCGAGCACTATGCGCTCGGTCTGCGCACCGGGGTGCGACACGGCGGGATCGAACTGATGGACCGCCTCGACCGTGGACGAGCGACGGCGGGCGGGTCGTCGCATCCGATAGCCGGCGGCATGATCGAGACCGCCGAGAACGTGCGCGCCCGCTACCGGATCGGTCGCGAGGAGCAGGATGCACTGTCGGTGCGCTCGCACCAGCGGGCGATCGCCGCCCAGGAGAGTGGCCGCTTCGCAGACGAGATGGTTGCCGTCACCGTGCCGGGCAAGCGCGGCAAGCCCGACGTCGTCGTCGACCGGGATGAACATCCCCGCGCCGATGTGAGCGCCGAGAGTCTCGCCAAGCTGCGGCCGATCCGACTGAAGGTCGATCCCGAATCCACTGTCACCGCGGGAAACGCCTCCGGCCAGAACGACGGGGCGGCGATGTGCGTGGTCACCACCCGCGAGGAAGCCGACCGGCGCGGACTCGACGCGATGCTCACCCTGCGTTCCTGGGCGGTCACGGCGTGCGAGCCGGAGACGATGGGCCTTGGGCCGGTGTCGTCGACCGCCGCCGCGCTCGACCGCGCCGACCTCACTCTGGCAGACCTCGACCTGATCGAACTCAACGAGGCTTTCGCAGCCCAGGTCCTCGGAGTGCTGGCCGAGTGGAAGATCGACGCCGACGACGAGCGGCTCAACCCCAACGGCTCGGGCATCTCGCTCGGGCATCCGATCGGTGCGACCGGTGGTCGGATCCTCGCCACCGCGGCGCACGAGGCCCGTCGTCGTGATGCGCGCTATGTGCTGGAAACCATGTGCATCGGCGGCGGACAGGGACTCGCGGCCGTCTTCGAGGCCACCCGATGAGCGCCCTCGACGTCCACGCCGTCGTCACCGGCCGCGACGACGCGCCCGCGGTGGTGCTGTCCAATTCGCTCGGCTCGACTCACCGCATGTGGGATGCACAGCTCACCGCCCTGGAAGAGCGCTTCCGGGTGATCCGGTACGACACCCGAGGACATGGCGAATCGCCGGTTCCCGATGGTCCGTACAGCATCGATGATCTGGCCGACGACGTCGTGGCACTCCTCGACCGGCTGGCCATCTCCTCGGCGCACCTCGTCGGACTCTCGCTGGGCGGGATGACCGCGATGCGGGTGGCGGCGCGCAATCCCGATCGCGTCAACCGGGTTGCGCTGCTGTGTACCGGAGCTCAACTCACCCCGTCGTCGGCGTGGACCGACCGCGCCGCGACAGTTCGGTCCGCGGGGACCGCGGCTGTCGCCGAGGCCGTGGTGGCACGGTGGTTCACTCCCGATTATCTTGCCGATCACCAGGATTCACGCGAGTACTACGAGTCGATGGTGGCCGCCACCCCGGCCGAGGGGTACGCATCGTGTTGTGAGGCGATCGCGACGATGGACCAGCGCGCCGATCTGCCGAAGATCACCGCGCCGACGCTGGCCATCGCCGGCGCCGACGACCCGGCCACCCCGCCGCCCAAGCTCGCCGAGATCACCGACAACGTCGCGCACGGACGGCTCCTCGTGGTGCCCCACTCCGCCCATCTCGCCAATGCGCAACAGCCGCAGATCATCACACCCGCCATCATCGAACACCTGGAGCAGTCATGACCCTCGACAAACTGGCCGCCGGCCCGGCCGAAGCGGTCGCCGACATCCCGGACGGCGCGAGCATCGCCGTCGGCGGGTTCGGTCTCGCCGGCATTGCCTGGTTCCTGATCGAGGCTCTGCTCGATCAGGGTGCCGGGGACCTGACGATCGTCTCCAACAACTGCGGCGTCGACGGCGCCGGTCTCGGACTCCTGTTGGAGGCTCGCAAGATTCGCAAGGTGATCGCCTCCTACATCGGCGAGAACAAGGAGTTCGGCCGGCAGTTCCTCGCCGGCGAGGTCACCGTGGAACTGACCCCGCAGGGCACCTTGGCCGAGCGGATGCGCGCCGGCGGCAGCGGTGTGGGGGCCTTCTTCACTCCCACCGGCGTCGGCACTCTGGTCGCCGAGGGCGGACTGCCCTGGCGGTACAACGCCGACGGTACCGTCGCGGAAAGCTCACCGCCCAAGGAGGTTCGCGAGATCCACGGGCAGCAGATGGTGCTCGAGGAGTCCATCATCACCGACTTCGCGCTCATCCGCGCCGCCGTGGTCGACCGTGCCGGTAACTGCCGATTCCACGCCGCCGCACGCAACTTCAATCCGCCGGCCGCGATGTCGGGCAGGTACACCATCGTGGAGGCCGAGCGGGTCGTCGAGGTGGGTGAGATCGCCCCCGACGACGTGCACCTGCCCGGGATCTTCGTGCAGAGCATCGTCGAACTGACACCGGAACAGGCCGCGCGCAAGGAAATCGAACAACGCACCGTGCGGACACGGTGACCACGGACTTGATGAGGAGACCGTCATGAGCTGGACCCGTAAGGAAATGGCCGCCCGCGCCGCCCGCGAACTGCAACCAGGGGAGTACGTCAACCTCGGTATCGGCCTGCCGACCCTGATCCCGGATTACATGCCCGACGACTCGGGAATCACCCTGCATGCCGAGAACGGCATCCTCGGTGTCGGGCCGTACCCGTACGACGAAGAAGTCGATCCCGACCTGATCAACGCGGGTAAGCAGACGGTGACCGTACTTCCCGGTGCGTCGTATTTCGACTCGGCCACCAGCTTTTCCATGATCCGTGGTGGCCATGTGGACGTTGCCGTCCTGGGAGGTATGCAGGTGGCCGCCAACGGCGACCTCGCCAACTGGATGGTTCCCGGTGCCATGGTGAAGGGCATCGGCGGCGCCATGGATCTGGTGAACGGTGCGGGCAAGGTGATCGTGCTGATGGAACACGTCACCAAGAAGGGCGATGCCAAGTTGGTGGCCGAGTGCTCCCTGCCGCTGACCGGACGTGCCGTCGTGTCCCGTGTCATCACCGATCTCGGCGTCTTCGACACCAACGGAACAGGTTTCGACCTGGTCGAACTTGCTCCGGAGGTCAGTCTCGACGACGTGCGCGCCAAGACGGATGCACCGATCGTCGAAACCGTCGCCTCTGCTGGCTGAGCCGGGACCGGCGTTCCTCTGGTTGAGCCGGCATCCCCTACTGCTGGTTGAGCCGGGACCGTCGAGCGGTAGCGTGACGGCCCCGCGTCGAAACCGCGCCACCGCCTGCTGGTTGAGCCGGGACCGTCGAGCGGTAGCGTGACGGCCCCGCGTCGAAACCGCGCCACCGCCTGCTGGTTGAGCCGGGACCGTCGAGCGGTAGCGTGACGGCCCCGCGTCGAAACCGCGCCACCGCCTGCTGGTTGAGCCGGGACCGTCGAGCGATAGCGTGACGGCCCCGCGTCGAAACCATCGGCGAGCCAAACATGTCCGTACCGACAGCGCAGTCGGGAACGCAACTCACCGGGACCTGTCGCCACCTTTCACCGAAAGACGCCGAAGCGCGCCGAAGTCATTGTTGATCAACGCCAACCGCTTCGCGCGTGACCATCCCTGGACGCGCTTCTCGGCGGCATACGCTTCTCCGATGTGCTCGAACTCGGCTGAGTAGACAAGCTTGACCGGCATCCGGCGGCTGGTGTACGCGGAGCCACGACCGCTCAGGTGCTGAGCGATCCGCTCGTCGAGATTTCGGGTACTCCCGACGTAGAAGCTTCCGTCGGAGCATTCGAGGATGTACATGTGGGCGGCCATGTGGTGACTATCCCTGATCGGGTGATGATCTCCCGGATATTGTCCACACGCCTGAATATTCGGGTCGCGGACAGTCCCTGGTCGGGGGTGGTTTCGACGCGGGTCCGTCTCGCTTCGCTCGACGGTCCCGGCTCAACCAGCAGTTGGGGGTCCCGGCTTAACTGGCCGACGGGGTCCCGGCTCAACCAGCAGTTGGGGGGCCGGCTTAACTGGCCGACGGGGGTCCCGGCTCAACCAGCAGTTGGGGGTCCCGGCTCAACCAGCAGTTGGGGGCCGGCTCAACCGGCAGCTGGGGTTGCTCGGCCGGCAGATGGTGCGCGGTCACCGCCGGGCCGCGACGAGCTCGGCGCGGGAGCGTAATCCGAGCTTCGCGTAGATGCGGGTGAGGTGGTACTGGACCGTCTTGGTGGAGATGAACAGTTCGGCTGCAACCTCTTTGTTGGAAAGGCCCTGTGCCACAAGCGCTGTGACAGACTCTTCCTGGGGTGTGAGGTGGACGTCGTCGCGTCGGCCGGGGGAGGTGTTGAGGCCGCCGGCCTTGAGTTCGCGGTCGCAACGGTCGACGTAGGTCTGGGCACCGAGGGCGAGAAAGATGTCGCGGGCCGCCGTCATCACCCGGTCGGCATCACGACGTTTACCGGCCCGGCGCAATGTCTGGCCGTAGGCGAAGTTGACCCGGGCGGAGTCGTACCGGTTGGGGCTGGATTGGACGAGCCCGACGGAACGCTCGAAAACACCTCGCGCACCATTGATGTCGCCACGCGCGCCGAGGAGGCGTCCGCGGGCATAACCGAGGCGGGCCTGCGCGGAGGGATGAGCGCGGTCGGCCGCGCGCTGCTCATGGCCGGCGAGTAGCGTTTCGGCGTCGTCGAGCCGTCCTTCGACGATGAGGGCGTTGGCCAGAACGTCCACCCACGGCCAGAATCCCGGTTCGACGAGTGCGGGGACCGAACGTGACAGGCCCACCAGCGGACTCAGGGCATGGATGACCGTTGCGTAGTCGGCAGCAGCCTCGGCGACGTGCGCGCGGGCGAGTCGGGCGGGGATCTCCATGGTCGGATAATCAGCGCCGGCCGACTCGGCGTGCCGAACCGCCTCGTGTGCGCCATCCCAGTCGCCGCGCATCGACAGAATCTGGGCCAGCGTCCATTCGAGAAGACCGGTGGCAATGGTGATCCCGCTGGTGGCCGCCAGGGCAAGTCCCTCCCGCGCGGCATGCACGGCGGCATCCCACTCGCCGATCGCAAACCGGACGCGCGCGAGCCACGCCAACGACCACAACGTGATTCGGTCGGACCCGCCGAGCCGGGCCATCGATACCGCCGTTTCCAGACTGGTACGCGCGGCATCCAACTCGTCGACACCCAGCTGGAGCCAGCCGCGGCCCATCGTGGCCCGCTGGGCCTGTGCGCCGTGCCGGATGGCCTCGGACACTGTGTGGTAGGTGTCGATACCGCGTTGCGGATGGCCCGACCACGCCTCGCCGAGACCGCGGATGACGGTGGCCTCCACCCCGGTAGGTGATGTGGGGCCGGTCAATTCGACGGCTCGGTCGGCCCATTCGATCAAATCGGCTCCCTGTCCGCGGATCAGCGCGTGAAGCACCCGGCGTGCGGCGATGAGTGATGCCACGTCCGGGTCGCGTTCGGTGTTCACGATCGACCAGGCGCGATCCAGCCGTACCTCGGCTTCGGCGGATCGTCCCCGCAGGATGGCCAGATAGGCGAGAGTCGCATTGCGCAAGGCGGTTTCGCGGAGTGTTTCGATCGCCGGGATGAGTGCCGCCGCGGCGGTGCAGTCGCCCGCGGACAGCAGGGCATCCACCGAACGGGTCTGACGCTCGTCGCGCACCAGTCCCTCGTCGGTGAGACGCCCGGCCTGTCGTAACAGGCTGGCCGCCTCCCGCCAGGCGCCGTCGGCGGCACGCGTGCGGGCCAGTGCGTCGAGTTCGTCAGCCAGCGCCGCATCGGTGCCGACGGTGGCCGCCACCCGATGCTGCAGTCGAGTCACCGGGTCGGTCACCAACTCGGCAGCCCGCCGATGTGCTGCCGAGACCCGTTGCAGCCCCATCGATTCGATGACTGCGGCACGGATGATGGGGCTGCGCAGGCGGATGCTCACCTGCCCCGGCGCGAGATCCGCCGAGCGGATCAGCAGCCCCGTCGCCAGACCTTGATCGGCGGCCGTGAACGCATCGGTAACCTCGGCGAGAGTTGCTGCGAGAGAGAGCGTTTCCTCGTCGCCCAGGACAGCGATCGCTTCGATGAGTGCGCGCCCGTCGGCGGGGCAGGAAGCAAGGTGCCGGGCCGTCTCGTCCCGGGTGCGTGCCGGTGCCGGAAGATCGCCCCCGGGTTGTGACCACAACGTCCGGGGTGCCTCGTCGAGAAGGCCCAGGACGTCGCGCGGTACGCCGGCGGTGTGCCGCCACAGATGATCACGCATCGACGGATGCAGGATGATGCCGCGATCGCGGGCCAGCTCACCCACCGACTCGGGATCGAGACCACCCAGGCGCAACTCGGTGTCTGCGAGCGGTGACGACGTCTCGGCGCTCACCGCCTCCACGACCACGACGGGTGATGAGCGATGACGGGCGAGCAGACCGGCGAGCGCAGAGCGTGATTCGTCATCCGCGTGATGCGCATCGTCGACGAGGACCACGACCGGACCCGCCCCCGACAACCGCGACAGCAGCGCGTCGGTCATCTCCGCAATGGGGCCCGGCTCGGTTTGCAGGAGTTGGGCCAGCATCGCGCCGGGCGCCGCGGACCGATCCGCCGGGACCGTCGCGAACAGCACCTCGGCGCTCCGGTCCGCAGTGGGGTGATCTGCGGAGAGGTAGTCGCCGGCGGCGCGCAGGAGTGCGCTCTTGCCGACGCCCGGCTGACCGATGACCGCGACGCGGCGAACTCCGCCGCGCTCGGCGTGGCGGACCTCCTCGGCCAGTACGTCGAGTTCAGGTTGCCGCCCGATGCACCGCGCCCTGTTCACCACGCGTTTCATCGTATTGCGCGGGCCGGTTCAGATGGGGCGGTCGGAGGTCACCCGAGGTCACCGCCGGCCACCGGGAGCACCGTCCCGGTGATGTAGGACGCCTCGTCGGAGGCGAGGAAGCAGATCGCGGCGGCCTGCTCGTCCAGCGTCCCGTACCGTTTGAGCAGCGACGAGTCGAGCGTCTGGTCGATGTGCGCCTGGAACCATTGCGACTCGGTCTCGTTGCGCGGCTCGGGTGTGCCACGAGAGATCCGCCGCGGTGGTGCCTCGGTGCCGCCGGGGGCGGTTGCCGCCACCCGGATGCCGTGCTCGGCGTACTCCACCGCCAGTGACGCGGTGATCGCGTTGATCCCACCCTTAGCGGCCGAGTACGGAATCCGATGGATACCGCGGGTGGCCGCCGAGGACACGTTGACGATGACGCCGCTACCGCGCTGCACCATGCCGGGTAGGACCGCCCGGCACATGTGCAGGGTGGTCATCAGCGACCGGTCGATCTCGGCGCGGATCTCGTCGTCGGTGAACTCGGTGAACGGCTTGAAGTTGATCGCACCGCCCACGTTGTTGATCAGCACGTCCACCCGGCCGAAGGTGGCGAGCGCCTTCTCGACGATCGCCGTCGCGCCGTCGTAGCGTTCGAGGTCGGAGACGACCGCGAGAGCCGATGAATCCGCCCGCAATTCGTCGGTGAGCTCGTTGACGAGGTCGGACCGGTCGGCGAGCACCATGGTGCCGCCCTCGGCCGCGATGCGGCGTGCGGTCTGGGCGCCGATGCCCTGAGCGGCCCCCGTCACCACCACGACCTTGCCGGAGAACCGACCGGGAGTGACGAAACGTGGTCTGCGTGAGGCCATCTCGTCGGCCATCGCCCGACGCATGGTCTGCTTGGAGCGGTCGGCATGGGCACTGATCAGAGCACGCGCCTTGTCCCGGTCACCCGACTCGAAGGCGTCGACGATGTCGACGTGATCGCGTGCACACAGCGGGTGACACCAGGTGGCGTTGCGCAGGACCTCCCCCATGCGGCCCTTGACGCCGAGCGCCGAATACGCCTCGAGTAGATGGCTGTTGCCGGTGAGCGTGAACAGATAGTCGTGGAAGTTGGCGTTGGTCTCGGTGTACTCGGCGGCGTCCACGAAGTGGTCATCCTCGACGTAGGGCAGGGTCGCTTCGGCGAGCAGTCGGTAACCGGTGAGCTGACCGGTGCTGAGCCGGCCGAAGGTCAGTTCGAGCGCACCGAGTTCCAGCGCGGCCCGTGCCTCGAACAGCGCGTCGGACTCGTGCACACCCGGATGTTCCTCACCGATCTCGTAGCCCTGCGAGCCGACGGTCGGCGCGCCGGCCGCGACGGCCGGAGTGGGCGCCTGCACGGATTGCGGCACAACAGTTTCCGTCGGCAGAGGAGCCGGGGCGACGAGCGGTTGCACCTCGGCAGCGGTGAAGACCTCCTGGCCGGCGATCGCGCGGGCCGGATGTGGCAGCAGCGCACCGGTATCGGAGTCGAGTGGATCCCCGTCGCCGGTGATGTCCGACCAGACCTGCTGACCAGCGATGCGGAGCAGCGAATCGCTGTCGGGGCCGGTGCCGACGGACAGGCCCAACGGGTCGATCTCGGCCGACGGCAAGGTCACCTGGCCGGCGATCGCGCGGGCGTCCGGGGCGGTGATGAGCTCGTCGGTGTCGACGTCGACGGTGGTGGCCGACTCGGTGACAACAGATCCGGGGACAACAGATTCGGGGACAACAGATTCGGGGACAACAGATTCGGCGACAGCGGGTTCGGGGTTGCCGGCCGCGGTCGACATCGGTGCGTCGGTGGCCTCGGCCGCCGGTGAGGAGGTAGTCGTCTTGGCCGCCGCGGCCCCGGCGAGGGCGAACTTCTCGTAGTAGAAGCCGGTCGGTTCGATGCCGGCCTCGCTGATGTGGCTGCGGACGGATTCGACCATGGGCGGCGGACCGCACAGGTACACGGCGACGTCACCGTCATAGAGGTGCTGATCGCGGATCAGGCTCATCACGTAGCCCTTGTTGGTCGCCGACGAGTTCGGGTCGGAGACACAGTGATCCCAGGTGAGGCCGGGGAGTTCGCGAGCGAAGTACTCGATGTCGTCGAGTGCCACCAGGTCGGTGTCGGTGGACACCCCGTAGATCAGGTGCGCCTTGCGAGGACTGTCATCGTCGTGCAACTTGCGCAGCATCGACAGGATCGGTGCCAGCCCGGTTCCGCCCGCGAGAAGCAAAACGGGACGCGAGGATTCACGCAGGAAGAACGATCCGTGCGGGCCCGTGAAGCTGACCGCCTCGCCGACCGTGGCGCGCTCCGTGAGATATGTCGACATGACGCCGCCGGGAGTGAGCTTCACCAGGAACTGCAGTCGCGACTCGTGCGGTCCGTTGGCGAACGAGTACGAGCGGGTGATCGGCTTGCCGGCACCGTCGTCGGTTCCGGGTACGGCGAAGTTGACGTACTGGCCGGGCAGGAACGCCAGGGCGCCGCGGTTCTCGATGTCCACCGAGATCCGCACCGTCGACTCCGAGAGACGCTCGAGATCAACGAGTTTCCCGGTGAACGTGGCCGCCTGTGTCTTGGCGATGTCCGAGGTCGCGGCGATCTGCAGGACGAGATCGGACTTCGGTTTCATACAGCACGGCAACGCATAACCTTCGGCGGATTCGGCGTCGGTCAACGCGTCCTCGATGTAGGTTCCGCCGTCGTAGTCGCCGGATTCGCAGAACGCCTTGCAGGTTCCGCATGCACCGTCGCGGCAGTCGAGCGGAATGTTGATGCGCTGTCGGTAGGAGGCGTCGGCTACGGTCTGGTCGTCGCGGCAGGTGATGAATCGCGTGACGCCGTCCTCGAAGGTGAGCGCCACCTGATGGGCGGTGGCTTCCTCGGCGGACGGGGGACCTGCCGACCGGTCGGTCGTGACTGTCATGGTCATCCCTCAGAAATGGTAGATGTCCACCACGTGGTGGATGTAGTCGTTCTTCAGGACGACGGTCTTGCGGCGGATCAGTGGTTGATCACCGGAGAAGTCGATGGTGTAGAACGAGGTGCCGTAGTACGGGTCCACCGTGTTGTATCGGAAATACATGGTGTGCCAATTGAATCGGACGTCGACGAGGTCTCCTCGACGCTCGATGACCTCGACGTTACTGATGTTGTGGCTCGTCCGCGGCTCGGGAAGTGAGGTCGCCGAGGATCGTTCGGTCCGAATGCGGAACACCCGGTCCTCGAGGCCACCCTTGTTGGGGTAGTAGATCAGCGAGATCTCGCGTTGCGGGTTCTCGACCAGTTTGTCGCGGTCATCCCACGACGGCATCCAGTAGACGACGTCGTCGGCGTAGCAGTCGAGCCACTTCTCGAACTCGCGGTCGTCGAGGTAGCGGGCTTCGCGGTAGAGGAACTGCTCGATGGCGTTCTGGGTGATGAGTTTTGTTGCCGAGACCGGTGTCTGAGTTCCGGTGGGGGTCATGTCAGTGGTGGTCATCTCAGTTTCCTGCCTTGCCGTTCGCGTGGGCCTCGGCCGCTTCCTCGGCCTGCAGTGCCGCCTCCATCGCGGTCAGCCAATAGCCGTGCTGGACGGGGTAGAGCCCCTCGTCCTCGTTCTTGCGCCCGGATGAGATCACCCCGGGCATGTCCAGGGATTCGGCGACCTCGTCGGGCCCGTTTCGCCAGTGCTGGGCGCCGCGACTCATGTCGTTCCACGGTGCGGCCTCGGCGCGGAAGGTGAGCTGGCAGGAACGGAACTCCTCGAGATCGTCCGGGGTGGCCATGCCGGATGCGTTGAAGAAGTCCTCGTACTGGCGGATCCGGTGTGCGCGTGCCTGATCGCTCTCACCCTTGGGAGCGATGCAGTAGATCGTCACCTCGGTCTTGTCCGGGGCGATGGGCCGGAAGTGGCGGATCTGGGTGGAGAACTGATCCATCAGGTAGACGTTGGGGTACAGGCAGAGGTTGCGTGACCCCTTGACCATGAACTCGCCCTTGGCATCCCCGAACTTCTCTTTGAGCAGATCCATCTTGTCCCAGAGCGGACGGTCCTGCGGATTGGCCGCCCAGGTCCACAGGCAGAGGTGGCCGTTGGGGTAGGACCAGTATCCACCACCGGACTTGCCCCAGCCGCCGGCGTCGAGTGCCTTGGTGTCGTTCTTGGATTCGCCGGTGTTGCGGCGTGAGGTGGTCGCGGCGTAGTTCCAGTGTGTGGCTGTCACGTGATAGCCGTCGGCGCCGTTCTCCGCCTGCACTTTCCAGTTACCGTCGTAGGTGTAGGTC
Organism: Gordonia bronchialis DSM 43247; assembly: GCF_000024785.1. Taxonomy (NCBI): domain Bacteria; kingdom Bacillati; phylum Actinomycetota; class Actinomycetes; order Mycobacteriales; family Gordoniaceae; genus Gordonia; species Gordonia bronchialis. Next base: position 4,457,083 of record NC_013441.1, on the reverse strand, counting down.
GACGACCCGCGCAACACCTCGAGACCCTCGGGGGACTGGTCGACGAGCATGTCGATGATCTTGGTGGTGTCACCGAGGTGCTCGGTCAGGTCGACGACGTCGGGGTTGATACTGCCGAACAGGAAGCCGCGGTAGCTGTCGAACCGGGCCACCTTGGTCATGTTGTGCGAGCCGTTGACGTTGAAGGTCTCCGGATAGCCGGCATCATCGGGATCCTTCACCTTGAGCAGGGTGCCGTCGTTGCGGAAGGTCCAGCCGTGGAAGGGGCACGTGAGGGTGGTCCGGTTGTCGGTCTTACGGCGGCAGATCATCGCGCCGCGGTGCGCGCAGGCGTTGATGAGGCAGTTGAGTTCGCCGTCCTTGCCGCGAGTGATGACGACGGGCTGGCGACCGATGTAGGTGGTGAAGTAGTCGCCGGGTTCGGGCACCTGACTCTCGTGGGCCAGGTAGAGCCAGTTGCCCTCGAAGATGTGCTTCATCTCCAACTCGAAGATCTCCTCGTCGGTGAAGATCCTCCGGTTGGCCCGGTAGACACCCGCGTCGCGGTCGTCGATGACGGCGTCGGACAGGACCGACGACACATGTCCCAGGTGCGTCGGAAGGGGCGTCTGGTGCTGGGCCGGGCGGGGCAGAGAAGTGGTCATGTGCAGAGTCCTCCTGTGGGCTGTCTCTTGCACTTTCCCACTGTGTGCCACCGATCACACTAGGCAAATACCTAGTACCAGATGAGGGCTCTATTGATAAACAGCAGCGATTAATGGGACAAAACCAAGTCCTTGTCAGTTATGTATGGCGGTCCTACCCTGGGAGTACGTGTTGCGCGTCACACCGAGGTGGGTCGAGCAACAGCCCACACGCTCGCACCAAAGGCCGAACTCATGGAACTGCGTCACCTCCGCTATTTCGCAGCGGTGGCCGAGACCTGTCATTTCGGGCAGGCGGCTGCTCAATTGCATGTGGCGCAGCCGGCGCTGTCCTACGCGATCCGGCAGCTCGAGGCCGAACTCGATGTCCCGCTGTTCACCCGGACGACGCGTCGCGTCACGCCCACCACCGCCGGCGAGTACCTCTACACCGAGGTACAGCGCATCCTCGGCAGCGTCGACGACGCGGTGCGCGGGGTACGTCGTATCGCCGCCGGCCGCAGCGGCCTGGTCCGGCTCGGCCTGACCGGCACCGCCGCCTTCTCGCATCTGCCGCGAATTGTGCGCGCGGTCAACCGCGAGCTGCCCGACGTGGGCGTGGCCATCTCGGCGGACATGCTCACCCCGGCACAGTGCGACGCGCTGCGCAGCGGTGCGACCAACCTCGGATTGCTGCGCCCACCGTCGGTTGGTGAGGACATCGAGGTCCGCACCCTGGACTCCGAGCAGCTCGTGCTCGCGGTCAGTGCCGATCATCGGCTCGCCGTCGAACCTGTCGTGTCGATGACCGACCTGCGCAACGAGTCCTTCGTGATGTACGGCAGCCGTGACTCGGCAGTCAATGAGGCCGTGTTACGTAGCTGTCGCGCAGCCGATTTCGTCCCACGCCGCGATCACGAGGCGCCCGGCACCGCGGTGCTGCTCGCGCTCGTCGCGGCGGGCCTCGGTATCGCGGTGGTCCCGGCGTCGGTGCGGTCGCTGCCGATTGAGGGCATCGTGATCCGTGACCTCGTCGATGCGGGCAGCGTCGAGCTCGCGCTGGCTCGCCGTGCCTCCGAGGACAATCCCGTCGTCGACGCCGTGATCGGTGTCATCGAAGCCGAATTCGCCTCTGTTTCAGGAGACTTGCTGTGAAAATCACGAGGATCGAAGCGATCCCGTTCGCCATCCCGTACCGCAAACCATTGGTCTTCGCTTCCGGTGAGGTCCGGGTGGCGTCGCACGTGCTGGTCCGTGTGCACACCGACGACGGTGTCGTCGGTGTCGCGGAGGCACCCCCGCGCCCGTTCACCTACGGCGAGACCCAACGCGGCATCGTCGCGGTCATCGAGGATGTCTTCGCCCCGCAGATCGTCGGCCTGACGCTGCTCGAACGTGAGGTCGCCGGCGACCGGATGGCCCGGACCATCGGGAACCCGACCGCGAAATGCGCCATCGACATGGCGATCTGGGACGCGCTGGGCAAGACGCTCGACGTCTCCGTCTCGGATCTGCTCGGCGGGTTCACCAATCGGATGAAGGTCAGCCACATGCTCGGCTTCGACGAGCCGGCAGTGATGGTCGCCGAGGCCCAGAAGATGCGAGATACCTACGGCATCACCACTTTCAAGGTCAAGGTGGGACGCCGTCCGGTGACCCTCGACACCGCGGTGGTGCGGGCTTTGCGAGCGCATTTCGGCGGTGAGGTGGAACTGTACGTCGACGGCAACCGCGGCTGGTCGCCGGCGGAGTCGGCGCGGGCGATGCGCGAGATGAGTGACCTGGACCTGTTGTTCGCCGAAGAGCTCTGTCCCGCAGATGATGTGCTGGGACGCCGGTGGCTCGTCGGGCAGACCCCGGTGCCCTTCATCGCCGACGAGTCGGTGCCGACACCGGCCGACGTCACCCGCGAGATCCTGGGCGGCTCGGCCACCGCGATCAACATCAAGACCGCACGCACCGGCTTCACCAATTCGCAACGGGTACACCATCTTGCAGACGGACTCGGCATCGAGGTGGTGATGGGCAACCAGATCGACGGTCAGGTGGGTTCGGCCTGCACGCTGGCCTTCGGATGTGCCTACTCGTCGACGTCGCACTACGCCGGGGAACTCTCGAACTTCCTCGACATGAGTGACGACCTGCTCACGGAGCCGCTGCAGATCCGTGGTGGATTCCTGCATCGGTTGCCCGGCAACGGAATCGGGATCGAGATCGATCCCGACAAACTGGCCCACTACCGCATCGATCAGGAACGGAGCTGAGCGGATGCTGTTCCACGTTCGCATGGACGTCAACATCCCGAACGATCTCGACCCGGATGTCCGCGCCGACACCGTGGCCCGGGAGAAGGCGTACTCGCAGGAGTTGCAACGCTCCGGCAAGTGGCCACACATCTGGCGCATCGTCGGCGAGTACTCGAACTTCTCGATCTTCGATGTCGCGGACAACAACGAGCTGCACGACATCCTGTCCGGGCTGCCGTTGTTTCCCTACATGACCATCCGGGTGACCCCCCTGGCCACCCATCCCTCAGATATCGCTGCGGGCTGAGCAGGCCCTCATCCGCATCGTCAGCCCCCCCAGGCCTACACAGAAGGAGTACTCATCATGACCACCAGCTTTGATTCTGAGGTGAATGCGAAGGCCGCCGAGTCCGGTGCCAACGCCTCGGCACGGTTCGCCGAGCGCAGGGCGTCGGCGGGCAAGCGCGCCGGCGTCGTCGATACCGCCCGCGTCAATTACCTTGCGTCCAAGGTGATCAAGGGTCTCAACGAGATCGTCCTCGAGGACAAGGTCAGCTACGAGGAATACAACGCGCTCAAGGCGTGGCTCATCAAGGTCGGCAACGACGGTGAGTGGCCGCTGTTCCTCGACGTGTGGCTCGAGCATTCGGTGGAAGAGGTGGCCAACGAGCACCGCGAGGGCAGCAAGGGCACCATCGAGGGCCCCTACTACATCGAGGGTTCGCCGGAACTGCCGTGGAACGGCACGATCCCGATGCGCGACGACGAGCCGGGTGACCCGCTGGTGTTCTCCGGTCAGGTGCGTGCCGTGGACGGTACCCCGCTCGCCGGTGCCAAGGTGGAGCTGTGGCATGCCGACGACCTCGGTTTCTACTCCCAGTTCGCCCCCGGACTGCCCGAGTGGAACCTGCGCGGAACCTGGATTGCCAACGAGGACGGCAACTTCGAGATCCACACCCTGCGTCCGGCGCCCTACATGATCCCCACCGACGGCGCGTGTGGCCAGCTCATCGAGGCCGCCGGCTGGCACGCGTGGCGTCCTGCGCACCTGCACTTCAAGGTCAGTGCACCGGGCTATCAGCTCATCACCTCGCAGCTGTACTTCCCCGGGGACCCGCACAACGAGGACGACATCGCCTCGGCCGTCAAGCCGGAACTGATGCTCGACGTGAAGGAGAACCCGAACGGCGAGGGCTTCGTCACGGTCTACGATTTCGTTCTCGACCCGGAGGCCTGACCACTTCGAGTTCTGCTGCTCACCCCACCGCTCCCCGCGGCACCTTCCGGGGAGCGGTGGGGTGTCTGTGGGGTGTCTCTGTCACGGAGACGATCAGAGCAGCCAGTCGCCCAGCGCGTAGGAAACGCCGAGCGTTCCGAGGCCGACGATCACCGACCTCGCGATCGTCATCCAGATTCGGGACCGGCCGAGCACCGACAGGACGACCGAGGTCAGGATCAGGGCGAGGGTTGCCGCGAGGATCGTCCATTCCGAGCGCCAGTTGATCGGGACCAGGACCGCGATGAGAAGCGGTACGAGGGCGCCGAGGACAAACGCCAGTCCAGCCCACAGACCGTCCTGCCAGGCATCGGATGGCGTGGTGAGATCGCGTATCCCGTATTCGATCTCCAGCTGCGCCGAGAGCGCGTCGGCCTCCGATAGTTCCTCGGCGACGGCCCTGGCGGTCTGCGGGGTGACTCCCTTGGCCTCGAACCAGTCGGCGAGTTCGGCGATCTCTTCCTCGGGGGTGCGCTCGATCCGGCTGCGCTCGTAGTCCACGGTGGCCTGCTGCGCCTCTCGGTCGGCGAAGCTCTCGCCGAGCTTGGCGCCGAAGACCGACATCGCGCCCACCAGCGTGCTCACGCTGATCACCATGTACGACGTGGCCGCGCTCACCTCCGCTCCGGCGAGGCCCGAGCCCCATCCAGGCGACCGCCACGATCCCGTCGTTGACGTCGGTGATCCGCTCCCGGGCGTCGTCGGGTTCGATGCGAGACCACCAGGACCGCGCGAGTGATGGCATGACGCGAGAATAGGGTGGTTTCGCTGCCGAGTCAGTACTCTTCGGGCCCCTCGGTCGCGACTACCGGGCCTCGGGCGGCAGGTAGTGCAGGCCGCGGAAGGCCGCACTGCTGGCGAAGACCGAGGTGTCGAGGTCGGTGCCACGATGTCGTGCCATCCGGAGGGCAAGGCGCAGAAGCATCTTGATGTCGCGTGGGGTGATGCCGGGGAAACCGGCCACCAGGTCGTCGAGCAGATCGTCGTCGAGCACGACGTCGTTGCCGGCGGCGAGGATTCGCCACACCTCGCGAGCGTCGTCGGGGCCCGGGGGCTGATATTCGATGACGGCGGCGCACCGGGCGAGGATGGCCTCGTCGACGCCGTCGATGCGGTTGGTGGTGAGGAACAGCAGGCCGTCGAAATACTCGAGGGTGCGCAGGAATTCGGCGACGATGGCGTTCTGGCCGAGGTCCATGCCGCGTTCCATCACGAACACGTCGGCTTCGTCGAGCAGCAGGACGGCATCCCAGCGTTTGGCCCTGTCGAAGATGACCTCGAGGTTCTTGCGCACGAGTTCGGCTGTGATGCCCAGAGATCCGGAGTGGATCGAGTAGAGGGGGCGCCCGGTGACCTCGGCGTACACCTCGGCGGTGAGTGTCTTACCCACGCCCGGACGGCCTTTCGCGAGGATCACGTTGCCGGCGGACTTGCCGTCGATGATGTCGCCGGTGAACACCGAGATGTCGGTGGTGAGGATGTTGAGGAGTTCGCGTTGCTCGTCGGGCAACACCAGCTTGTCCTGCAGATGCGGATCGTAGACATAGGGGGTGAGGTCACCGGTGTTGACGTCGAGGAAATCCTGGGCCCCGAGGTCGAAGACGCGGACGGCGGTGATCACCGGGACCGGACCGTACTCGTCGGCGTCGGGCTGCTCGAAGTCGTCGCTGTCGAAGAGGATCGACGGCGCGACCATGCGCAGCGCGGCGACCTCACCGGGTGCGACATCATGGACCACCTTGCGGTTCTCGCGCTTGTTGGGTGACCGGTAGTCGTCGGTACGGATCACACGTCCGGTGAAGGTGTACTGCCGGCCGAATCCGTGGTCGATGATCTGCTGGTAGGTGTCGCGACGGGCCTGGTACTCCGCCTTGAGGTCCGGGGTCTCCTTGTACGCGCCGGCGGCCACCAGGACATCTCCGGGCGTCTTCCCGACGATCTCGGTTTCCTCGAAATACAGCACCCGCGGTTTGCGGGAGGGACGTTTGACCGTCGCGTTGTCTGCCTCCATCGTGAACTTGATCCGGGGGCCGTGCGTGCGGTCGCCGTGCTCGGAGGTGATGTCCATGACGAGGTACGGGTGCAGATACCCGTCGGACTCGCGGATGTAGAGCCAGCCGTCGATGCGATCGTGGCGCAGGAAGCTGCGGAAGATCTCGCCCGCCGCGTCGATGTGGGGGATCACCGGGAAGCGTCCGGCGCGAGCCGCGGCGATCGCCGTGACCGCCCGGGCAAAGGAATCCTCGGATGCCGCCTGCGCGGTGGCGATCAGGTCGTCGAGCGCGGCGTCGGTGAGATCGCGGTCGGCGATACCGATCTCCGGTGATCGCCAGGACTGGGCTTGTCGGCGCGCGGCCGCCAGATCATCCGACGATGTGGCGGCTACGAGGGTGGTGGGTGCAACAAGCATTCCTCCAGGTTATCGACCTGATTGGGCATGCACCAGAAACCGATTCGGCCTCATTGAGACATGATTTTTATCAATGTGATCTCGGGTGGCGCGCCCACGCGCACCGGCGGTCCCCAGGCGCCGGCACCGCGCGTCGTGTACAGCGCGGTGTTGCCGACCTGGTCCAGACCCTGGAGTGAGGGTTGTTGCAGCGGAACGAGATAGCGGATCGGCCACATCTGGCCGCCATGGGTGTGACCGGAGATCTGAAGGTCCACACCCAGATCCGAGGCCTGCTTCGCCTGCCGCGGCTGGTGGGCGAGCAGGAGCACGAAACGGTTGGGGTCCCGACCGGCGAGTGCCGCCGGCAGATCCGGTTCGTAGGGGGCGGGCGCGGTGTAGTCCTGGATGCCGGCGAGGTCGATGGTGTCGCCGTTGCGGTGGATCTCCACTCGCTGGTTGCGCAGGGTGTGGACACCGAGGCGGTCCCACACGTCGAGCCATCGTCCGCCGTCGTCGGCGTAGAACTCATGGTTGCCACTGATTCCGAAAACGCCCAGCGGAGCGGACAATTCGGCCAGTGGGGTCAGATCGTCGGCGACCCGGGAGATGGTTCCGTCGAGCAGGTCACCGGTGATGACGATCAGGTCGGGACGCGTGCTGTTGACCTGGTCGACGACGCGCCGGGTGAAGGCGGCACCGCGGGTGGGGCCGACGTGCAGATCGGAGATGACCGCGATGCGCACCCCGTCGAATCCCGCCGGCAGGCGCGGCAGCGCGACGTCGACGTCCACGACGCGCGGTCGGGCCGCCTCGACGAGCCCGTACCCCACGGTCACCACCGAGGCGATCACCACCAGAACGGTCGCGGTACGCAGGACCAGGAGGCGGCGGACCCGGTAGGCGTCGTCGGCTTCGGTGCTGCGCAGCCGGCGGATGAGCCGCTCGATCAGCGAGCCGATGCCCACGAATGCCAGGCCGAGAGCCAGATAGAGGACCACGGCAAGCCACGTCATACCCGCGAACGCCGGTGCGCGCGCCCAGGAGGGATCGAGATAGCTGCCCGACGCGGCCCCGATGACGGCGAGTGCCCACAGAATGACCAGCACCCCGTCGACGATCCATGACCACGGTCGCGACAGGCGCGTCGCGCGGACGAGGCGCCGGTGGAGCCAGAACGTGATGAGCGCCAATGCGACGGCAGCGAACACCGCCACAGTTGCCTCCTCGTGTTCGGTCCGTCCGATTCGCCGGACCCTTGCATCCATTCAAGCACCCGCACTCCGAGGTGAACGTTTCGGTAACGAACCGGTCATTTCGGGCGACCTGGCAGAGTTGACCGGTAGGTCAATGCGGGAGGAGGAGCGACACGGGGGACATGACTGCGACGGAAGGTGTTTCACATGCTCCACGTTCGGCGGTTCTCACGATGGTTCGTGATCCTGATCTCGGCGGTGACTCTGGCCGCCATCGGTACGGTCGTACCGCATCCCGCGCGCGGCGCGACGCTGCTGTGGTCCGACGAGTTCACCGGCCCGTCCGGGGCGTCCCCGGCGTCGTCGAAGTGGAACTGGGAGACCGGCGGAGGTGGGTGGGGAAACAACGAATGGCAGACCTACACCTCGTCGCGGTCGAACTCCTACCTCGACGGCAACGGGCGCCTGGTGATCGCGGTCCGCGGTGACACCACCGGCATCACCTCGGCCCGCATGAACACCTTCGGCAAGTTCTCGCTGACCTTCGGTACCGTCTCGGCGCGTATCAAACTTCCTGCCGGACAAGGGTTGTTGCCGGCGTTCTGGCTGATGGGTACCGACATCTACAGCGCGGGCTGGCCCAAGTCCGGGGAGATCGACGTCATCGAGGCGCCCAACAACGCGCTGCGCTACAACACGACGGTCCACGGGCCGACGACGAGTGGCGGACACTGGCAGCGCGGTGTGAGCGGTTCGCTCGGCGTCGACCTGGCCGCCGGTTATCACGTCTACTCGGTGACGAAGTCGCGTGGACGGCTCGTGATGAAGATCGACGACCGGACCGTGGCGACGTTCACGTCGTCGCAGCTGAGCAGCGGACAGCAGTGGGTTTTCGACAAACCGACCTATGTGCTGTTCACCCTCGCGGTCGGCGGCAACTGGCCTGGTGCTCCCGACGCGACCACCCCCAACCCGTCGTACCTGCTGGTCGACTGGATCCGGGCCTACAGTTCGTGACCGCCTGACGTTCCGGACGCGATCTGCTCGCCGGCGGTGTCTCGGTATGCTCGGCGCATGGCTGATGTGCTGGTGACCGCGACCGATCTCGCCGAACTCATGCTGTCGCCGACGCCGCCGGTGATTCTCGATGTCCGCTGGCAGCTCGGTGACGATGACGGCCGTCAGCACTACCGCGACGGTCATCTGCCGGGTGCCATCTACGTCGATCTCGATAGCGAACTCGCCGCCCCACCGGCCGGCGCGGCGGGTGGACGTCATCCGCTGCCCGCCGTCGACGATTTGCAGGCCGCCGCGCGTCGGTGGGGGATCGACGACGACGTCACCGTGGTGGTCTACGACGACTACGGCAACCTCGCGGCGGCCCGGGCGTGGTGGCTGCTGCGCTGGGCGGGTATCACCGACGTGCGGATGCTCGACGGCGGTCTCGGGGCATGGCGGGCCGCCGGTTTACGAACCGCGCAGGGCGACGGCGGCATCGCGCGCGCGGGCTCGGTCACCCTGCGTCCCGGGCAGTTGCCGGTCGCCGACATCGACGAGGTCGCCGACTCGACGGCGGTACTGCTGGATGTCCGTGCGGCCGAACGGTATCGGGGTGAGGTGGAACCGGTGGATCCGCGTGCCGGCCACATTCCCGGCGCCCGCAACGCACCGACCACCGCCAACCTCGACGCCGACGGGTATTTCCGGCCGGCCGGCGAGTTGCGAAAGCTGTTCTCCGAGGTGGGCGTCGATGAAGGCTCCGACGTCATCGCCTACTGCGGTTCGGGCATCAATGCCGCCCATGCCGTTGCGGCGCTGGAGATCGCCGGCGTCAGAGCACGCTTGTTCCCGGGATCGTTCTCGCAGTGGTCGTCGGATCCGGACCGGCCGGTGGAAACGTCCACTGAGACGCCTCCTGCTGGTTGAGGTGCACTTCCTTCGGCTCGTTGCGCGCGGTCAGGAACGGGCCGCGGGAATCTCGCACCCGTCCGGACCGCAGGTGGTGGCGTCGTCGGCGCTCACGTCGACAAGGGTGGGCTGGTCGGCCCAGGCCATCTGCAGGGCCCGGCCGAACACCTCGGTGGGTTGCGCGCCGGACACCGCGTACTTGCCGCCGATGACGAAGAACGGGACGCCGGTCACGCCGAGGGCGGCGGCCTGCTGTTCGTCGCGGCGGACGGCCTCGGCATGGACGTCGGGGTCGGCGAGAACGCGGCGAACGTCGGTCTCGTCCAACCCGGCCGCCACGGCGACGGCGACGAGTCGTTCCCGGTCGCCGAAGAGCGGTTCCGGGGTCCCGAAGTTGGCGTCGTAGAGCGCGTCGAGGAGCTCGTCCTGCCTGCCCGCGGCGAGGGCATGGTGCAGCAGTCGGTGCATGTCGAAGCTGCTGCCGAAGTCGCGTCCACGTGTCTGGTAGGGCAGCCCGATCTCGGCGGCCTGCGCCCCGATCCGGTCTTCGTTGGCACGAGCCTGCTCGACGCTGATGCCGTACTTGCCGGCGATGTGCTGCTCCACCGAGCCGGTGTCCTCGGGTCCGAGCGTCGGGTCGAGTTCGAAGGAGCGATGCATGACGTGCACGTCGTCGCGATGGTCGAAGCCGTCCAGTGCGTCGAGGAATCGCTTCTTCCCCAGGTAGCAGAACGGGCAGTTGATGTCGGTCCAGATGTCCACGGTCACACTCATGCTCGGTGCAACAGTGCACCTCGCCGGGATGTTCCACCATAATCGTTGGCAATCTAAATCATTGAAAAGTATGGTGATCGCGACCACATCAGCGAGGAGTGATCGTGCAGAATCAAGGTGTCGGGACCTGGCCCCATCGCGCGTCGCGGCAGGCACCGGATGCGACCGCCATCGTCTTCCGGGATCAGAGGATGTCCTATCGGGAACTCGACGATCGGGTGACGAGGCTCGCGCACGCGCTGGCCGACCTGGGTGTGCATCGCGGCGACCGGGTGGCGCTGCTCAGCGCCAATCATCCCGTCTATCTCGAGGCGCTCTTCGCTGCCGGGTTACTCGGCGCCATCCTCGTGCCACTCAACGCACGCCTCACCGCGCCGAGGTGACGTACGCGCTCACCGACTCGGGCGCAACGGTTCTCATCCACTCCACGGACCTCGGTCCGGTGGCATCGGCCGCCGCGCACGACGCCGGTACCTCCCGTCGCGTGGTCGTCGACGGCGACCCCGACGACGACGCCCTCGGATACGAACAGCTCATCGCGGATGCCGACGCCGCACGCATCGACATCCCGGTGGGCCACGAGGAACCGTGTTTCATCATGTACACCTCCGGGACCACGGGAAACCCGAAGGGGGTGGTGCTCACCCACGGCGGTGTCACCTTCGCGGTGCTGAACCCGATCCTCGACCTCGACATCGCCTCCGATGAGGTGTCGCTGGTGGTGGCGCCGCTCTTCCACACGGCAGCAATGAATTTCGTGTCCCTGCCCACCATCCTCAAAGGTGGCACACTGATCATCCACGAGACCTTCGACCCGGGTCGGGCGCTGAGTGTCATCGACGAGCAGCGCGTGACGTACTCCTTCTGTGTGCCGACGATGCTCGACGCCATGAGCGCGCATCCGAACTGGGCACACGCCGATCTGTCCTCGATCCGACGCCTGATCGTCGCGGCCGCGCCGGTACCACCACACACTCTGCACACCTACACCGAACGTGGGGTCGCACTGTGTCAAGCCTACGGTTTGACCGAGACCGGTCCCGGCGCGCTCATCCTCAGACCGGCTCAGGCGGAGCGCAAACTCGGGTCCGCGGGTGTCCCGCACTTCTTCACCGACGTCCGGGTCGTCGACGCCGACGGTGCCGAGGCGGCACCCGGCGAGCGTGGTGAGATCCTCTTCGAGGGCCCGAATGTCATGCGCGAGTACTGGAATCGTCCGGATGCCACCGAGGCCACCTTCGTCGACGACAGGTGGTTCCGGTCCGGGGACGTGGGTGTGCGCGACGATGAGGGCTATGTGCGCATCGTCGACCGCCTCAAGGACATGATCATCTCCGGTGGAGAGAACATCTATCCGGCCGAGATCGAGGCCGTCATCCTGTCCTGCCCGGGCGTCGTCGGGTGTGGCGTCTTCGGTATTCCCGACGAGAAGTGGGGTGAGGTGGGTTGTGCCGCAGTAACTCTGGCTGAGGGTTCGTCGGTAACGGCCGACGACATCGCGGCGTGGGCGGGAGAGCGGTTGGCGCGCTACAAGATTCCCCGATCATTCGTCGTGCTCGACGAGATCCCGCGGAACGCGACCGGCAAGATCCGCAAGGACCGCCTGCGCGCCATGTGTACCCCGTCAGTGTCGGCGGGTCTCGTCGGTTGATGCGCGGTCGGGAAAAGTGAACCGGTAGAGGCCGGCACGCAGCGTCTCACGTTGCACGTCGTCGAGGTGTCCGAGTTCCTCGTCGGCCACCTTGGCCGACACTTTCCTTGCCCGCGCGCACAATTCGCGACCGGCCCGGGTGGCGACGATCAGCTTGTTGCGCCGGTCGCTGGGATCGGGCTCGCGGACCACGAGTTCCTTGTTCTCGAGTTCGTCGACGAGGGCCACGATCTGACTCGGATCGAGTCCGACGTCGGCCGCCAGCCGGCGCTGGGTGATCCCGGCGGGTTCGTCGCAGACGGCCGCGAGGGCGCTGTAGGCGCGCACCTTGAGGCCCAATGGGGCGAGGGCGCGATTGGTCGCCCGGACCAGTTGTGCACCGGCTCGGGAGACGAGGAAGCCGAGGTCCTCCTCCAGGATTCGCCGTTTGCTCATCGCCCTCCTTCCCGGCGAAGACTAGCAGACCCAAATGATTGACAAACTCAACAATTTACATATAGACCTAATTTGTACGCATCTCGACAGGAGTGAACGCCATGGATCTCAGTGGAAAGGTCGCCATCGTCACCGGCAGTGGACAGGGGCTCGGCCTCGCCTACGCCCGGGAACTGGCCGCCCGCGGTGTTTCGGTCGTCATCAACGACGTCCGCGCCGAGACCGCCGAACAGGCAGTCGCCGACATCACTCGCAGCGGCGGGCGAGCGGTGTCCGTCGTTGCCCCGGTGGGCAGCACCGAAACTGCGAAAGCGCTGGTCGAGCGGGCAGTCGGGGCGTTCGGGCGACTCGACGTCATCGTCACCAACGCAGGCATCCTGCGTGACAAGGTGCTGTGGAAGATGACCGATGACGACTTCGACGCGGTCATCGCGTTCCTCGCTTCCGACGCCGCCGCCGCGCAGTGGCCGGTCACGCCGGTCACCTTCGCCGACGAACTCGAGACCGTCGGCGAGGAGTTCCCCGCCGAACTGACCGGGGCCAAGTGATGAGCGCCCGTTACGAATACGGCATCGACTTCGGGTCCGTCGAGGCCATCGACTTTCACGCCCACGTCGAGATCGACGGCTGCGGACACCGATCGATGGACGACGAACTCATGGCCGCGTCGGAGAAGTACTTCCGGTCGGGTGAGGAACGAACCCCGACGATCGGGTCGATCGCGCAACACTATCGCGAGCGCAACATGGCGGCGGTCGTGTTCACCGTCGACGCGTCGTCGGCGTCGGGTCACCAACCCAACAACGTGGAGGAAATCGCCGAGCGCGCAGCCGAATTCAACGATGTGCTGATCCCGTTCGGCTCGGTCGACCCGTGGCAGGGCAAGGCCGCGGTCCGTCGTGTCCACCGGCTTGTCGACGACTTCGGGGTCAAGGGATTCAAGTTCCACCCGAGCATGCAGGGCTTCGAGCCCAACGATCGTCGCTTCTACCCGGTGTACGCGGCGATCGAGGAGGCCGGGGTGCCGGCGCTGTTCCACACCGGGCAGACCGGCATCGGCGCCGGGCTGCCCGGCGGGCACGGCATCAAGCTGCGCTACTCCGACCCGATGTTGCTCGACGACGTCGCAGCCGACTTCCCGGATCTCACCATCGTCATGGCCCACCCGGCGGTGCCGTGGGTGGATGCGCAGATCTCGATCGCGACCCACAAGGCCAACGCGTACCTGGATCTGTCCGGATGGTCGCCGAAGTACTTTCCGCCACAACTCGTCCGGGCGAGCAACTCCATGTTGCGCGAGAAGGTGCTCTTCGGGTCGGACTTCCCGGTCATCGGAGTCGACCGCTGGCGCACGGACTTCGCGACACTCGACATCAAACCCGCGGTGGCACCGCTGATCCTCCGGGAGAATGCGTTGCGCGTCCTGGGTATCGAGCAGTGAGCCCGGCGACGATGACCATCGAAATGGAGGAACCCATGAGCAGCAACGAGGCCACCACGACTCGCGTGGCCGGAATCGCGGAACTCGAACCGCTGGTCGGCACCCAACTCGGCACCAGCTCCTGGCTGACCGTCACCCAGGAGCGGATCAACACCTTCGCCGACGCCACCGGGGACCACCAGTGGATTCACATCGACCCGGAACGTGCTGTCAAGGAGAGCCCGTTCGGCGGGCGATCGCCCACGGCTACCTGACGCTCTCGCTCATCGTGCCGATGTTCGGGGAGGTGCTCACCGTCGAGAGTCTGAAGATGGGTGTGAACTACGGGCTCAACAAGGTGCGCTTCACCAATCCGGTGCCTGCGGGTGGGCGGGTCCGGCTGGCGGCCACGTTGAAGTCGCTCGAGAACCTACCCAAGGGTGGTGTTCAGGTCGTCGTCGACGGTCTCATCGAACTCGAGGGCAGCGATCGGCCGGCGGCCGTGGTGGAGGCGGTGTACCGCTACTTCGAGTGACGGACGTTGCGCCTCGTGCGGCCGCCTGCAATACTTAGCCATGTGGCAAAGTATTCGGAGGAGCTGGACGGCATCTTCGTCGCACTCGCCGACCCGACCCGACGCGCCGTCGTGCGGCGCCTGGGTCGCGGTCCGGCGAGTGTGAGTGACCTGGCCGACGAGTACTCGATCACGTTGCCGTCGTTCATGAAGCATGTCGGAAAGCTCGAGGCGAGCGGATTGATCGACACCCACAAGGCGGGCAGAGTGCGTATCTGCACCCTTGACCGGCAGCGACTGGCGCTCGTCGACGACTGGCTCACCGAGCAGCGTCGAATCTGGGCGGAGCGCACCGACCGTCTGCAATCGCTGGTGGAATCAGCCGATCACGAGGAGCGAACATCATGAGCGACAACCCGATTGATACGGAGCTCGACCTGGAGCTGGACCGGGTGATCCATGCCCCGCCCGCCGCGGTCTGGCGGCACTGGACCACTCCGGACCTGTTCGCCCAGTGGTGGACGCCGGCCCCTACCATCACTCGCGTCGACCGTCTCGAGGCGCGGCCCGGTGGTGCCCTCGTCACGCGCATGAGCGACGACGGCGTGGACTTCGTACCGCATATGGACGCGATCTTCCTTGTTGCGGAGGAGAATTCGCGCCTGGTCTTCACCAATGCGGTCGACAGCGCTTGGCGTCCCGCGCTGCCCGCGCCGGTGACGATGACCGCCGAGATCACGCTGGGTGATCATCCGGACGGCACCGCATACCGGGCCGTCGTCCGCCACGGTGATCCGCGCGACCGGGCGCGTCATGAAGAGCTCGGCTTCTTCGAGGGCTGGGGTGCGGTGACCGAAGCGCTCGCCACGCTCGTGGAGGCCGACGACAAGGCGGCCGCGCGGTAGCCCGGGCGCACGGTCAACGGGATTGGGCGCACGATGGACGGGTCACGGGGGTGGGCTCGCTTGAAGCGGCAGGTGCGGCCAGTTCGCGACGTCGCGCAGCAGTTGACGATCATGGGTGGACAGGACAACCGCGGCCGGCGTCAGTTGTAACGCGTCCGTGAGTTCGTCGACGAGGCTGATCGAGAGATGATTGGTGGGCTCGTCGAGGAGCAGGACATTCGGTCGGGCGGCCAGGGTCATGGCGAGTTCCAGGCGACGCTGCTGTCCCATCGACAGATCACCCACCCGTTGGTCTTCCTCGTCGGTGCGCAGCAGGCCGAGGGAGGGCAACGGCACCGTGTCGTCGTCGCCGATGACACCTGCGAGGATCAGGCGGTCGACGTGGCCCCGGTAGGCATCGGCGGCGCGAAGGTGTTGTGGCAGAGTCGATTCCTGGTGGAGCAGGCCCGCCCGGGCAAGGTCGGAACGTTCGAGATGTCCGGTGGTGATCGGCAATTCGCCGGCCAGTGCGCCGAGCAGCGTCGACTTGCCGGCGCCGTTGGGGCCCACCACGACCAGACGCGAGGCCCCGGCAACCCGCAGTGACACTGGCGTGCTCAGGCGTTCGTAGACGGTGATGTCGTCGGCGCTGAGCAACGCCTCGTCGGCGGGGACCGCGAGATCGGGAAAGGACAGCGCCAGCGGGGGTTCGGGGATCTCGACGGCATGTGCCTCGAGGGCGTCCTGCCGGCGATGGATATTGCGCACCAAACCCGGTGCGCGGGTGGCTCGTTCGTGCCGTCCGGCGCCCTTCTCGGGCCGCCAGCCGTCCTCCAGTCGGTCTTGGGCGACGGCGAGATCCGCCTCGAGCCGGTTCCGCTGCGCCACCTGGCGGGAGTACTGGTGTTCCCACCGCTGCCGGTCGGCGACCTGGCCGGACCGAAACCCTTGGTAACCACCGCCGTACACCCGAGGCCGGCCATCTGGTGACGGGTCGAGGTCGATCAGGGTCTCGGCGACGTCGGCGAGTAGCACCCGGTCGTGGCTGACCACCACGACGCCGCCCGGCCAGGAACTGATCCGCTCGGTCAGGAAATCCAGACCGCTACGGTCGAGATGGTTGGTCGGCTCGTCGAGGAGTAGGAAGTCGGTGTCACCGCCGAGCAGGCAGGCCAGGCGGACCCGATAGCGTTGGCCCACCGAGAGCGACGCGAGCAACCGATCCCAATCCTGTTCGGCATCAAGACCTTCCAAAGCGATCTGGACCCTGCGCTCCGCATCCCAGGCGTCGAGCATCTCAGCGCGATGCAGCGCATCGGCGTAGGCGTCGGCCGCTTCGTCCTGTTCGCCGGCCAACGCCACTGAGGCGTCGTCGAGATCGCGTAACGCGGTGAGTGAGTCGATGATCGCCTCCGCGACGGCGTCGCCGACCGTCCGGGTGTCGTCGGTGCCGGTGGACATCTCCTGTTCGGCGACACCGACGGTCCCGATGCGGGTCACGCTGCCCGCGTCGGGTTCCACCGTGCCGGCGAGTACGTGCAGCAGCGTCGATTTGCCTCGCCCGTTCTCGCCGACGACAGCGATCCGTGAACCGGGGGACACCGTCATGTCGACGTCGTAGAGCACGCGGCGGGCACCGAGGAGGACCGAGGCGCCGGTGACGACGATGGAGGCCCGTGCACGTGCCGGGAACTGCAACTCTTCAGACATGGGACACCTCACCGGTGGTGCGGAAGCGGCGCCGATACGCCGACGGTGTGGTGGCGAAGTGGGCCGCAAAGTTCTGCCGAAAGGTGACCACGCTGGCGAAACCACAGGTGTGGGCCACCCGGTCGATGTCCCAGTCGTTGCTCTCGAGCAGTGTGCGGGCGCTTTCCAGACGTTGGAGCACAACCCAGCGGGCCGGGGCAATTCCGTTGGCCTCCTGGAACTTCCGCACGAAGTGCCGTCGCGACATCTGGGCCTGGGCGGCCATCCGATCCACGGACAGCGGTTCGGACAGGTGTGCCAGCGCCCAGTGGCAGACCGCACTCATCGGGTCGGCGCCGGTCGCCGGCGGCAACGGCCGATCCACGTACTGCGCCTGCCCGCCGTCGCGATGGGGTGCGACGACGAGCCGTCGTGCCACCCGATTGGCCTCTCGCGCACCGAGATGGGACCGCACGAGGTGCAGGCACGCATCGAGTGCGGATGCGGTGCCGGCGGCGGTGAGGACGTCCCCGTGGTCGACGTAGAGGCCTCCCGAATCCACCGACACGTCGGGGTGGCGCGCCCGGAGTTCCTCGATCGCGGCCCAGTGGGTGACCGCGGAGCGTCCGCGAAGCAGCCCGGCGTCGGCGACCGCGACCGAACCCAGACACAACCCCACGATCGTCGCGCCGCGCCGGTGGGCTCGTCGCAGCAGATCGCCGAGGTCATCGGTGATCGGCGGCAGGTGCTCGGGCCAGGATGGGATGACGATCATGTCGGCGTCGTCGGCGACGTCGGGACCGGCGACGGGTCCGATGCGGTACCCCTCGGAGACCTCGACATCGCCGGGTTCGTCCGACCACAGTGTGGTGCGCCAGCCCGCCTCCGGGGCCAGCCGGGCGACCTCGCCGAACACCATCTCCGGTGCGGCGAGATGGAACATCGTCACTCCGTCGAAGGCATAGATCGCGATCTCCATCAGGATCGCCGTGGCCCGAAACCATCGAAAGTGGTCATATAGGCCACTGTCGCACACACGAGTCGCGGGGAAGCATCGATTGTGACCAACGGAAGGAAACATCGTGACCACACCGCGCCGCGCGCTCATCGTCGTCGACGTCCAGAACGAGTACTTCTCGGGCCCGCTCGAGATCGCCTATCCGCCCCGTGACGAATCGCTGTCCAACATCACCCGGGCCATCGATGCCGCCGAGGCCGCCGAGATGCCGATTCTCTTTGCACAGCACACATATCCGGCCGAGGCGCCGGTCTTCGCCGAGGGTTCGACGGGATGGGAGTTGCACCCGGAGATCTCCGCACGGGTAACCGATCGCTGGCACCGTGTCACCAAGCAGTTCGGGACGGTCTTCGCCGGGACCGACGCCGCCGAATGGCTGGCCGCCCAGGACGTGGACACGGTGACGATCGTCGGGTTCATGACCAACAACTGTGACCTGGCCACCGCCGCACAGGCCGAGACGCTCGGGCTCACGGCCGAGGTCCTCTCGGACGCAACGGGTGCCATCAATCTCGCGAACTCGGCGGGTAGTGTCACGGCCCAGCAGGTGCACGAGACGCTGATGGTGCTGTTCAACTCCAACTTCGCCGCGGTCGCGCCGACCGAGGAGTGGATCGATGCGGTGAAGGCCGGAACCGCCTTGGCTAAGGGCAATCTGGTGTCCTCGGCGGTCGACGGGCGCGCGGCCGCAGATGGATAGACCCAGATGGATAGACCCAGATGGATAGACCCAGATGGATAGACGCAGACGGATAGATCGAGGTGCGCCACACGGCATCCGTGTGGCGCACCTCGTCGCTTCTGGTCAGGCGGTGGCGGGTACCGCGGGTACCGCCGCAGGTGCGGCGCCGGTGGCCGCGGACTGGCTACGGACATGTGGCACAAGGAGAGTGACCACCATGCCGACGATCGCGACACCGGCGAAGATGTAGAAGGTCACGCTGTTGCTGAGTCCCGCGGCGACGATGGCGCCACCGATGATGGGTCCGAAGATCCCACCGAGCCGGCCGAATCCGGCGCACCACGCGACACCGGCCGCCCGCGCCGAGGTGGAGTAGTAGTTGGACACGAATCCGTAGATGAGCACCTGGGTTCCGATGGTTCCGGTCCCGGCGACGGCGACGAGCGCCAGCAGAACCGTGATCGGGAAGCCCATGGTGAACAGGATCAGCGAGAGGGCGGCCAGGCCGAAGGTGGTGGCCACCACGCGTTGTGGTCCGCGCCGGTCGGCGATCCGGGACGCGATGATGGTGCCGAGCACCGCTCCGCCGTTGAGAACCACCAGGAACAGCAGCGAGCCCTTCGCGTTGTAGCCGGCGTCCTGCATGATCTTCGGCAGCCACGTGGTCAGGCCGTAGGTGAGCATGAGGCCCACGAAGCTCATGACGCCCAGCAGCGCGGTGCCCAGTGCGTAGCGGCGAGTGGCGAGGGCGGCGAAGCCGACTTTGGTGACGTCGCGTTCGGCGTCGAGGTCGGCCTCCGACGGCAGCGGGATGCCGGTGGCGGCGTGGACCCGGGCAGCGTCGTCGAGACGTCCGCGAGAGACGAGCCAGCGCGGTGATTCGGGCAGTTTGGCCAGCGCCAGCGGCAGCAGGAGCACCACCGGCAGGGCGCCGATCCAGAACAGTCCGCGCCAGCCGATCACGTCGCGCAGCGCGATCGCGAGCACCGATGCCAGGATGCCGCCGGCCGGGACACCGCTGTAGACGATGGCGTTGTAGAGGTTCTTCTTGGCGGCCGGGACGACCTCGGCGACGAGAGCCGCGGTGGTTGCGAGCAGCCCACCGATGCCGATACCGGTCACGAAACGCAGTACCGCGAACATCTCGACCGAGGTCGCCATGGCGGCCATTGCCATTCCGGCGGAGAACCAGACGATGTTCATCAGCATCAGGCGTCGACGGCCGAGGTAGTCGCCGATCGCCCCGTTCACGAGTGCGCCGACCATCACGCCGATCAGCGCGTAGGAGCCCAGCATGCCCGCCTGGCCGGCGGATACGTTGCCGAGCTGGCCGGGATCGTCCATCAGGAGAGGCAGGATGGTGCCGTAGACCACCAGGTCGTAGCCGTCGAAGAGGATGGCAAGGGTGGCCAGTGCGACGGTCCACTTCACGGTGCTGGAGTACTTGGCGTCGGTTCGCTGCTTGTCGACGCTGGTCGGCGACGAGGGGGTGGGGGTCGGACTCATGGGGATGCGCGCTCCTGGTAGATGGCTGTGGGCTGCATATCAACCATCCGAGATTGTGCGTGGCATCACACTGGGTGATCGGCTAGTCCTGACCAAGGCTCGGATTAAACAGGATCGACGATCAATCGGACAGATCGGGCAGAGGCGACCCCAAGAATGGTCCGCTCCGAGGAGCGATATCCGGCAAATCGGTCGTTAGGATGCCGTAATGCGTCTGCGTCGTTCCGTGCTGGTCCTGTTGTCCGCAGTGTCGATGATGCTCGCGGCATGCACCACCTCCGACGGCACGCCGACCGGTGCCGGTGGCTTGTCTACTGCCGCGGACAAGCCGACTACGCCGGTCGTGGTGATCTTGGACGGATCGGAGTCGATGCAGATCGCCGACGCGCCCGGTCCGCGGATCGACGCCGCACGCAACGCCGTGTCGACGTTCATCAGCGACCTCACCTCGGGTACACCCTTCGGCTTGGTGGCGTACGGCAATACCGAGAGTGCGAAGACCACACCCCAGGCGGTCGGATGCGAGGACGTGTCGACGCTGGCCCGCCTCGGCCCGATCGACAAGGAGGCGGCACGCAGCGCGATCGACGGCGTGCGGGCACAGGGGTGGACGCCGTTGTCGGCGGCGCTCACCCGAGCCGCCGAGATGCTCGGCACCGAGGCCGGTTCGGTGGTCCTGGTCTCCGACGGTGAGGCGAACTGCCTGCCGGATCCGTGTGCGACCGCCCGCTCGCTGCGCGAGCAGAACCCGAATCTGACCATTAGCACCGTCGGCTTCAAATCCGATGCCGCACAACTGCAGTGCGTGGCCCGGGAGGGTGGAGGTGTGTTCGTCACCGCGGACAATACGGCACAGTTGTCGGCGCGGATCGACGCGGCCCGCGACGCCGAGGCCGCGTCGTCGAAGCTGACCAACACCGGTCTTGCCGGAGTGGAACTGGGACAGACACATTCGCAGATCACCGGTGCACATCCGGCAGTCCCGGGACTGACGACGGGAACTTCCGAGGGGGACCGGACAGTCGTGCGGTGGAGGGAATGCGACTGGGTCTTCCAGAACGGGACGCTGGTGGAGATCCGTCCGCTGGGCTCGACCAGCGCGACGGTCGACGGAATCACCGTCGGGACACCGATGACGCGGGTCGTGGAGTTGTTCGGGCAGCCGGTTCGCGACGACACCGCGTCGTCGACCGCCTACTTCGCCGCCGACAAGGCCCGGGGAACCGCGCTGCGCATCGGCTGTCAGGGCAGTGTCGCCGACGGCACCGTGCGCTCGATCGTGCTGTGCCGCTGCCTGCCCGACGAGTCGTCGGGTGCACCGACGGGGAATTCGGGTGTGGCGACGAAAACCGAACTCTGCGCGGCGAACAAGAAGGTCGCAGACATTTTCACCGGGCCGGTGAACATCATCAACGACGTCGGCGGGACCCAGTATCTGGAGCTCGTGGAGAACCTCGGCAGGGTCGCGCAGCGGTATCCGAATGAGGCGGTGCAGTACGAGGGTGGTCAGCTCGTCGAGCTGGCTCAGGGCGGTGTGGTCACGCTCGACCAGTACTACTCCAAGCAGAACATCCGGGCCGCCTGCCGGGGCTGAGTATCACCGGGCGCTCGGGTCACGCGAACAGCGGCGGCAGTCCGAACAGCACGATCGCACCCCACACCACGTGACAGCAGATCGGCGCGAGCACCCCGTCGGTGCTGCGCCGGAGCAGCGCGCACACGGCGCCGAGGATGATCGCGGCGAAACCGAGCATCGGGTTGCCGCTGGCCAGGGTGGCGATCACATAGAGGATCGTCGACACCACGATGGGTCGATGATGCTGTGCCGCCGAGTAGACGGCGCCCCGGAAGAACACCTCCTCGGCCAGGCCGTTGCCCAGGGTGATCACCGTGATGACGATGATGCTGCCCTGGTCGCTGAACGCGAGGACCTTGTTCACCAGGTCCGAGAGCGCCGGGATCTCGCGGGTGATCAGCGCGCCCACGATGAACACCAGGCCCACCGCGGCGCCGGTGAGCACTCCGAAGACGGCGGCGTCGGATGCGGTGCGTGTACCGCGTAACGCGAAGTGGCCCAGCCGGATCGGCCCGGAGGCCAGGCCGCCGACGATCCAGGTCGCGGCCAGCGCGGCGGTCAGCGGATAGAACGACGAGTCGCCGGGTTGCGCGGTCAGCGAGAATCCGAGGATCACGGCGCCGGCGATGAGGAACACGGCCACGACGATCCGGCGTCTGCGGGACTGTCGAGGATCGTCGTCGACGGCGTCCGGGGCGGGTCCGGAGAATCGTTCGACGAGTTCGGTCAGTGCTGAGTTCATCCTGTCAGCAGGGATACCACGTTTCGGACGCGGTGCGTCGCGAAGCCGACCACCGCGTTGACCCGGCGTCGGACGCGCATGAGGTCGCCACCGGCCCAGTCGGGGTCCGTGTCGGCGAGGTGGTGGGGGTCGGCGAGTTCACACAGTGGCCGTGGATACGGGCTGCGCACCGACGCAGCGACCGCCGCCCGCATCGGGGTCAACCCCTCCGGCGGGTCGGGCACCAGCTCACGGATGTGTTGTTCGGCGGCCACCATGGGCTGACTCAGTGAGGTCACCAGGTCGGTGGTGAGCGCGGTGGGGACCGGGACGATCCGGCCGGTCACCATGCCGGCCAGACGGGTGCTCACATGCGGGAGTCGGATGCGCAGGCGGGGCTGGTGGATGGCGCGCAGATAGGCGGTGAGCACCGATCGGTAGCGCAGGTCGTCGTCGGGGCCTCTGATGTCGTAGGTGCCGGCCGGGATAGCGGGGTCGAGGACCGCGACGAGATAGTGCAGCACGTCGCGCACCGAGATCGGGTCCATCGGATTGGTCGTCCAGGTCGGTTCCGGGATGACGGCGAGCCGATCGGCAACGTAGCGGATGATCTCGAACGACGTGGACCCGGCACCCAGGATCACCGCCGCCCGCAACCAGACCACCTCGGGGCCGTCGGGAAGGCTCAATGCCTCACCGACTTCGGCGCGGCTGCGCAGATGGTTGGACAGATCGGCGCGATCGCCGTCGGGCACGAAGCCGCCGAGGTAGACGATGCGGGGTACGTCGGCGTCGCGGGCGGCCCGGGCGACGTTGGTGGCCGCGCACACGTCGACGTCGTCAAAGTCTTGGGCACCGATGCCGTGCACCAGGTAGTAGACGGCGTCGAGGGTGCCGGCCTCGTCGAAGGCCGCCCGCGCCGACGCGTCGTCGGTGGCGTCCATCTCCACGGCCGTCACGGCCGAGAACCAGCAGAATCGGCGCAGAGAGTCGGGCCGGCGGCTGGTGACGACCACGTCGTGCCCGGCGTCGAGCAGCGCCTCGACCAGACGCGACCCGACGTAGCCGGTGGCGCCGGTGACGAGGACTCTCATGAGTCAACCACTGACAAATCAACCACTGAGGACATGCTTCGACGCTAGCAGCGTGACGGCCCGGCAAGCAGCCTCCGAGCGCCTGCTGCAACGGGATCGCGACCGACGGTCACGGGCCGATAACGTGCTCTCACCAGTACCTGTGACGCCAGACACACATTCGGTGTACAGTCGTGCACCAATGGTCCAGGGGGAGATCCGAACCAGCCCGAGGGGAGCCGAGTGGATCTGCTGAAGTGGAGCAAGCGGCCGGCAGCCGATGTCGAAGCCCGCAAGCCCGAAGTGAACATCCTGCGCGGTCTCATCGCGCGTGCCACCACGCCGCTGTTGCCCGACGATTACCTGCACCTGATCAATCCGTTGTGGTCGGCCCGTGAACTGCGCGGCCGCGTCGTGGACGTGATCCGCGAGACCGAGGACTCGGCCACGGTCACCATCCGCACCGGCTGGGGATTCCCCGATTCGTACAAGCCGGGCCAGTATGTGGGCATCGGACTGCAGGTGGGTGGCCGCTGGCACTGGCGGTCGTATTCATTGACCTCGTTCGGCAGCAACGTGGACAAGATGATCACCATCACCGTCAAGGCCAATCCGGACGGATTCCTGTCCAGCCACCTCGTGGAAGGCGTGACACCGGGGACCGTCATCCGTCTGGCCGCGCCCAAAGGGGACTTCCATCTGCCCGAGCCGGCGCCGGATTCCATCCTCTTCCTCACCGCCGGCAGCGGCATCACACCGGTCATGTCGATGTTGCGCGCCCTGCGAACCCGTGACACCCAGCCCGACATCGTGCACGTCCATTCGGCACCGACCCGCGACGAGGTGATCTTCCTCGACGAGATCGAGGAGATGAACCGCGAGCTGCCGACCTACGATCTGCAACTCCAGATCACCAGGGCGGACGGCAAATTCGACGTCGCCTCGCTCGATTCGGAGATCCCCGACTGGCGTGACCGCTCGTGTTGGGCGTGCGGCCCGGTCGCCATGCTCGACGCGGTGGAGCAACACTACGAGAACGAGGGGCTGCGCGAGCAACTCCACATCGAGAGGTTCGCGATCGCCCGCACCGACCACGGTGGCGAGGGCGGTACCGTGACCTTCTCCAAGACTGGTAAGAGCGCCGAGATCGACGGCGCCACAACGCTCCTTGATGCAGGCGAGGAGCTCGGCATCACCATGCCCTTCGGATGCCGGATGGGAATCTGCCAGACCTGTGTGGTGCCGCTCGCCGGCGGATACGTGCGCGACCTGCGCAACGGCGACGAGCACCGCGAAGGTGACCGAATCCAGACATGCATCAGCGCCGTGTCCGGAGAATGCACAATCGAGCTGTAGGGGGCCGGATGGCCATTACCGACATCGACCAGTACGCACATCTGACCGACGCCGACGTCGAGGCACTCGGCGCCGAACTCGATGCCATCAGAACCGATATCGAAGAGGCCCGAGGCGAGCGGGATGCCCGCTACATCCGTCGGGCCATCACGCTGCAGCGGGGACTCGCCGCCGGCGGGCGGGCGGCGCTGCTGTTCAGCAACCGCAAACCCGCCTGGGTGCTGGGTACCGCGATGCTGTCGCTGGCGAAGATCATCGAGAACATGGAACTCGGCCACAATGTGATGCACGGCCAATGGGATTGGATGAACGACCCGGAGATCCACTCGTCGTCCTGGGAATGGGACACCACCTGTCCCAGCGTGCAGTGGAAGCACTCGCACAACTTCGTGCATCACAAGTACACCAACATCGTCGGGATGGACGACGATGTGGGTTACGGAATCCTGCGGGTCACCCGTGACCAGCCCTGGGAGTGGTGGAACATCGGTAACCCGATCTACAACCTCACCCTCGGGACGTTCTTCGAATATGGTGTGGCACTGCATCATCTGGAAACCGAGAAGCTACGCAACAAGGAGAAGACCTACCGGCAGGCGGCCAAGGACCTCCAGGTCATCGGCCGCAAGGTGGGTAAACAGGCAGCCAAGGACTACCTGATCTTCCCGGCGCTGTCCGGGCCCAATTGGAAGACGACGATCGCGGCGAACTTCACCGCCAACATCATCCGCAACTACTGGGCCTACATGGTGATCTTCTGCGGGCACTTCCCCGACGGCGCCGAGAAGTTCACCGTCGAGGAGTACGAGAACGAGGATCAGCCGCGGTGGTACCTACGGCAGATGTTGGGGTCGGCCAACTTTAGCGCCGGCAAGCTCATGCGGTTCATGAGTGGCAACCTGAGTCACCAGATCGAACACCACCTGTTCCCCGACCTGCCGAGCAACCGGTACGAGGAGATCGGCGTGCGGGTGCGCGAGCTGTGCGAGAAGTACGATCTGCCCTACACCACGGGATCGCTTGTCCACCAGTACTTCCAGTCGTTCCGGACGATCGCCAAGCTGGCGCTGCCGAACGCACTGCTCAAGGCGAGCTCCGACGACGCCCCGGAAACCGCGTCGGAGTTACGGTTCGCGGTGCGCGAGGGGATGGCGTCGCATTTCGGTGTCGATCCGGCAACCGGGAAGCGACGTGGATTGCGAACGGCGTTGCGCGAGTTGAAGAATTCGCCGGTACGCGCGGCGGGTTGACCGATTTCGACGGCTGATTCGTCGTTACGCGGTGGTGGCGGTATGGCGTGTCAGCGGCCCGCAGCGGACGTCGAATCGGTCGCGCAGCGTGTCGAGGGTTGCCTGCAGGTGCGGGCGCCGCCGGCGATGGGTGAGGGTGAACCCCACGACCCCGGCCAGCTGGCGCGGTAACGGGTACCAGCGGTTGAGATCGAAGCCGGTCTCACCGAGCACCTTGAACGGCACCGCATCGGCGATAAGGCCGAGGTTGTGCTGGGCGAGTGTCACCAGGACGTAAGGTACGGTCGCCGGCCCTTTGGCACGCAGGTCGGCCAGATCGATCTCGTAGAGCGCTACGTCGCGGAGTTTGTCGAGGAACATCAGGTGGGCGAGAAAGTAGCCCCCGTACGTGGTCAGATGCATGACCGCGGACCGGTCGCTGATGGTGACCACGCCGCCCTGATCGGAGAGATACGGCTCGTACGGGTCCAGGCGGCGGCCGAGATAACCGGTGCAGTTGACGACGCGGCTGTTACGCGCGATCGGGGTCGACGCACCGCTGCGCAGGACGAGTTCGGTGGCGTCGCCCCGGTCGACGACGTCGATGAGGTGATCGCGCACCATCGTGGTGACACCGCCGACGATGGTGGCCGACTCCGCGGTCGAGAGCATGCCGAACATGTTGTTGGGGGCATCCGGGATGGGTGCGATGGCGTAGCGGGGGCGGAATACTTCGGTGATCTCGCGCTCGTTGGTCCCGTCAAACGCCAGCGCCATCTCGGTTGCGGCCGCGTTGATGGGGGTTCCGCCCCACTAGCGGCGCCGGCCGGTCGGGTACAGAGTGTCGCGGGAAAGAAAGTAGGTGCCGGCGCCGGTCACCATGTTGACCTCGCGGCCGGGTTGCTCGGTGATCAGCAGGTGCGCGGTGTCCATCGCCGTCTTACCGCTGCCGATGATCCACACCGGCGCATCGGGGGCGTCGGTATGGGGATTCCAGGAGTCCGGCGAGACTGACGTGACATGTGTGCTCGACAGCTCCAGTGGCGGATTCGATTGCACCGCAAACCCATACGCCTTGATCAGGCGGGGCGTCTGGATGATCAGCCGATGGCCGTCGTGGTCGGTGATCGTTGCCGTGACCACTCCGTCGGCCTCGGTGGCCGAGTCCAGTGACCAGCCGTAGCGTTCATCGAGGGCGACCCGCTGACTCATCACCCGGACCATGGTGTCGAAGTGTGCGAGGACCTCGGTGCCGGTCGCGAGGTGGGCACGATCGCAACGGGACTCCCAGGCGATGTTCCCGGCGGTGAACATCGCATGCGGTTGGTGAAGGCGCACATAGGAATACGTCTCGCGCCACATACCGCCCGGCCCCGATCGCCGATCGACGAGAACGACGGTGTCCGTCGGCGACAGGTAGCGGGTGGCCGCGAAGAGCGCGTTCATCCCGGCGATTCCGGCGCCGACGATGCACAGTTCGGCACGCACGATGGTGGGGCGTCGGATGGCGAAGCGTCCGGTGTGTTCATGAGCGGCTCCTGACGGTTGCCACCCATTGTCACTCGTCCGCTGGTCAGCAGCGGAAGTTTTCGCCCGATCGCACGACGTCAGTAGGTGTAGAACCCGCGTCCCGACTTCTTGCCCAGGTGCCCGGCGTCGACCATGCGGCGCAGGAGTGCCGGGGGAGCGAAGTGGGGTTCGGCGAACTCGTCGTAGAGCGATTGCGCTGCGGCGAGCGTGATGTCGAGACCGATGGTGTCGACCAGCGTCAGCGGGCCCATCGGGTATCCGCAGCCGCCCTTCATCGCGGTGTCGATGTCCTCGGCGGAGGCGTAGCCGGAATCGAACATGCGGATCGCCTGACACAGATAGGGAATCAGCAGCGCGTTCACGATGAAGCCCGAGCGGTCGCCCGCGCGGACCGGGTTCTTGCCGAGGGTGTCGCGGACGTAGGTGCTCACCGCGTCGGCGGTCTCGTCGGCGGTCACCAGGGTGGAGATGATCTCGACGAGCGGCATCACCGGGACCGGGTTGAAGAAGTGGACACCCACCACGCGCTCCGGGCGCTTGGTGGCGGTGGCCACCTTGATGACCGGGATCGACGACGTGTTGGTCGCCAGGATGGTGTTCTCGCCGACCACCTCGTCGAGCCGGGTGAAGATCTCGCGCTTGAGATCCTCGATCTCGGGCGCTGCCTCGATGACGAGGTCGCGGTCGGCGAGGTCGGCGTAGTCGGTGGTCACGCGCAGCCGGCCGAGTGCGGCGTCGGCGTCGTCCTGGCTGAGTTTGTTCTTGGTGACCGCCCGCGCGAGAGACTTCTCGACACGTTGCCGCGCGGCGTCGGCGAACTCCTGTTTGACCTCGAGGATGATGACGTCGCTGCCGGCCTTCGCGCACACCTCCGCGATGCCCGCACCCATCGTTCCGCCGCCGACGACACCGATCTGCTGCACAGTCAACCTCCCGCTCGAGTGATACCCACACACGGTAGTACTCGACGATGCGACGGCCGCGAGGAGGCTCGACGGCATCCCCGGGCGGGCGTCGAGGTCAGGTCCAGGTCGCGAGGAGATCGGAATAGCGCAGCACGGGTAGCCCGCGATCGCCCGCCTCGGCGGTGCCGGCGATTCGCACGGGGTCGATCTCGGACACCAGGGAGACGAAGGCGACCGGGGAGGTGGTGTCGTCGCCGCACCGCAGACCGGCCCGGGCGAGGATGCCGGGACGGTCGATGACCGCGTCGTCGGTGAGTACCGGGATCACGTGTCCGGGACGGGTGAAGTCGGTGACCGTTGCGTCGGGGTCGGCGATGGTGCGCAGGGTGGTGGTCCGGTCCAGCGCCGAGATCCCGGTGGTGGTGCCGAGTGCGTCCACCGACACGCACATCCGGCCGCCGAAGGTCCGGACCGCGGACGCCCACGTCATCGGTGGCAGGGCGAGTTTCTCGGCTCGTCGGGGATCGATTGTGACACAGAGGAATCCGGAGCCGAGCCGGATCATCTCGGCGACCACCGGCATGTGCACGTCCCGCGCGAGGACGATCATGTCGGTTCCGGTTCCGTCGATGTCATCGACGGTCAGTACCGGCTCGCCGCGCCCAGCGCGGCGAAGGCGGCGTCGAGGCTGGTGGGCGCGGCGAGGGTGGCACTCATGAGAGTTGTCCTCCTCAGACCGTGATGCCGGTATCGGACCAGAACCGCTCGAAGGACGACGGCACGATGTCGGTTCCGTGGGTGACCTTTCCGTCGACGAAGCGATGGGTCATGACCATCGTGATGTCGAGTTCCTGATCGCCGAGCCGACGGTAGGCGCGCACGTTGGCCAGTTCATCGCCGACGACGTCACACGAGAGAACCTCGTTGCGGGACTCGTCGAGCATGGCCAGCACACCGAACGCCTCGAGGAACTCGCCCTTGGTGTACAGCCGCTGGGTGCCGTCGAGGGTGAATCCGGCCCAGGTCATGTTGTCGTCGTACAACTCGACGAGGGGGACGGGATCGCCCTGGTCGGCGGCAGCAAAGGCCTTCTTGAGTGCTTCGGCGTTCTGCTGAGTCATGTGAGGTCCTCTCGATCGGGCGGGTATCACCGTGTGGTCCCCATCACTCTCGTCGATGGGGTCGCCGTCGATAACCGTCCGACTACCTGATTCGGCAGGGGTGCTGCGATCCCCGAGGGTGCGTTGCACACCGGGGATGTGGGATATGTGGATGACGACGGCTGGTTCTACATCGTCGACCGCAAGAAGGACCAGATCAACGCGAGCGGCTTCAAGGTGTGGCCGCGTGAGGTCGAGGACGTGCTGTACGAGCATCCCGCGGTCCGTGAAGCCGCGGTGGTCGGGGTTCCCGATTCCTACCGTGGGGAGACGGTCAAGGCGTTCGTCACGCTTCGTGGGGATGCCGGTGCGACGCCCGCCGAGCTCATCGGTTTCGCGCGGGAGCGACTCGCGGCCTACAAGGTGCCACGTGAGGTGGTGCTGCTGCCGGAGATTCCGAAGACTGCCAGCGGGAAGATCCTGCGGCGGCAGTTGCGCGACGCCTGATCACAACTGAGGCGGTCAGAGACGACGCCGTCGGAGGCATTCTTCGACACGCGTAAGATCGACGCGGTGAACCGTCCGAGCTGCGAGCCCTGATCGTCGTGGCGATCCGGCACGTCTCCGAGGGGGTCGCGGCTTTGCGCGACCAGTGGTGGCTGCTGGTCCTGGTGGTCGCCGCGCTCGGTGTCACCATCGTGCTCGTGACCGAACTCGTCACAGGTCGCTCCGATGCCGCCCCGATCGCCAACGCCCCGGACCAGGGCTACGTGGTGGCGGCACCTTCGACGAGGGCGCCCAGCGAAGCCCAGCTCGCCTGTGCCGGCGTCGGTGAACAGCGGCTGGTCAAGGTCAGCCTCGGTGATCAGTGGATGTGGTTTTGTGAGGGTGACCGCCTGGTCGAGTCATCGGCTATCACCAGCGGCAGCGTCGCTCGTGGGCACGGCACGCCACTGGGCACGTGGCATATCGTCAGCCGCGAGACCAACCGGTATCTGAACGGACCCGACTACCGGGTGTTCGTGCGGTACTGGTTGCCGTTCTTTCGCGACTTCGGATTCCACGACTCGCCCTGGCAACGGTTCCCGTACGGCGACCGGACGCAATACAAGACCAACGGTTCCCGCGGGTGCATCCGTGTACCGGGACCGACGATGGCCGAACTCTACCGCTGGGTGTCGGTGGGCACGACGGTGACCATCACGCCCTGACGGTCAGGCCTGCCTCGGTCGCGCCGGCGGTGAGTTCGGCCAGACCAAAGGCCTCCCCCGGCCCGAGGGCGCCGTCGGATCTCAGGGCGCCGGTCAATGCCTTGTCGGCACCCCAGGCGAGCATCGCGCCGGTGAAGCCGTAGGGATCGACGCCGTCGAGTCGCGTGGTGTGCAGGACGCGTCCCTGGGCGTCCAGCGCCTCGGCCACGATCCACGTGGTGGTGCGGGCGCGCTCGTCGGAGCTGGGGCCGCCGGTGGAACCTTTGACCGCGCGGCTGACCATCGCGTCACCGACCCGCCGCAGGGGCGCGACCTGCGCCGCCAGAGCAGCGATCCGTGTGCCGAATTGCATTGCGCGGGCTGGGTTTCGGGGCATCGCCAGGTAGACGTCGACGTCCCGCAGCTCGGGATGGGTGCGGACGAGAGTCAGATGCTCGGACCCGGGGACCGACACCGCGGTGCGCGGCTTGCCGTCGACATCGAAGTCGCGGATGCGTCCGCCGAGGCGTGCCGGGGCGAGCGTGCCACCGCGCAACGCGAAACCCTTCTCGAAGATCATCCCGGCGATCGACGCCTGGGTTCCGCCGCTGGCTCCGGGATCGACGATGCCATAACAGATCTCGAGTCCAACGGCGTCTGGTGCATGCTGCAGTGCCAACGCGCCGGCGAGGTTTCCGGGAACGAAGTCGAAGCCGAATGCGGTGAGCAGGGCGATGTTTGCCTCGCGTGCTGCCCGGTCACGCTCGAAAACCGCACGGATGAACGGACCTTCACCCGTCGAGTCCAGATAATGTGCTCCGGCGTCCAGCGCGGCGTCGAGCGCGGGCTGCCCGTAGCGCAGGAACGGCCCCACGGTGCTCACGATCACGTCATCGCGACTCAGCAGTGCCCGCACGGACGCCGGGTCGGTGACATCGGCGACGGCGGTCTCGAGCCCGCCGAGTTCGTCGGACAGGCCGGCCAGTGTGGTGGCGTTGCGTGCGGCCAGGACGGGCCGGATCCCGCGGGCCACCAGCGCCGCGGCGGTCAGCCGTCCGGTGTACCCGGTGGCCCCGAACAACACGATCTTCGACATCCCGACCCCCTGACGAACGGTTGACTGCGTCGTCGACGCTACACGTCGGGGTGTGCGTTACTGTGCGTGCGTGATGGCAATGCTGCAGCCCTGGCACCTGCTGGTTCTCTTGGCGTTTCTGGCCGTGGTCGTCGGGACGATCGTGACGGTCGTCGTCGTGGTGGTGAAGTCGACACGTGCGCGACAGGTGCCGCCTCCGATGGGGCAGGCGCCGTGGCCGGGCCAATCCGGTCCGGTGCGGCATCCGGGAAGTCAGTGGGGACCCGACCCCTCGGGCGGCGACCGCTGACATAGATGCCACGGCAGCCGTCAGATGCATATTGTGCGTCTGGCCGCTCAGCGGTGTCATCTATGTCAGGGCCGTCGTCAGAACAGCCGCTCGGCTCTGCGCTCTGCGGGTTCCTCGAGGTCGAGCAGGCGGCGTTTGCGGTCGAGTCCGCCGCCGAAACCGGTCAGCGTGCCGTCGGCGCCGATCACGCGGTGACACGGGATGATGATGCCGATCGGGTTGCGACCGACGACCTGACCGACGCGCTGCGCGAACCGCGGGTTGCCCAGTGCCGTGGCGATCGCACCGTAGGTGGTGGTCTCGCCGTAGGGAATCTCCCGCAGCAGCGCCCACACCTGCTCGGAGAACGCGTCGCCGTGGGTCGCGAGCGGGAGGTCGAAGTCGCGACGGTCCCCGGTCAGGTACTCGGTGAGCTGTGTGTGCGCCGCGCGCAGCAGGGGGTCGTGGGCGGAGTCGACGACGGGTCCGATGGTGGCGCCGGCCGAGTAGTGGCCGTCGAGTTCAAAGGCGAGGCCGACGAGGTTCTCACCGGACGCGGCCAGGGCGATCGAGCACAGCGTGGTGTCGATGATCGCGTGCCGGTCGTCGGTCATCGATACCTCCTCGGTTGGCGGATTTGCTGCCACGATAGCCGCGCCCTATGACAGGGCACGGCCACTCGCGAGCGACGTCGCATCGTCATTCGGTGACGTCACGCCTGGTCAGTACGGTGATGGTGGCGATCGCAACCAGCGCGTAGGCGGCCAGCACGATGGCTACGTGGGTGGTGGACGGGCCGGTGGGCGTGGGCGCCAGGACCTCACGGAGCACCAGGCCGGGGAACCATTCCTGGGCCCACGTCCGCCCGTCGCCGATGATGTTCTCCACCGGACCGAACCACACCAGCAGCGCGCCGAGGGCGATCGGGGTCGAGGGGATGGCGACCGCGACGGCGGTGCCGATCACTGCGTACATGGTCACGAAGACGATGAGCCGCAGCAGATTCTCCGCCGTCGTGCCCAGGGCGGCTGTCGACGCCCGGTCACTGGTGTCGAGCCCGCGGGCCAGGTCGATCATCTGGGTGGTCACCGCGGCGGTGATCATCGCCGCCACCAACACCGTCAGCGCCATGACGATCCGCGCGCCGAGTTTTCCGGTGATCAGCATCGCCCGGCTGCGTTGTCGGAGGAAAGCGGTCCGCAACGTACCGCGGCTGATGTCGTTGCCCATCGCGGCGACGGTGAGCAGTGCCGTGAAGCCCATGGCCGGCATGGCCGCCGCGGTGGCCCCACCACTGCCGGTGATGGCGTGCGAGTCGAGCGTCACCGCGGTCTGTCCGCGGCCCATCGTCGTCGACGAGGCGACGAGCAGCCAGGTGATCACCGCCGCGAGTCCGATCGCGGTGGCCGACACGCCGATCCACAGGCGGCGCCGGCCGAGCAGGATCCATTCCGAGACAAAGGATCGCCGGAAGGTGGTGATGGTGGACATGATCTCTCCTTGGAGGTGACAGTTGTTGTGGGAAAGCAGGATCAGTGGGTTGAGGAGACGAGTTCGAGGTAGCGCGACTGAAGATCGTGGTGATGGCCGGAGATCTCGGTGAGGACGATCCCGGCGTCGTGCGCGCTCGAATTGATCTGTCCCGAAAGTGCATACGGGTCAAGGTGGGCGGGGACGGGCACGTGGACGACGCCGTCGGCCGGCGTGGCCGCATCGACGACCCCGGTGATGAGGCGTGTCAATCTGGAAAGCTCGCTCTCGCTGGTCGGCCGGATGGTGAGGGCAGCCGCCTTTAGGCCCAGATCCTCCGTCCCGCCGGCATAGCGAATCCGGCCGTTCTCCACGACGATCAGGTCGTCGCAGCAGCTTTCGAGTTCGTGCAGCAGGTGGGAGGAGACCACCACGCTGCGGCCTTCGCGAGCGATACCGGTGATCACCCGATGGATCTCGCGCATGCCCACGGGGTCGAGGCCGTTGGCCGGTTCGTCGAGAATCACCAGATCAGAGTCCCCCAGTAGTGCCGCTGCGATGCCCAGCCGTTGCTTCATGCCGAGTGAATAGGTGCCGAAGCGGTCGTCGGCCCAGTCGGCGAGTCCGACGACTTCGAGGAGATCGTCGATGTCGTCGCCGCGTTGGCCGGCCAGCGCGGCGATCGCGGCGAGGTTGGCGCGAGCCGACACCCCGGGGTGAAAGGCAGGTGTGTCGATGAGTGCGCCGACCCGCGGGAGGTATCGATCACGGTGCGCCGGAGTGTGTCCCAGCACTTCGATGGAACCCGCGGACGGGCGGACCAGGCCGAGCATCATGCCCATCAGCGTGGTCTTGCCCGCGCCGTTGGGGCCGATGAGCCCGGTCACCGAGCCGGTTCGGATCGAGAACGTGGCCGCGTCGACCACGGTGCGTCCGCGAAATCGTTTGGTCAGGTCGACGGCGCGCACGCAGGTTGACGTGTCGGTGACGGCGGGTCGGAGGGTGGGTCGGAGTGCGGTGTGCGAGGTGTAGTGAGTCATGTGGACAACGATGCCGCGCAGCAGCTCTCGCGTCGTCGGCCTGGTGTGGAGATCGTGCTACGTCAGATGTTGAGGCGGTGTGGCCAGACCCAGGCGATAGGCGAACACCACGAGCTGGGCACGGTCGCGGGCGTCGAGCTTGGTCATCGCACGACTCACATGGGTGCGAACGGTCGCGTTGCTGACCACCCAGCGCTGTGCGATCTCCTCATTCGACAACCCGTCGGCAACGAGCCGGACGACCTCGGTCTCCCGCTCGGTCAGTGCGGACACCGGGCCGCCACCAGGTGTCACGGGTGTTGTGGGGGATCGTCCGGCGTCGGCGAATCGGCTGATCAGGCGACGGGTGACGCTGGGCGAGAGCAGTGCGTCGCCGGCCGCGATAACCCGGACCGCGCGGACCAGTTCCTCGGGCTGGGTGTGCTTGACCAGGAATCCACTGGCCCCGGCGGCCACCGCCTCGAAGACGTACTCGTCGAGCTCGAACGTGGTGAGGATCAGCACCTTCACCTCCGCCAGGTCCGGGTTGGCGGTGATGGTGCGGGTGGCGGTGAGTCCGTCGGTGCCGGGCATCCGGATGTCGAGGATGGCCACGTCGGGGTGATGGGAGCGGGCCAGTTCGATCGCCTCGGCACCGTCACCGGCCTGGGCGATGACGTCGATGTCGTCTTCGGCGTCGAGCAGCGCACCGAAACCCGACCGTACAAGCGGCTGGTCGTCGGCGAGCAGGACGCGGATCGTGGACGCCACGTCTCGACCGTGCCACAGTAGCGGACATCTCAACACTGGTACGACGCGAAACCGGGGTGCTGCGTCCTAACGTCGGGTCATGTCCCGCAGTACGCAGATCGCAATCAGGTGGTACGACGCCGTGCTGATCGCCGCGCTCGTGGTGGTGATCGCGCTCGGCTCGCCGCACGCCGGCGGCGGTACTTCTGCCCGGCAACCCGATCTCGTCGCCATCCTCATCGGGGTCGCCGGGGCCCTCACCCTACTGCCGTGGCGTCGGATGCCCGTGCTCGCCGCATCTGGCGCGGCCATCGCTGTTCTCGCCTACCTGGCCCTGGGCTATGCGGGTGGACCGGTTCTGCTCCTCGGGCCCGTGGCGATGGCGCTGGTGGGCTACGCCGCCTCGTGGTGGGTGGCGCTGGGCGCGGCCTTCGCCATATCGGTGGCGGTGGTGGCGGGTCAGATACTGGGGACCGGTGAGCCGGGTGCCATCGCCATCGCGGGGCCGGCCTGGGCGTTCGCGTTGATGCTCGCCGGGCAGCTCCTCGCGATATGGTCCGAACACGCTGCGGCACAACGGGAAAGGGTGCGACTGATGCAGCGGCAGGCGGCGGACCGAGAACGGTTGGAGATTGCCCGCGATCTGCATGACTCCGTCGCGCACGCGCTGGTCACCGTCACCGTGCAGGCCGATGTTGCCGCGAAACTGCTCGACCGTCGACCGGAGCAGGCGCGTGCCGCGATCGGCGCCATCCGGCAGGCCGGTGCCGACGCCCTCGACGAGTTGGGCAGCATTCTCACCGCCCTGCGCGACGAACAAGGCGGCGCGCAGCGACTGCCGGCACGACGACTGTCGGATGTCGAAGAACTCGTCGCGCGGGCCCGTGCCGACGGCCTGGAGGTCGTGTTCGGTACCGAGGGTGACCTCGCGGCGGTGGCGACCGCGATCTCCGGTGCTGCGTACCGGGTGGTGCAGGAAGCACTCAGCAATGTCGTCCGACACGCGGGACGGGCTGCCCGAGTGGAGGTTTCGGTGATGGTTGCCGAACCGCGTGCGGTGCGGGTGATCGTGTCCGACGACGGGGGCAGCCCGGATTCGGCGATACGGCCGCCGGGTTCGCGACTCGGCTTGATCGGCATGCGTGAGCGCGTCGTCGCCACCGGCGGGACGTTCACGGCCGGCCCACGGCCAGATGCCCGCGGCTTCGTCGTGGAGGCGGAGTGGGGCTGACCGGCCCTGTACCGGTGCCGCGGCGCGTAGGCTCTGCGGTGTCGGTGCCGAGCGGTACCGGCCTGGGGACGACGAACGGGGCGTTAGTGACCACGGCATACGACTTCACCGCGACCGACATCGACGGAAATCCCGTCGACCTGGAGCGTTACCGCGGACATCCGCTACTGATCGTGAACACCGCATCCAAGTGCGGGTTCACACCGCAGTATGAGGGTCTGGAGAAGATCCACCGCGAGTACGCCGACAAGGGCCTGGTGGTGCTCGGCTTCCCGTGCGACCAGTTCGCGCATCAGGAGCCGGGCGACGAGGAGGAGATCAAGAACTTCTGCTCACTCACCTACGACGTCACCTTCCCGATGTTCGCGAAGGTCGACGTCAACGGCGGTGACGCGCATCCGCTGTATCAGTGGCTGCGCCAACAGAAGTCGGGACTGCTGGGTAGCCGCGTGAAGTGGAACTTCACCAAGTTCCTGGTCGACAAGTCGGGTGCGGTGGTGGGGCGATTCGCCCCGACGGTGAAGCCGGAGAAGATGACCGGCGACATTGACAAGGTTCTCTGACCGCCCACCCACCACACGACTCAACGAGGAGACGACCATGGCACCCACCCGAACAGTGGTCATCACCGGCGCCAGTGACGGCATCGGTGCGATCGCCGCGAGTGAATTGTCCGGAGCAGGAACCGATCTCATCATCGTCGGACGATCGAAGGAGAAGACCGATGCGGTGGCCCGCCAGACCGGGGCGACCGCCTTCACCGCTGACTACGCCAAGCTCGACGACGTCCGCGCGCTGGCCGAGAAGATCAGTGCGCGTGTTGAGTCCATCGACGTCCTGATGAACAACGCGGGCGGCACCTTCGACCCGAAGCGGCGGACATCCGACGGACACGAACCGAACTTCCAGATCAACCATCTCGGCAGCTTCCTGCTGACCAATCTGCTGCGCGACAAGCTCGCCGCCGGTTCGGGTGCGCTGGTGCTCAACACCTCCAGCGTCGGGAACCTCGCCGGCAGCGTCGACCTCGACGATCTCGACTGGGAGCGTCGGCGCGCCCTCGAGTTGCGGTGCTACGGCACCGGCAAGCTGGAGAACATCCTGTTCACCCGCGGAATCGCCCAGCGATGGTCCGACGACGGAATCGTCTCGGCCGCCGTGCATCCCGGTCCGGCGGCCACCAAGTTCGGGCGCGACTCCTTCTTCGTCGGCCTGCTGTACCGGACGCCGCTGAAGCGGATCGGCACCATCACCCCGGAGAAAGGTGCGGCTCCGCTCATCGCGTTGGCCAATCGCGGCGCCGATCCGGCGATCAACGGCAAGTACTACAGCCGGTTCAAGGCCGACGGCCGGGAGAATCCACAGGCCAGGAAGCAGGAACTCATCGACGGGTTGTGGTCGGCGTCGGAACGGTTGGTCGGGATCGGGTGAACGGTCCGTGGGGAATCGGCCGGCCCTGAACCCCAACAGACCAGTGTGATGTTGTGGCCGGAAACCGGGCACAACATCACACTGAATCGACCAGAAGGGTCACTCAGTCTCGGACGGGCACCTTCTCGGCGGTGGCGTCCGGATCGATGACCTCCTGATCCGGTACCTGCGCGGCAGAACGCAATCGCAGCCGCAGGACCGAATGCCGGCGACCGTAGAGCGCGTAGACGACGACACCGATGACCATCCACACGAGGAACCGAACCCAGGTCTCCACCGACAGGTTGATCATCAGCCAACCGCAGGCCACGATCGCCAGGATCGGTACGACGGGGCTGCCCGGAACTCGGAAGCCGCGCTTGAGATCGGGGCGCGTCTTGCGCAGCACGAGTACACCGGCGCAGACGAGGACGAAGGCGAACAGGGTGCCGATGTTGACCATCTGCTCGAGGGTCTCGATGGGGAAGATCGCTGCGATGACGGCGACCACGACACCGACGATCATGGTGATACGCACCGGATTTCCGGACTTGTTGGTTGTGCCCCAGGTGCGGGGGATCAGACCGTCGCGTGACATCGCGAACAGGACACGGGTCTGGCCCAGCATCATCACCATCACGACCGTGGTGAGGCCCGCGAGTGCACCGACGTTGATCGCCGTCTGCGCCCAGGTGATGCCGTGGTATTCGAAAGCCGTTGCGAGAGTAGCGCTGCCCTCGCCGACCAGTGGGCTGCCGGTACGCAGCTGCTGATAGCTGACCATGCCCGTCAGTACCACCGTCACCGCGACGTAGAGGACGGTCACGATGGCGAGCGAACCGAGAATGCCACGCGGGATGGACTTCTGCGGGTTCTTGGTCTCCTCGGCGGTGGTGGCCACGACGTCGAATCCGATGAAGGCGAAGAAGAGCAGGCTCGCCGCAGCGAGCAGCCCGTAGGCGCCGTAGTTGCTGCCGTCGGAGCCGGTCAGCATGGCGAACAGCGTCTGGTGCAGGCCCGACGCGGAATCGGTGTTCGG
This sequence comes from Gordonia bronchialis DSM 43247, assembly GCF_000024785.1. Taxonomy (NCBI): domain Bacteria; kingdom Bacillati; phylum Actinomycetota; class Actinomycetes; order Mycobacteriales; family Gordoniaceae; genus Gordonia; species Gordonia bronchialis. The sequence goes on along the minus strand of NC_013441.1, from coordinate 4,417,909 downwards.
TTCGGCGGCAGGAACATACGGCTTGTAGTTGTCGGTGTTGATGAAGAATGCGCCGACGATCATCACCAGCAGCACCACCGCCACCTTGATCGCGGTGATGATCGCCGAGACCCGCGACGACAGCTTCACCCCGAACGCCAGGGTGAGGGTGATGGCACCGATGATCAGGACCGCGCCCCAGTCGGCCTTGACGCCGGCGATGTCGAGGGTGGTCGCCGAGCCGAGGAAGTCGGCCAGGTACAGCGACCAGCCCTTCGCGACAACCGAACTGGCCAAGGCGAATTCGAGGATCAGATCCCATCCGATTATCCATGCGATGAACTCGCCGAAGGTGGCGTAGGAGAAGGTGTACGCGCTGCCGGCGACCGGCACGGTGGACGCGAACTCCGCGTAGCACAGCGCGGCCAGGCCGCAGGCTACCGCGGCGATAACGAAGGCCAGTGACACCGACGGGCCGGCCAGGTCGCCGGCTGTGCGTGCGGTGAGGGTGAAGATGCCGGCACCGATGACCACGGCCACGCCGAAGGCCGTCAGATCTCGGGTGGTCAGGTCTTTGCGCAGCTTGCTGCGTGGTTCATCGGTTTCGGCGATCGATTGCTCGACGGATTTTGTCCGCCATATCCCGGTTCCGGGCATGGGTGTGTCTCCTCAAAGCGGGGTTTCGCTGCGTTCCGGTCCGGCCGTGGGTGTCGGCGGATCGGCAACGCCGTTCATGCAAGCAGTGTGACCTGGGACACGTCGAGGAAAAGTGGGGAGAGCGGGTGAGGAACGCAAAGTTCTGCGCGATCTCTCCGGGGACTGCGGACTTCTTTGCGTGGGGAGAGTGGTTGCGGACATGCTGATGGCCGGGACGGCTCGCTCAGCGGTGCCAGGAGCCGAGGACGATCATCGTCTTGGTGCCGGTGGCCTTGCCGCCGCGTCGGAGATGGTTGATGACTTGCTGGAGGTGGCTGTGGTCGCGGGCGCGCACCTTGACGAGCATGTCGGGGTCGCCCGCGATGGTGTAGACGGCCTCGACCTCGGGGATGCGGGTCATCTCGGCCATCATCTCCTCGGGCTGCGAGGTGCCGACGTAGCGGACCTCGGTGAACGCCTCGACCGGACGGCCGAGTGCGGTCTGGTCGACGGTGGCGGTGAAACCGGTGATGACCTTCTGTGCGCGGAGCCGGTCGACGCGTCGTTTGGTGGCGGCCACCGACAGGTTCACGCGGGAGGCGAGGTCGGAGAAGGTCGCCCGACCGTCCGCGGACAGCAGTGCCAACAATTGAAGATCAACATCATCGAGCTCAACCATGCGCAACAATTTAGCGCAGGCGAGAATCCAGTAACAAAGATTTGCGTATCGCACCCTGGTCCACGCCAAGTCCTTGTGGTGTGACCCGCGACACTCGTACCGTCCTGCGGCATGACGACATTCACCGATACCCACATCCTTGACGACTTCACCAACCGCGACTTCGAGCAGATCGTGCTCTGCCGCGACCCGGAGGCGGGACTCGAATCCGTTATCGCCGTGCACGATACGACGTTGGGGCCCTCGCTCGGCGGGGTGCGCATGCGGGCGTACCCCACCCGGGCGGACGCAGTCGCGGACGCGATGAACCTCGCGCAGGCCATGACCTACAAGGCAGCCCTTGCCGGAGTGGCTCTCGGTGGCGGAAAGAGCGTCATCAACGTCGACCCGCGCGTGGCCAATCGGGACGAGATCCTGGTGGCACACGCGAAATACATTGCGTCGCTGGGTGGCCGGTACATCCCGGGTGTGGACATGGGCACTTCGGTGCGTGACCTCGAACTGATCGGACGGCACGTGCCGGTGGCCTCGAGCCAGCGCGGCGATCCGTCGTATTTCACCGCTCGTGGTGTGGTGCGCAGCATCGAGGTCGCGCTCGAGGCCGCTGACCGCGCGGTAGCGGGCGCACGGGTGGCCATCCAGGGGCTCGGAAACGTCGGGCTGCATGCCGCGCGCATGCTCGCGCAAGCCGGTGCGCAGGTCTTCGGTGCCGACATCGATCCGCAACGGGTGCGCCGCGCTGTGGACGAGATCGACCTGGTCGCAGTCGATCTCGATGATGTTCTGCTGGCCGATGTCGACGTGGTCGCGCCGTGTGCCGGTGGTGGGGTGATCGACGAGCGGGTGGTGGCAGGACTGCGCGCCTCGATCCTCGTGGGTGCCGCCAACAACATGCTGAGCCACGACGCGCTCGCGCGGGACCTGCGCGAGCGCAACATCATTCACGTCCCGGACTTTGTCGCCAACGCGGGTGGGCTACTCGCGGTGGAAGCCGAGATCCACGACGCCGAGGACGGGCTCACCGAGCGCGTCGACGCCATCGCCGACACCGCCCGCGACATCCTGGCCCGATCGGCCTCCACCCAGGCCGACACGGTCAGCGTGGCGTTGGCGATGGCCCGGGAGGTCGTCGAGAACAAGCGCAAGCACCGGCCGTACTTCGCATAAGGGTTCATCGACTGTCGCGGGTGCGTCCGAAGGGCGGCGCGCCCGCGACAGTCGTCGGCGCAGGGCAGGTAGGCCGGTGCAGGTAGGCTACGGCCCATCATGGATGGAGTCGACGTCATCGTGTCCCACTGGGCGGTCGCGCGTCCGGAACTGGACGTCTCCGCGCTGAAGGTCTTCGGCCGCCTGCACCGCAGCTTTCTGGTTTATCGCGCCCGCATCGCGCGCACCTTCGAGGCCTACGACATCAGTGAGGCAGGCTTCGACGTCCTGGCCTGTCTGCGCCGCGCCGAGCCCGACCATCGACTCACCGCCGGTCAGCTGGCCGAACAGACCCTGGTCACCACGGGCGGTCTCTCGCTGCGCGTCAAACGTCTCGAAGACGCCGGACTCGTCACCCGGTCCCGTGATGCCGGCGATGCCCGCGTCGTCTACGTGACGCTGACCCCACAGGGGGCGGCACTCGTCGACCGCATTGCCGACGACCACTTCGCCAAGTTGGCGTCGATGCTCGGCGAACTCTCCGAGGAGGAGGCCGCCGAGCTCGCCTCGTTGTTGAGCCGGCTCGAGCACTCCTCGCGCTCCGCGGTGCTCGAGGACGGTCTGGATCCGGGCGAAACCGACCCGATCACCATCGGCTGAGGCGCGCACCAGAAAATTTTCGCGGCAATTGTGTTCGCCGACACACCCCATGTGACCTGCGTCGCAGCAGTTTCTTGGGCGTAACTCCCGTTTCGGACGTCTGTCCAGGCATTTCCGAGGTTGACGTCTTTGCGCTAAGGCTTTACAACTGTCTTAGCGCAAAGATAAATCGTCAGCGCGGACCACAGCCCCGGTCGCGCCTCTCGTCTGAACGGACCCCACGCATGTCGCTCGCCACGAGTCCAGCACACCTTCACGACGGTTCCCCCGTCTGCGCCTCGACGCCGACCGTCGACCCCGCCCGGGATCTGCGTGACCGGATCTTCGTCGCCGGCCGGTGGGAGATCGGCACCGGAGACCTCATCGAGTCGATCGACCCGGCCACCGGCGCCGTGTTCGCCACCCTGCACGGCGCGACCGCCGACACCGTCGACACCGCAGTGCGCGAAGGTCTCTCCGCCGCAAGGGCTTCCGGATGGGCATCGGCATTGCCGCACGAGCGGGCCGCCGTGCTGCACCGCATCGGTAACGCCGTCGAGGATGCCTGTGACCGGATCGCCGCGCTGCAGACCCTCGATACCGGCAAGACCCTCACCGAGACGCGGGCACTCGCGATGAGTGCCGCCAACACCTTTCGCTACATGGCTGCCGCACTGGAAACCATGGACTCGGCACTGACCACGCCACGCGGGCCGTGGCTGACGATGTCCACGCACCGGCCGATGGGGGTGGTCGGCGCCATCACCCCGTGGAACTCGCCCATCGCCTCCGACGCGCAGAAGCTCGCGCCGGCGCTCGCTGCGGGCAACGCCGTGATCAGTAAGCCGCCGGTGTGGGCGCCGTGGGTGACCCTGCTGCTCGCCCAGCTGTGCGAGGAGGCGGGCCTGCCCGCCGGCGTGCTCTCGGTACTGCCCGGGCCGGGCCGCACCGTCGGCGAAGCGCTGGTGAGCCACCCGCTGGTGTCCAAGGTCAGCTTCACCGGCGGCACCGCCACCGGACGTCACCTCGCCCACGTGGCCGCCGACAAACTCATGCCCATCACCCTGGAACTCGGCGGCAAGTCCCCGACGATCGTCTTCGACGATGCCGACATCGAGCGCGCCGTGGCGGGAGTGCTGTTCGGCATCTTCTCCTCCTCCGGGCAGAGCTGCATCGCCGGATCACGGATCTTTGTGCAGCGCAGCATCTTCGATGCGTTCACCACCGACCTCGTCGAGCGTGCGCAGCAGCTGCGGCTGGGCCGCGGAACCGATCCCGGCACCGACGTCGCCCCCATGATCGCCCGTGCCCACCGTGACTCGGTGGCCGCCATGGTCGACGACGCCGTCGCCGCCGGAGCCCGAATCCTGTGCGGTGGAGCCATTCCTGACGATCCGAGGCTCGCGGACGGCAACTACTATCCGCCGACCATCCTCACCGGCGTCGCCAATACCGACACCATCTGCCAGGAGGAGGTCTTCGGGCCTGTCGCCGTCATCCTGCCCTTCGACGATGAAGCCGATGTCATCGCCCAGGCCAACGACACCGTCTACGGACTGGCCTGCGGCATCTGGACCGAGGACTATCGCCGCGCACTGCGCCTCGGCGAGGCCGTCGACGCCGGCACCGTCTGGGTCAACACCTACAAGCAGTTCTCCATCTCCACCCCGTTCACCGGCCTGCGGGACAGCGGGCTGGGCACCGAGAAGGGCCGCGACGCCGTCCGCGCGTACTGCGACCAGAAGAGCATCTACCTCGACCGCAGCGACGCCCCCATCGCCTGGGGAAAGCACTAGTGACACAGCACCTCTCGACTCCACCGGAAAGGAACACCATGACCATCACCGCCGACACCACAGCCCCCGCGGCACATCCGTACAGCCCCGCCTACGAGGCGGCGGGTTTCGGATTCGTCTCGGGCGCACTGTCGGTCGACGAGAACGGCAAGGCCGTCGCCGGCGTCGAACCCGCCCTCGATGCGGCCGTCGCCCGGCTGACCGAACGTCTCGCGACCATCGACATGGCGCTGACCGACGTGGTCAAGACCACCTACTTCGTCACCGACGTCTCGCTGCGTGACGCGGCAAACCGTCACTACGAGAAGATCTTCGACGCTCCTCGGCCCGCACACTCGTTTGTCGAGGTCGCCGCGCTGCCCTACGGCGCGAGCGTCGAGATCGAAGCCATCGCGCACCGCGCGTGATCCGCAGACCCCCAACCGCACCACCCACCGAAAGGACACCATCATGACCGCTCCCAAGAAGACCGCCGTCGACCTCGACCAGCTCATCGACTCGTGCATCGCGAGCCGCGAGACCCGCCACGAGGACTGGGACACCCTGGGTTTCCAGGCTGCCGCGGGCGGAGACCGCTTCAAGCGGGCCCAGATCCGCTACATCGGGTCCGGCGCCACCGGCAACCACGAGGGTGACAACCGCACCCTGGGATCGGACCACTTCACCTTCTCCAACATGCGGCTGCCCGTCGGCGCCGTGGGCCCCGAGCACACCCACCACGACGTCGAAGAGGTCTTCTTCGTCCTTGAAGGGGAGCTCGAGGTCGCCGTTCACGACGTCGAAGACGGCAATCGCAAAGCCGTTCGGCGCCTTGGCTACCGGGACCTCATCCGGGTTCCCGCCGGCGTCCCCCGCAGCCTGGCCAACGTGGGTGACACCGACGCACTGTTCTGCGTGATCATCGGCTCCAAGAAGCCGGAGCTGCCCACCTACCCGCCGAGCTCGGAGATCTACGGCGTCACCCGCTGACGTCTGCGGACCGACAACCGATCGGAAAGGAACAGCGATGTCCACCACAGCGATGTCGACAGACACGAGAGTGCTTCGCGTCCAGCAGAAGACGTGGGAGGCCGACGGCATCACCAGCGTCACCTTCGTCGACCCGACGGGTGCGCCGCTGCCGACGTGGGAGCCGGGCGCGCACATCGCCCTGCACCTGCCCGGCGGGCTGGTCCGTGAGTACTCGCTGTGCTCGGACCCACAGGACACCTCGCGGTGGACCGTCGCGGTGCTGCGAGCCGAGCAGTCCCGTGGTGGCAGCACACTGGTCCACGATCGGTTGTCGGTCGGTGCGGAGATCGAGATCTCCGGACCCCGCAACGCTTTTGCCCTCGACCCCGACGCCACCGAGCACCTGCTGGTCGCCGGTGGTGTGGGCATCACCCCCATCGTCGCGATGATGCGGCGGCTGCGGGAACAGGGTCAGACCTGGCGGATGCTCTACGCCGGCCGTTCGCGGCACAGTATGGCCTTCGTCGACGAGGTGACCGGGCACATCACGGCCGTCGTGCACGCCGACGACGAACGCGGCTGCCTGCCCGACCTCGACGGCTTCCTCGGCTCGGCGACACCGGGCGCGGTGGTGTACTGCTGCGGCCCCGCGCCGCTGCTCGACGCCGTGAGTGCCCGCGTGCCCTAGGGGGTCACGCTGCGCACCGAACGGTTCGCCGCACCCGAGGCACCCGCACCCACCGGCGACGACACCGCCTTCGACGTGGTCTGCGACCGCACCGGTGACCGCATCCCGGTCGGCCCGGACGTGTCGGTCCTCGATGCCCCGCTCGACGCGGGGATCGATGTCCCGAGCTCCTGCACCGAGGGAATCTGCGGCACCTGCGAGGTCGGCGTGATCAAGGGCGACGTCGACCACCGCGACTTCCTGCTCAGCCCCGACGAGCACGCCGCCAACACCACGATGTTCCCCTGCGTATCACGTTGCCGCTCGGCCGAACTCGTCCTCGACCTCTGATCGTCACCTCGAACCCAAGGATTCCCGTGCTCTACTCCCAGCTTCCCCCACTCTGCGACGCTCCGGTGTGCCGGCTGCGCGGACTGCGTTCCGTCGCCCTCGGTGTCGCCGACCCGCAGGCCTCCCGGGACTTCTACCACGAGGTGTGGCGCCTGCACACCGTCGATGAGGACGGCGACCGATTCTGGTTGCGTGCCAACGGTTCCGAACACCATGTCCTGGACCTGCGGCGCAACGATGTGAATTCACTGGGCGGCATCAGCTTCGCGCTCGCCACCCCGCGTGAGGTGGACGACGCCGCCCGCGCGCTGGTCGCGATCGGCGTGCCGATGCTGACCGAGCCCGGCCCGCTCGACGACGCCGGCGGCGGTTACGGTCTGCGGTTCGTCGACCCGGAGGGCCGCACGATCGAACTGTCCGCCGACACCTTCGCCGTGCCCGAGCTGGAACCCGCCGGACGCCAGGCCATTCCGCGCAAGATCGCCCATGTCGTGCTCAACACCACCGACATCGAACGGACCGCTCGCTTCTACACCCAGGTGCTCGGCATGCGGATCTCGGACTGGTCCGAGCGCCAGATGGCGTTCCTGCGCTGCAACGGGGTGGTCGCCATGGGGATCGGGCAGATCGTCACGCTGCGGTTGCCGGCCGACGAGCTGGCCGCGGTGAACGTCGAACTGGAACGTCGGGCGTGGGGCACCTTCCACACCGAGTTCTACCCGACCTACGACTTCCTCCCGGTCCGCGAACGTCTCACCCGCGAATCCGACGACCGACGCGCCGGAGCCGCGGCATGACCGCCGTGACTCATCCCGAGGTCGACGAACCGCCGCGGCCGGGCATGTTCAGCAATGCCCGGGTCGTCGGCAATCAGTTCTTACGGTCGGTGGTACTGGCATTGGGACCCGGCGTTCATCCGGTCCGGCGAGGACGAGCCCCGCCACACCGACCCGGTTCGGCTGACCGCGGCCGCACGCAAGATCGTCGTGCCCACCCTGATCGTCCGTGGTGGTCAGTCCGACGTCGTCAGTGAAGCCGGAGTTGCCTCGATGAAGGCGCTGATTCCGCAGGCCGAGGTGGCCGACGTGAGTGCGGCCGGGCACATGGTGGCCGGAGATGACAACCAGGTCTTTGCCGGTGCCATCGAGGAGTTCCTTGTGCGGCACGAGCTTTGAGCGTCGGGCTCAGTATTGTCGGGCTCAGTGCTTGGTGCGTCGGCTTCCCCCGTGCCAGTCCTCCTGTTCACCGGTCTCGTCGGCGTCGACGCCAAATGCCTTGAGTTGCGGCTTCTCCCGCAGGCTGCGTTTGAGTTCGGCGAATCCGGGGAAGCGGGCGAGTCCGATGACGTGGTCCCACAGTTGCGCGGCGTGCTCGTCGTCGGGCAGCCGGCTGATCACCGGTCCGAAGAACGCGACACCCTCGGGTGGCTCGAAGTGGATGATCGGGGTGCCCACATCGCGGCCGGTGAGGGCGAGCGCCTCGTCGGTCTCCGCCTGGATCTCGGTGTCGAGGGACTCGTCGTCGAGCGCGGCGATGTGCTGGCGGGGGAGTCCGAGTTCGTCGAGGATCGGGCCGAGGAAGCCCTCGGTGCCACGGAAGTCGGTGCCGTCGACGAGATAGGTTCCGTTGTGCTGCTCGAAGATTCGCGTCCCGAAGGCCTGATACAGCGGACCGAGCGGCGCGCGGCCGTGCTCGCGGCGGATGCTTGTTGCCGCACGCAGGAGGAGTAGTCCGGCGGTGTGTCCGGCCTCGTACTCCGGCGGGAAGTGCGACGCGTAGTCGATGTGGGCGTTGAGTAGTCGCAGGGAGATGAATCGCCAGTCGACGGAATAGTCGCGTTGCGCTTGTACCTGTCGCACCCACTTGCTGGTCATCCAGGCGAAGGGGCACACGGGGTCGAAGTAGAAGCGGATGTCGTCGGCCATGAGGCCATTGTGGCAGTGGTGGATGCTGCGTGGCTGTGCACGATCGTCTTCGGCGCTGTGAATTTTGCACTCGTGGTCGTGCGTCCGCGTTCGTAGACTCGTGCACCATGACCGCAACTCCTGGTCCTCGGCTGATGTCGCTCGATGACTGGCGCGACCTCGGCGAGATGGCCGACGTTCATACCGAACTCCAGGAGGGCGTCCGGATGGTGGCCCCGCGCCCATTCCCCGCAGAGCCGTGGGACCTACGGATTGATTTGAACCGCTGAGAGAATTGGGCCATTAGAGGTTTCGGCTCTGCCGACCCAGATATCTGCGAGCCGCTGACCCAGATGACACCGGTCAGCCACCAGATGCGTTTATCCGCATACTGGCGCTGTCCGGTGTCATCCCGGTCAACTGCGTGGTCTCACTTCTGTTCAGCGATCTCCACTTCCGCGGTCGCCTGGATGAGTGCCAGCAGATCTTTGTCCAGGCCGGGAGCGAACTCCTCACGACGATCCGGTGCGATCGTCATCGGGAAGCCCTCGGGCATCACCGCGGTGCTCAGTTCGGTCCCGACGTTCGACGGCGAGGCACCGCGGTACAGCTTGGCCGCCTGGCTCTGGTCGTCGGAGCTGAAGGTGTACTGGATGCTCTGTAAACCCTTGTCCAGCAGCTTCTTCACCTCGGGGAACTTCTCCGCGTTGGTCTTGGGGATCGGCAGAACGGTGCCCCAATCCACACCGAGACTCTCCAGTGCTTTGGCAAAGGCGTTCTCATGTGCCTGGTCGCGGACGATGAGGTAGGCGATTGTCGACCGTGCGGTCTTGTTGTCGGTCATCTCGTAGATCCGGCACTTCTGCAGGCGCCCGGTCGATTCCAGCATCAGGTTGTAGAGCAGGTCGAGAACCAGGTTGCCGCTGTTGTACACGTACGACCCCGACCACGGGTTGCCGGCCGCGTCGACCGGCAGAGCGCCTTGAGCGCCCACGAGATAGTGGTGAATGTTGCTGGTATCCAACGCGATCTTGAGCGGCGTCGCACCCTTGGCGCCCGGCTTGTCCACCCGGATCGGTCTTCTTGCCGGAGTACTCGGGCGACCCGTCGAGCAGTCGCGAGATGGTGGTGCCGATGAGTTCGACGTGGCTGATCTCCTCGGTGCCCACGCCCTGCAGCAGATCCTTGTAGGGCTTCGAGGTGGGATCGCCGCGAAAGTTCATGCTCTGGAACAGATACTGCATCATCGTGCGCATCTCGCCGAACTGGCCGCCGAGTCCCTCCTGCAGCGCGTTGGCCGCGGCGGGGTCCGGCTCGTCGACGGCGATTTCGTTGATGAGTTGCTGGGTGTGCAAGTACATGGCGTTCCTCCGGTGACCCCGAACACCCGCCGGACGGCAGCCGACGACCGCACAAGGTGATCGAGGGTGGCCGCGTCAGGGGATGGCGGTGGAGTTGGCTTCGGTTGATGGTGACCGATGGTCCACACGGACTGGAGATCAGCGGCTCAACGTCGGGATACTCCGTGGAGACAGGTGACAAACACTCGCAGTGGTGGGTGAACTCCCGTCGTCGCACTGCTGGCGATCCCTCATACGCGCAGCACCCAGCTAATGTGACCGGGATCACTCGTAAATCTAAGTTGAGCGGAATGGACTCAACTCTACTGGCGTTGCACCTCTCGAATGGCTCATACTTGAGCCTGTTGGACTAAAGAGAAAGGTGCACGCGAGTGGACAGCTTCACCCCCACCACCAAGACACAGCAAGCGTTGAGTGCTGCTGTGCAGGCGGCGGCCAGCGCTGGAAATCCCGACGTGCGACCGGCCCATATCCTTGTGGCCCTGCTCGATCAGTCCGACGGCATCGCGTCGCCGCTGCTCAAAGCGGTCGGGGTGGACCCGTCGAATGTTCGTGCGCAGGCCCAGGCGATGGTCGATCGCATGCCGACGGTGTCCGGTGCCAGCTCGACGCCACAACTCTCCCGCGAGTCGATCGCGGCCATCAGTGCCGCTCAGCAGCTTGCCGGTGAGCTCGACGACGAGTACGTCTCCACCGAACACATGGTGGTCGGTCTGGCGACCGGCGACTCCGACGTCGCCAAACTGCTGCACAACGCCGGGGCCACCCCGCAGGCGTTGCGCGAGGCCTTCGTCGCCGTGCGCGGCAACGCCCGGGTGACCTCGGAGGACCCCGAATCGACGTATCAGGCACTGGAGAAGTACTCCACCGACCTGACCGCCGCGGCCCGCGAGGGCAAACTCGACCCGGTCATCGGCCGGGACACCGAGATCCGGCGCGTCGTGCAGGTGCTCAGTCGCCGTACCAAGAACAACCCGGTGCTCATCGGTGAGCCCGGCGTCGGCAAGACCGCCATCGTGGAAGGGCTGGCCCAGCGCATCGTCGCCGGGGACGTCCCGGAATCGTTGCGCGGCAAAACCGTCATCTCCCTGGACATGGGCTCGATGGTGGCCGGCGCCAAGTACCGCGGCGAATTCGAGGAACGACTCAAGGCCGTCCTCGACGAGATCAAGGGATCGGCCGGGCAGGTCATCACCTTCATCGACGAGTTGCACACCATCGTGGGTGCCGGCGCGACAGGCGATTCCGCGATGGATGCCGGCAACATGATCAAGCCGATGCTGGCTCGCGGTGAGCTGCGGCTGGTCGGCGCGACCACCCTCGAGGAGTACCGCAAGTACATCGAGAAGGACGCCGCCCTCGAGCGCCGCTTCCAGCAGGTGTACGTCGGTGAACCCTCCGTCGAGGACGCCATCGGCATCCTGCGTGGCCTGAAGGATCGGTACGAGGTGCACCACGGTGTGCGCATCACCGACTCCGCCCTGGTGGCCGCGGCAACGCTGTCCGACCGCTACATCACCTCCCGCTTCTTGCCGGACAAGGCCATCGACCTCGTCGACGAGGCCGCGTCGCGACTGCGGATGGAGATCGACTCGCGCCCCGTCGAAATCGACGAGGTGGAGCGCATTGTTCGCCGTCTGGAGGTCGAAGAGGTTGCGCTGCAGAAGGAAACGGACGCCGCATCCAAGGAGCGGCTGGAGAAGCTGCGTCAGGAACTGGCCGACCAGAAGGAAAAGCTCAACGAGCTGAGCGCCCGCTGGCAATCGGAGAAGACCGCCATCGACGCGGTCCGCGACCTCAAGGAAGAGCTGGAACGGCTTCGCGGAGAGGCAGATCGGGCCGAGCGTGACGGCGATCTGGGCCGTGCGGCCGAACTGCGGTACGGCAAGATCCCCGGACTCGAGAAGAACCTCGAGGCCGCGATCGAGAAGACCGGCACCGATCCCGGGCAAGACGTGATGCTCCAGGAGGAGGTCGGCCCCGACGACGTGGCGCAGGTCGTGTCGTCGTGGACCGGAATCCCTGCCGGGCGCATGCTCGAAGGTGAGACCGCCAAGCTGCTGCGCATGGAAGAGGAACTGGGACACCGGGTCATCGGCCAGAAGGCGGCTGTGGTCGCGGTCTCCGACGCCGTGCGCCGCGCCCGTGCCGGGGTCGCCGACCCCAACCGGCCGCTGGGTTCGTTCATGTTCCTCGGCCCGACCGGCGTCGGCAAGACCGAGCTGGCCAAAGCGCTCGCCGAGTTCCTGTTCGACGACGAGCGGGCGATGGTCCGCATCGACATGAGCGAGTACGGCGAGAAGCACAGCGTGGCAAGACTTGTGGGTGCCCCTCCCGGTTACGTCGGCTACGAGGCCGGCGGTCAGCTGACCGAGGCGGTGCGGCGTCGGCCGTACACGGTGGTGCTGTTCGACGAGATCGAGAAGGCCCACCCGGACGTCTTCGACGTGCTGCTGCAGGTCCTCGACGAGGGTCGCCTGACCGATGGTCAGGGTCGCACGGTGGACTTCCGCAACACCATCCTCGTCCTCACGTCCAACCTGGGCGCGGGCGGCGACAAGGATCAGGTGATGGCGGCGGTCCGCAGCCGGTTCAAGCCGGAGTTCATCAACCGGCTCGACGACGTCATCATCTTCGACGCGCTGAGCCCCGAGGAACTGGTGTCCATCGTCGACATCCAGCTCGCCCAGCTCGGTAAGCGGCTGGCACAGCGTCGGCTGGAACTGCAGGTCACGCCGAAGGCCAAGGAATGGCTCGCCGAGCGCGGATTCGATCCGCTCTACGGTGCGCGGCCACTGCGCCGGCTGGTGCAGCAGGCCATCGGCGACAGCCTCGCCAAGGCGTTGCTGGCCGGCGACATCCGCGACGGCGATGTGGTGCCGGTGAACGTCAGCGCCGACGGAGAGTCGTTGGTGCTCGGCTGAATTGATTGATGTGATGGGCTGTCCCACCTGGTGGAGCAGCCCATCACGTCGGTGTCCGGTACCGACCGAGCCGTCGGTGCTCGGCCGAGATGACTGAGAACGGGCCCCTGACGGCTGTCCTCGGGAATAGTCCCGATCCGGTCGCTCAGGGGCCCGTCCTCAGTCACTGCGGTGGGCAAGGGCTAAGGTTCGTCGCCGCTGAAACGACAATTCCGATGTGCCGTGCAACGGAGCCGCCATGACCAGGAGCACGAGGACCTGGGCAAAGCTCGCGGCCACGTGCGTGTCGGAGTCTCCTGCGCGACGGTCGCCGCCTACGCCGGCACGGGGAACTGCAACGTCCGGTGGGACGCCTCGACCACCTGCCACGACACTTATGCTCCGCAGAGCGGCGAGTATGTCCTGACCGTCGAGTGCTGGGGTGTCCACGGTCGGCCCAAACAGGTTCCGCTCTATGAAGTGGGCCCCTGTGAACAATCCAGTCGCTGGTCCCCCCCGGACCGGCCATGCCGCGAGCAACCGCAGGACCAGCTGGCGCACTTCGTTGTTGAACGTCGGCGTCGTCACCGGCACGCACGTGGAGATCTATCGGGCCTGACTCTGCGCGGCGGCGCGGAACAGCCACGAGGTGACCAGCGCACCCGGATCGACGACGCCCCGGGCGTTCTCGCCCACGTAGCTCGCGCGTCCCTTGGAAGCCGTTGTGTCACGAGTGGATTCGGCTCCGCTTTCGGCGGCATCGGCGACCTCTGCCAGTGATCGTCCGTCTCGCAGGGCGTCGACGGCCGGAGCAAGGGCGTCGACCATCGTGTTGTCGCCCACCTGTGCGCCGCCGAGATCGCCGATCTCCCCGAGTGCCGACGACGCACCATCTCCAAGTGCCTCGTCGAAGCTGTTCGCGTCCTCGAAAGCTGTTGCCAGATATCGGAACAGGACGCCGAAGACAGCACCCGAGGTGCCGCCCGCCCGGACAAAGAACGAGGTGCTGATGGCGTGCAGGACCGCGGTGTCCGAGCCACGCAACGGCAGGTCGAAGTGGCCGAGGGCCGCAGTCATGTTGGTGCCGAAGTCACCGTCGCCGGCCTGCTTGTCGAGTTCGGTCAGATCGTCGACGGAATCGACGACGCGGCTCACGAAGTCGGACAGCCAGCCGCATTCTGGTCCGTCGGCGGCTGTGTCGGCCGGCTCGGCAAAGGTGACCTCGTCGACCTGTGTCGGCCGGGCGATGACGGAAGGCCATGCGGGAGCCGAGGTCTCGGCGTCGAATAGCTCGAGAATGGCGTCGTCGACGCGGACGAGGGTGATGGAGAAGCCGGTCATGTCCAGGGCGGTGACGAAGGTGCCGACCATCGCGCGTTCGACCGTGACACCACGCTCGTCGAGATTGCAGATCACCTCGCCGAAGACCAGCGACAACTCGAGCGGGTGCGCCGACCCCAGGCCGTTGACCAGGCAGATCACCTGCTCGTCGGAGGTCAGCGACAGCGAGTCGACGATGCGGTCGAGCATCCGGCCGACCAGTTCGCGCGCTCCGACGATCGTGGTCCGGTCCTCGCCGGCCTCGCCGTGGATACCGACCCCGAGTTCCATCTCCTCGTCGTCGAGTTCGAAGCTCGGTGCGGACGACCCGGGGGTGGTGCAGGCGCGGTAGGCCACCGCGAAACTCCGGGCGTCGGCGCCAACGCGACGACCGATCTCGGCGACCTCGGTGAGCTCGTCACCGCGCGCAGCTGCTGCGCCACAGATCTTTTCGACGATGATCGTCGCTCCGGTGCCGCGTCGGCCCGGACCCGATTCCGACTCGGTCGCCACATCGTCGTCGACGACGACGTGGTCAGTGGTCACCTCGTCGCGCAGCATGTGCCGGGCGATGCGGAAGTTCATCACATCGCCGGTGTAGTTCTTCACGATGTGCAGAACACCGCGCCCGCGGTCGACCTGGCGGGTGGCCGCGGCGATCTGCAGCGCGTTGGGACTGGTGAACACCAGGCCGGGGCAGGCCGCATCCAGCATTCCCGCGCCGATCATCCCCGAATGCATGGGTTCGTGACCCGATCCGCCGCCGGAGATGACGGCCACGCGATCATCGTCCGTGTCGCGGCGGTAGAGGAAACCGGGATCTGCCTGCCAGACGATCGCCGGATTGGCGGCGAGAAGGCCGCGCAGTGCGTCGGTGATGAAGGAATCGGGACTGTTCAGGACGTACGGGCGAGTGCTCACCACTCCACCGTAACCACGCCCGTGGGTCAGGATTCGGCTTCGGACGTCAGGCCGCGGTGTCGGCGACGCTGAGCCGCAGACGCCGCATACCGTCCCGGATTCGTGACTTCACCGTGGGAAGTGCAACCTGAAGTCGTTCTGCCACTTCGCGATAGGTGAGTCCGTCGAAGTAGGCAAGCTCGATGGACTCTCGCTGCGCAGGCGTGAGTCGTTGCAGGCCGGAGCGCACCAGTCGGGCGGCCTCGCGCCGCTCACTGATCTCGGTGACCTCGTCGAACGGAGGGGTGATCGCCGCCTGACCATGCGCGAGCGTGCGACGGCGGCTGGCGACCTCCGACCGGACGCGATCCACGGCCCGGCGATGCGCCATGGTCAGCACCCACGACAGAGCCGATCCCGACGAGCCGTCGAAGGTGTTCGCGGTCCGCCACACCGTCAGGTACACCTCCTGGGTGATCTCCTCACTGAAGCCGCGGTCGCGTATGACCCGTAGCGCCATGCCGTACACGCGCTGCGCGGTGAGGTCGTAGAAGGTGGCGAAGGCGGCGGCATCGCCCTTGCCGACACGGTCGAGCAATGCGCCCAGGTCGTCGGGGCCGGCTGTGGGGTGCGCGGAAATGGTCATCGTCGGTCCTCTCCCGACCTCGGGGGTCGTGGGACGGCGCACGGTGACGTCGTCGTTGTCATCGACGCTAGGAGCCTCGGGGCGACATCTCACGGGCGCGCGCATGACCGGGATGCGATCGCAACCGATGATCACGAGTCGGTAACGACGATCGTGGCGAGTGATGAGAGTGTTGACCCTGACACGGTGTGAGACAGGAGCGTGAGTGCCGTCATGTTCACCATCGGAGATTTCGCCACAATGGGTCGGGTGTCGATCCGGATGCTTCGGCACTACGACCGGATCGGCCTGTTGCCGCCGGCTCGGGTCGACGAGTTCACCGGGTATCGGTACTACACCGCCGACCAATTGCGTCGACTGAATCGTGTTGTCGCGCTGAAGGATCTGGGGTTCACGCTTGCCGAGGTGGCCCGAATCCTCGACGCCGACGTGGCGCCCGCCGAACTGCGCGGAATGCTACGTCTGCGTCGAGCCCAGGTGGCCGAGCAGATCACGGCCGACCAGGATCGGCTGACCCGTATCGAGGCGAGACTCCGAATGATCGAGAAGGAAGGCACCATGAGTACCAACAATGTGACCGTGAAGAGTCTCGCGGCGGTTCGGGCCGCGACGCTGTCCGACACCGCGGAGAGCACCACGAGCGACGTCATTGGTCCGGTGATCAGCCGGTTGTTCGCCACCCTGTACGAGGCGGTCATGGGCAGTGGCGGCGTGCCGGCGGGCCCGGCAGTGGCCACGTACGCACCCGCCGGCGGGGACGCGCTGATCGTGACGGCTGCGTGTCCCATCGACGACGGTCCGACGGTGAGCTGCGTCGACGGTCTGGACGTGGTGACGCTGCCGGGCACCGAGCAGGCGGCCACCTATGTGCATCACGGCCGGATGGCAGACATCGGTGAGGGCTATCAAGCGCTGGCCACATGGATCGAGGACAACGGGTACCGGACCGACGGCACTGCTCGGGAGACGTACCTGGTGGGGTACCCCGAGCCGGAAGATGCCTGGCTGACCGAACTCGCGATGCCGATCGTCGCCCTCGGTTGAACCCGCTGGTGGCAGCCGATGCGGCTGCCGGTGGTGTGGTCGTGGTGGTCACCTCCCCCGAGGGTGTTGGGGTTCTCTTCGAACCTTTGTGCCCATGGTACGAACGCGGTCTGACAATTCCTTGGCGGTTTCGGTTTCGGTTTGGGTGGGTTTCGGTGGTTGCGGACATGGTTGGGTGGCGTGTGGTTTCGACGCGCGGCGGCTCGTTCCTCGCCGTCGCGGCTCAACCAGCGGGTGGGGTGGGTTTCGACGCGCGGCCGCCTCGCTTCGCTCGTCGGTCGCGGCTCAACCAGCGGGTGGACAGGGGGCGCGCTCGATCGGCGGGCGGGGCGTGGCTGAACCGGCGGAAGGGGCAGGAGTTGTGTCGGTGTGCGTGGGTAGTCTTCCGGCATCGAATCGAGGAGGCGCTCAATGTCCGATGTCGTAGTCGGAGCCGATGGCCGGTCGCGGTGTTCGTGGGCGGCCAAGGAGCCCGAGACCACCTACCACGACACGGAGTGGGGGTTTCCGCTCGCCGGGGATGTGGCGCTGTTCGAGCGGGTCTGCCTCGAGGGATTCCAGTCGGGGCTCAGTTGGCGGACCATCCTCACCAAGCGGGAGAACTTCCGGGCCGCGTTCAGCGGCTTCGACTTCGAGAAGATCGCACGGTTCGGAGACGCCGACGTCAGCCGGCTGCTCGATGACGCGGGGATCATTCGGCATCGCGGGAAAATTGAGGCGACGATCAACAATGCGCGCGCCGCGCTGGATCTGATCGACGCGGAGGGATCGTTGGAGTCGTTCTTCTGGCGCTATGCACCCGCGGACGATCACGTACCCGGGTCGATGACGACCTCGCCGGAATCGGTTGCACTATCCAAGGATCTGAAGAAGCGTGGGTGGCGTTTCGTCGGCCCGACGACGATGTTCGCGCTCATGCAGGCGACGGGGATGGTCAACGATCACGCCGTCGATTGTGTGATTCGGGACGAGGTCACGGCTGCGCATCTCCGCAACGCTTGACCTCAACGTGACTTGAACTCCTACCGTCGACGGTATGAGTGACTCGCGCAATCGTCCGGTCCTGAATCTGCGGCAGCCGGAGGCGTTCGCGGCGGTCGATGCGCTCGTGGATGCCCTGCAATCCGGCGTGGACGACTCCGACGCCGATGCCTACGACGCGTTGTTCGCCGACGACATCCTGTGGGGGACGCCCAAAGGGGCTGTGCTGCAAGGGTTTGCGTCCCTCAACGCGATTCATCATCGACTCTTTGCCCAACAGGTTGCACCGCCCTCGGATTTCTCCGTTGCGCAGGCGACCAACCCCGCGCCCGGGGTGGCCGTCGTTCAGATCGGCCGTCATGCGCGGGGTGGCGGCTTCTCCGACATGGCGATGTATGTGCTGGTGGAGCGCGGCGGTCGCTGGTGGGTGGCAGCGGGCCAGAACACGCCGATTGGGCCCTGATCACGTTAACGCAATCGTCACAACGGCGGGATTGTTGACAATCCGACAATGTGTCACCATTCCTGCATGGAGGCTCAGATCGGCATCGGGATGGTGTGTCCCTTCGACATGGCACTCGACCGTGAGCTGTGGCGGTGGATGCCCGACGCGGTGTCGCTGTATTTCACGCGCACCGGGTTCATCGATGCCCCCGTCGACGTCGAGTTGTGTCGCGATCTGAACAACCACGCCGAGATCACCGCGGCGGTGCGGGCGGTCGCGTCAGTAGGGCCGCAAGCCTTCGGGTATGCGTGTGCGTCGGGCAGCTTCGTCTACGGGCTGGCCGGGGCCGTCGAGATCTCCAACTGCATGCGGGCCGCGGGGGCTGAACGGGCGGTGACCACCTCGGAGGCCCTGCTGCGAGCCCTGGACGCGATGAATATCGGCCGACTCGCGGTGGCCACACCCTATACGTCGTCACTGACCGGACTGCTGTGTGACTTTCTCGCCGAATCCGGGCGCTCAGTGGTCAGCCAGGCCGGACTCGGCCGCGACCACCGGATCTGGACGATCCCCTACGAGGTGACCGCCGCACTCATCCGCGCCGCCGATCATCCCGAAGCCGACGCGGTGTTCGTGTCCTGCACCAACCTGTGGACCTACGACATCCTCGCCGAGATGGAGGCCGAGCTCGGCAAGCCGGTCCTCTCGGCGAATCAGGTCACCGCATGGGCGACGCTCGTCGACGCCGGGGTTATCGGTGGGGAGCGAATTCCGATGGCGGCAACACACACCGCCCACCGGCAATCGTTGTTCGCACGTAACATGGCGGCATGACCCAGGACTCGTCGGCCGCCGGTTTCGGTACCGCTGGCACCGCAAAGTACGTGCAGCTCACCACGTTCCGCAAGGACGGGACACCCGTTGCAACGCCCGTGTGGGCCGCGCTCGACGGCGGGCGGCTGCTGGTCTGGACCGAGACCGAGGCCTGGAAGGTCAAGCGGCTCCGGCGTGACCCGCGTGTTGTGGTTCAGGCCTGCGACGCCCGCGGGAAGAAGGTCACCGGCGATCGGGTCGAGGGCACCGGCGCGATCCTCGATGCCGCCGGCACCGAGCGAACACGATCGGCGATCAGCAAGAAGTACGGGCTGCTCGGCTGGTTGCTCATCAAGGCGAGTCTGTTACGCCGAGGCAAAGACGGCACCATCGGGATCGCGATCACTGCAGGCTCCGACGCGACGTCATTTCGGTGATCGGTTCCGACGCGGAATAGGCTCGCGCACAGCTCGATTCGTGACTCACCGGGCTGATCGCCCCGGTTCGCAGGCCACCATCGGCGCGGTACGCCGTCGTCCGCCGATGATCAGGACCCGGCAACGCGATCGGTACGGCGGTCACCCCCATGGTGACGCGATGTTGACACACCCCGCAGCCGATGCGTGAACGGGCGTCAAATTGTGCGGCCGGCGCGTATGGATCGCGTTAAGACCCCTTCCTCCCGGCCCGACGTGGGGCGATGCTGACCTCGCGCGCAGCCGAAACGACAGGCTGGGCGGGTTTGCGATCGGATGAGGAGTGCAAGTGTCAGACGTGCTGTTTCTGCTCGTGGCGGTGGCCGGCTTTGTGGTGTGCCTGCTGGCCGTCCGTGCGATCGACGCGAGAGTCGGACGATGACCGGGGCGGGGATCACCAACATCCTGCTGGTGGCGCTGGCCGCCGGGGTCGTCCTCTACCTGGTGGTCGCCCTCATCGCCCCGGAAAGGTTCTGACATCGTGTCGACCACGACAGCCGGACTGATCCAGGTGGGCATTCTCATTCTGGTGCTGGCACTCGCCTATGTCCCGCTCGGTGACTACATGGCACGGGTCTACGGGTCGAGCCGCGACCTGCGGGTGGAGCGGGTGGTCTACCGCATCGGCCGCATCGATTCTCGGCGTGAGCAGACATGGGTGGGTTACGTCCTTGCGGTGCTGGCCTTCTCGCTCATCTCCTTCCTGTTTCTCTATGCACTGCAACGTCTTCAAGGCGTTCTTCCCTGGTCGGACGGCAAACCGGGTGTGTCGCCGTCGATGTCGTTCAACACGGCCATCTCCTTTGTGTCCAACACCAACTGGCAGTCGTACTCACCCGAGGTGGTGATGTCCAACCTGACCCAGATGCTCGGCCTGGCGGTACAAAACTTCGTCTCTGCCGCAGTCGGTCTCGCGGTCGCGATGGCACTGGTCCGGGGTATCGTCAATCGTCGCGGCAGCGGGGAGGTCGGGAACTTCTGGGTGGACCTGATCCGCAGTACGGTACGGATTCTGCTCCCGATGGCCTTCATCGTGGCGCTCATCCTGCTCACCCAGGGGGCGGTACAGTCCTTGGGTACCGGATTCGATTTCACCACCCTCGGCGGCGAACAGGCGCACAGCGTCCTCGGCCCGTTCGCCTCGCAGGAGGCCATCAAGGAACTTGGTACCAACGGCGGCGGAACGCTGTCGGCCAACTCGGCACACCCCTTCTCCAACCCGACGCCGCTGTCGAATCTGGTGGAAATCCTTGCCCTGCTGATCATCCCGGTGTGTCTGACGCGCACGTACGGCACGATGGTCGGTGACCGGCGCCAGGGTCTCACCCTGATGGGCGTGATGGCGACCATCTGGTCGGCGATGCTGGCGATCGTCTGGATCTTCGAATCACGCACCGACGGCATCGCGGGTCAGGCGGCCGGTGCCATGATGGAGGGTAAAGAACAGCGCTTCGGTATCCCCGGCTCGGTACTGTTCGCGGTGTCGACCACCGGAACCTCCACGGGCGCAGTGAACTCCGCGCACGACAGCTTCTCCGCCGTCGGTGGTGGAGCACTGATCTGGAACATGCTGCTCGGGGAGGTGGCGCCGGGCGGCGTCGGATCGGGACTGTACGGCATCCTGATCATGGCCATCGTCACCGTCTTCGTCGGCGGACTCCTGGTGGGCCGCTCCCCGGAATTCCTGGGCAAGAAGATCGGTCAGAACGAGATCACGGTCGCTGCGCTGTACATCCTGGTGATGCCGGCCCTGGTGCTCACCGGCACCGCGATCACGGCAATACTGAGCAGCACCATCGGATTCCAGGGCAACAGCGGCGATCCCGGCTCTCCGGGATCGATCCACGGGTTCAGTGAGGTGCTCTACGCCTTCGCCTCGGCCGCCAACAACAACGGCAGCGCCTTCGGCGGACTCACGGTGACCAGCGACTGGTTCCAGACCTCACTCGGGCTGGCCATGTTACTGGGCAGGTTCCTGCCCATCGTCTTCGTCCTTGCGCTCGCGGGACTGCTGGCGCGGCAGCGTCCCCGCGGGTCGACCGCCGACGCGGCGAGCACCGACACGTCGCCGGTCGCGGTGTCCGCGGTCGTCGAGGGCGGTGCCGGCGCGCAACCTGCCGCCGGTGGCATGGCAGTGGCCACTCACGGCGCAACCGGCCCGGCCGATGATGCGGCGACCCTACCCACTCATGGAATTCTGTTCGGTGCCTTGCTGTTCGGCACGATCTTGCTGGTCGCCGGGCTCACCTTCTTCCCGGCGATGGCGCTGGGACCGATCGCGGAGGCAGTACTGTGACCCCTCTTCTCGGCGGCCCGACGTCTCCGACGCCGGACGGGCCACCATCGCACCCAAGGGTTCCGGCCGACGACGCCGGTCCGGAGTTGGTGACCACCGGGGCGTTCGACGTCCGGCAGCTCGTGACCTCCATCCCGCAGGCCCTGCGCAAACTCACCCCGCGTGCGCAGGCCCGCAATCCGGTGATGTTCGTGGTCTATCTCGGAGCCATCGTCACCACGGTTCTTGCGGTGTGGCATCCGTCGTGGTTCTCCTGGACGGTTGCGGTGTGGCTGTGGTTCACCGTCGTGTTCGCGAACCTCGCCGAGGCGGTTTCCGAAGGGCGAGGTCGTGCGCAGGCCGACAGCCTACGTAAATTGAAGCGTGACACGATGGCCCGTCGTCTGTCCGCAGACGGCGAGATCGTCGAGGTGCCCGGTGGGGACCTGAAGATCGGTGACCTCATCGTCGTCGAGGCCGGCGAGATCATCGCCGGCGACGGTGATGTGGTGGACGGCATCGCGACGGTCGACGAGTCGGCGATCACCGGCGAATCCGCCCCCGTGGTACGCGAATCCGGTGGCGACCGGTCGGCGGTGACCGGTGGCACGGTGGTGCTCTCGGACAAGATCATCGTGCGGATCACCACCGCGCCCGGCGAGACCTTTGTGGACCGGATGATCGCCCTCGTCGAGGGAGCGTCCCGTAAGAAGACACCCAACGAGATCGCCCTGGACATCCTGCTCACGAGTCTCACGATCATCTTCCTGATGGCGGTGGTGGCCGTCGGGCCGATGCAGCAGTACGCGGGCCAGTCGCCGGACCCGGTGAAACTGATCGCGTTGCTGGTCTGCCTGATCCCGACCACCATCGGCGCGCTGCTGTCCTCCATCGGCATCGCCGGTATGGATCGGCTTGTGCAGCGCAACGTCCTGGCCATGTCGGGTCGCGCGGTCGAGGCGGCCGGTGACATCGACACCCTGCTGATGGACAAGACCGGTACCATCACCTTCGGCAACCGTCGGGCCACCGCTCTGGCGCCGGCGCCGGGAGTCGACGAGACCGAGCTGGCCGCGGTCAGCTACCGGTGCAGCCTCGCCGACGACACCCCCGAGGGGCGTAGCATCGTCGACCTGTGTGTCCGCGATCATGGCGTGGCACAACTCGATGGCGAGGAGCTGGCCGCAGCACGTGCGGAGATCCATCCTGGATACCGCGTGGTGCCGTTCACCGCACAGACTCGCATGAGTGGTGTCGACGCCGAAGAGCGCACTGGGACCGTCGAATACCGCAAGGGTGCCGCCGACGCGGTGACGCGCTGGGTGAATGCCAATGGGGGACAAGTCGATCCGGAGGTCACCGATGAGGTCAGCGCGATCGCGGCCCAAGGTGGCACCCCGCTGATGGTCGGCATGCGTACCGCCGGCGAGCCGGCCCGGGTGCTCGGTGTCATCCGGCTCTCCGACGTCGTGAAACCCGGTATGGCGCAGCGGTTTGCGCAGTTGCGGGCGATGGGCATCCGGACTGTCATGGTCACCGGCGACAATCCGCTGACCGCCCGCGCGATCGCCTCGGAGGCCGGCGTCGACGACTTCATCGCCGAAGCCACCCCCGAGGACAAGCTGGCACTGATCCGCAAGGAGCAGTCGAGGAGACGCCTGGTCGCGATGACCGGCGACGGCACCAACGACGCCCCGGCGCTGGCGCAGGCCGACGTCGGTCTGGCGATGAACACGGGGACCTCGGCGGCCAAAGAGGCCGGGAACATGGTGGATCTGGACTCGGACCCCACCAAGCTCATCGATGTGGTCGCCATCGGCAAGCAGCTGCTGATCACCCGTGGTGCGCTGACCACGTTCTCGCTGGCCAACGATCTGGCGAAGTACTTCGCGATCCTGCCGGCGATGTTCACCGGGATCTATCCGCAACTCGATGCGCTGAACGTCATGCACCTGCATTCGGCGCAGTCGGCGATCGTGTCGGCGGTGATCTTCAACGCGCTGATCATCATCGCGCTGATCCCACTGTCGCTACGGGGTGTGCGTTACCGTCCGTCGTCGGCCTCACGGTTGCTCGGACGCAATCTGCTGATCTACGGCGTGGGCGGGGTGATCGCACCGTTCATCGGGATCTGGCTGATCGACCTCGTGGTGCGTTTTCTCCCGGGAATGGGGTGAGTGAGAGATGAACATGACTGTCACCGGCTTTGTCCGGCAATGTGTTGCGGCACTGGGCGTGATCGTCGCGCTGACCCTGCTGCTCGGCGTGGCCTATCCGGCCGCGGTGTGGGCCGTGTCCCGGATCGGGTCGAACTCCGCAGAAGGGTCGCAGGTCACCGACGCGCGCGGCTGCGACGTCGGGTCGTCGCTGATCGGTCTGGACCCCAATGTCGCTGCCGGTCAACCGGACCCGTATCTGCATGCACGAGTTCTCGGTGGGTCGGGCGAGCCGATGGCGACCGGCGACCCGGCCGCGTCGGCCGCGAGTAACAAGGGGCCCAACAACTCCGATCTCGTCGAGTGGATCAACGCCCGCCGCACGATCATCGCCACGCGGGAAGGGGTCGCCCCGGCCCGCGTGCCCGCCGACGCGGTGACCGGCTCGGGATCGGGTCTCGATCCCGACATCAGCCCGGCCTATGCGGCCCTGCAGGTGCCGCGGATCGCCCGGGTCAACAAGCTGTCGGAGCAGCGTGTTCGGGAGATCATCGCCGAGCACACCGACGGCCGCCAGCTCGGAGTTCTCGGGTCGCCGACGGTCAACGTCCTCGACGTCAACCTCGCTCTCGGTCTCGGACCGTTGACCTGCCGGTCATGACGGCCGGGCCGGGGAGCGCGCGATACACTGACGGTCATGGCCGACAGCGGTGATGGCCGAGCTGGTGATGGCCGGGGTCGGCTCGAGGTATTCCTGGGATGCGCACCAGGGGTCGGCAAGACCTATGAGATGCTCGCGACGGCCCGGGGGTTGATCGACGAGGGTTCCGATGTCGTTGTCGCGGTGGTGGAGTCGCATGGACGCTCCGCCACCGCGGCCCTCGTCGAGGGGCTGGAGGTGGTCGAGCGGACCAGCGTCGCCTACCGGGACGCGACCCTGGAGGAGATGGACCTCGAGGCCGTCCTCGAGCGGCACCCGCAGGTGGCCCTCGTCGACGAGATGGCCCACACCAATGCACCCGGACTTCGAAACACCAAGCGGTGGCAGGACATCGAGGTCCTGCGCGATGCCGGTATCGATGTGCTGACCACCATCAACATCCAGCATCTGGAGAGTCTCAACGACGTGGTCGCCCAGATCACCGGTGTCACCCAGCGCGAGACGGTGCCCGACGAGGCGGTGCGCGCCGCCGACCAGATCGAACTCGTCGACATCGATCCGCAGGCTCTGCGGCAGCGCCTCACCGCCGGCAAGGTGTACCCGGGCCGTCGGATCGACGGGGCGCTGACCAACTACTTCCGGCAGGGAAATCTCACCGCGCTGCGGGAACTGGCGTTGTTGTGGCTG
Organism: Gordonia bronchialis DSM 43247; assembly: GCF_000024785.1. Classification (NCBI taxonomy): domain Bacteria; kingdom Bacillati; phylum Actinomycetota; class Actinomycetes; order Mycobacteriales; family Gordoniaceae; genus Gordonia; species Gordonia bronchialis. The sequence goes on along the minus strand of NC_013441.1, from coordinate 4,392,493 downwards.
GCCGACCGGGTCGATGACACGCTGGCCGACTATCGGGCCGCCAACGCGATCACGGCCACGTGGGAGGCGCGGGAACGCGTCGTCGTCGCCATCACCGGCGGACCGGAGTCCGCGGCACTGATCCGCCGGGCCAGTCGCATCGCGTCGCGGTCGAGCGCCGAACTCGTCGTGGTCCACGTGGTACGCGGCGACGGACTGGCGCAGCGGACACCGATCGACATGACGGCGCTGCGCGACCTGGCGGCGGGATTCGGCGCCAAGATCCACACCGTCGTCGGCGACGACGTTCCCGCGACACTGCTGGAGTTCGCCCGCGGGGTCAACGCCACCCAGCTGGTCCTCGGTACGTCACGGCGGCCACGGTGGCAACGCATCCTCGACGAGGGGGTGGGCGCCACGGTGGTGCGCGAGAGCGGACGTATCGACGTCCACATGGTGACCCACGAGGAGACCAGGCGCCGCCATCGCCTCGACATCCGGGAGACGCGGTTTCATCGGCCGCTCAGTTGGGCCGCAGCGGTTCTCGTGCCGCTCGCGGTGACCGGGATACTCATGCTCCTCGATCCCTGGCTGGGGTTCTCGAGCGAGTCGGCGTTGTTCTTCGTCGCAGTCCTGGCGGTGTCGATGCTCGGCGGTATCGCCCCGGCCGTACTGTCGGCGGTGGTGTCGGGTCTGCTCCTCAACTACTTCCTGACCAATCCGCGCTACACCTTCACCATCGACGAGCCGGACAACCTGATCACCATCATGGTGATGCTGATGATCGCGATCGCCGTTGCGGTGCTGGTGGATTCGGCGACGGTACGCCGTGCGCAGGCACAGCGCGCCGGGCGCGACGCCGAGCTGTTGTCGCTGTTCTCCACCACCGTCCTCGGCGGCGCCGATGTCCCGGCCCTGCTGGAGAAGGTGCGCGAAACCTACGATCAGCGCGGGGTCACGCTGATCCGGCGGCCCAAACGCGGTGCGCCGGTGATCGAGTCGAAGGTGGGCACCGAGCCGCCGGCCGATGAACAGGCGGCCACCACGGTCTGCCCGGTGCCCGGCGGTGAGTTCGAGATGTGGCTCACCGGACCGGAACTCGGGGGCCGTGACCGTCGGGTGCTGACGAGTGTGGCCACCCAGGCGGCGGGAGCGGTACAACGCCGGCAACTGGAATCCGAGGCGGCCGAGGCGGCCGCGCTTGCCCAGACCGACGAACTTCGGCGAGCGCTGTTGTCGGCGGTCAGCCACGACCTGCGGACCCCACTGGCCGCGGCCAAGGCGGCCGTGTCGAGTCTGCGCAGCACCGACGTCACCTTCAGCCCGGAGGACACCGAGGAATTGCTCGCCACCATCGAGGAGTCCACCGATCAACTGTCGGCGCTGGTGGGCAACCTGCTGGACTCGTCGCGGCTGGCGGCCGGGGTGGTGCGGCCCGAACTACGCCGCACCTATCTGGCCGAGGTCATCCACCGTGCCCTGTACGCGGTGGACCGGCGCTCGGTGGACACCCCGGACGTCACCGTGGACCTCCAGCAGGAGTGGGCCTACACCGACGCCGGGCTGCTCGAACGCGCGCTGGCCAACCTCGTCGACAACGCGGTACGCCACGGCGGCGACGAGGTGCGGGTGCAGGCGCGGCCCGACGGGACCCGTTGTGTCATCCGGGTGATCGACCACGGGCGCGGGATTCCGCCGGAGCAGCGCGAGCGCGTGTTCACCGCCTTCCAGCAGTACGGCGACCGCAATGGATCGAGTACCGGTGTGGGACTGGGTCTTTCGGTGGCGCAAGGGTTCGTGCGCGCCGTCGGCGGATCCATCTCGGTGTCGGGGACCCCGGGCGGCGGGACCACCATGGAGGTCTCGCTGCCGATGTTCGCATCACCGGCCGAGGCCGGTGAGCTGTGATGGAGCCCCAGGTCCGCGTGCTCGTCGTCGACGACGAGCCGCAGTTGTTGCGGGCGTTGCGGATCAATCTCAACGCGCGAGGATTCGCGGTGACCACCGCCGCGGACGGGCGTGAGGCGCTGACGGCGGCGTCGCGGATGGATCCGCATGTGGTGGTGCTGGATCTGGGGCTGCCCGACATGGACGGGCTGACCGTCCTGGAGGGACTGCGGGGGTGGACGACGGTGCCCGTGATCGTGCTCTCAGCACGTTCCGATGCCGCCGACAAGGTCTCGGCCCTCGACGCCGGTGCCGATGATTACGTGACGAAACCGTTTGGGATGGAGGAGTTCCTGGCGCGTCTTCGGGCTGCGGTGCGACGCGGCGCGGTGTCCTCGGGATTGCCCGAGGTCCCGATGGTCGACGCCGGATCGTTCCAGGTGGATCTCGCGGCCAAACAGGTCACCCGACACGGCGAACGGATTCATCTGACACCCACGGAATGGGAAATTCTGGAGATCCTCGTGCGCAACGAGGGAAAGCTGGTGTCGCAGAAGGAGATCCTCAATTCTGTGTGGGGTCCGACCTATCTTGGGCAGAGCAACTACCTGCGGGTCTACCTCGCGAGTCTGCGCCGCAAGCTCGAGGACGACCCGGTGCATCCACGACACCTGATCACCGAGGCAGGGATGGGATACCGGTTTGTCGCGACATGAGCGGCTCGCCGTGACGGTCACGGCCGACGAACTGCCGCCGGGGCTCGTGGCGCAGGCAGAGCTCGGTCCGGACTGGGCCGACTGGCTGGATCGCCTGCCCAGGCTCGCGTCAGATCTGCTGGGAGACTGGGACCTCGGCCGTGACGGGGCGACGTTGTGGCACGGATTCGAATCGCTGGTCATCCCGGTACGGGATTCGGCGGGCGGTGAGGCAGTGCTCAAGGTCGCCTTCGACGGCGACGACGAGGGGGTCCACGAAGCCTTGGGGCTTCAACACTGGGGTGGTCGCGGCGCGGTGACACTGATGCGTGCCGATCCGCGTCGTCGTGCCCTTCTCCTCGAACGGTTGGAGCGGCACGACCTGACCGGCGTCGACGACCTCGAGGCATGCGCTGTGGTGGGCGAACTGTATGGGCGCCTGCACATCCCGGCACCACGCCGGCTGGCGACGTTGACCTCCTACGTCCAGCGATGGATCGACGCATTGGCGGACGTGCCACGCGATGCCCCGATTCCGCGGCGGCTGGTCGAACAGGCGTTGTCCCTGGGAGGAGATCTGGTGGCTGATGCGTCGAGCATCGGAGTGATGATCCACGGGGATCTGCACCACGAGAACGTTTTGCGGCGCGGCGGCTCCGAGTGGGTGATCATCGATCCGAAGCCGCTGTCCGGTGACGCCCACTACGAGCCTGCCCCGATGCTGTGGAATCATCTCGACACCCACGGCCGACGAGACGTGCGGGAGGTGGTGCGGGCCAGGTTTCACACCATCGTGGACGGAGCCGGCCTCGATCCGGACCGGGCCCGCGACTGGGTGATCGTGCGGATGATCCTCAACGCGCACTGGGCGATCGAAGATGCCGAGCGGATGTCGCGGGCCTTGACGTCGTCGGAGCGTGAGTGGATCACCACGTGTATCGCGGTGGCCAAGGCCGTGATGGACTGACCGGCTACCCGGCTGCGGGTCGGACAGTGAAGAGGGTGCCCAGTTCTGGTGTGGCAGGCGTGTTGCCGGCCAGACGCAGACCCATCCAGGCGGTGACCTGGTTGGCGGTGAGAACCGGTTTGGCTGCTCTCCTCTCCAGATCGGCCACCCACATGGCGGTGTGGAGTGCGGTGTCGGGGATGAGAAGCGCCTGTGCGCGTGGAGAATCCGAGCGGTTCAGCATTGCGGAGAGGCCGTCGCCGTCGAGTTCTCCTGCCTTGGTAGCGGTTTCGATGTCGTGTGACGTCAGCCTGACGACCTCGATGCCGGCGTCGCCGAGGAAATCGGTGAAACGGGAGGCGACCGGCTCGGGATAGGTGGCGGCGATCGCGACCCGGGACACGTCGATGGCTGCGCAGGCGGCGGCGAAGGCGAGCGAGGTGGAGGAGGCAGGAAGGCCGGTGGCGTCGGCGAGTCGCTGGGCCTGTTCGCGTGCGCCCTTCCAGCCGTAGAGAAAGCTCCCGGATGTGCACGCCCACATCAAGGCGTCGGGCTGCTGCTCGGTGGCCAGCCGGGCGCCGCCGATGAGTCGGTGTTCCTCGCCGACCGAGAGCATGGCGTCGACGGTGTGGTCGTCGGAGTCGATGTCGGTGATGACGACCGGCAGCCGGACCCTCGAACCCCCCTCGGCATCCCCACCGGCGGCATTGACGGCCGCCTCGATGAGCGGATAGTCGTCTTCGGCCGCGTGACCGGGGTAGAGCATCGCCACCGTGGTTGTCACTCCGTCACCTCCCGAGTAGATTGTCAACAATCTACCAACCAGAGTGGAGGGGGCGCATGCCGGACGGGGCTCGTTGGATGTCGGCGACAGAGCTCGCCGCGGGTTATCGCTCGGGCGAGGTGTCGCCGGAGTCGATCGTCGGAGGACTCCTCGAGACGATCAACGCCGTCGATCCGGAGATCAACGCGTTTTGCCTGGTAGATGCGGACGCCAGCGTCGCTGCCGCCCGGGCGTCGGCGGAACGCTTCGCGGCCGGGAATCCGCTCGGACCGCTTGACGGCGTGCCCGTCAGCATCAAGGACCTGCTGCTCACCAAGGGGTGGCCCACCCTGCGCGGGTCGCTGATGATCGAGCCCGACGATCTCGAGTGGGACGTCGACGCCCCTGCAGTGGCTCGTCTGCGGGAGGCGGGCGCCGTCCTGCTGGGCAAGGTGACGACACCGGAGTTCGGCTGGAAGGGCGTCACCGACAGCCCCCGGACGGGGATCACCCGCAACCCGTGGGACACCACCCGAACCTCCGGCGGGTCCAGCGGCGGCAGCGCCGCGGCGGTCGCGGCCGGCCTAGGACCCCTGTCGGTGGGCACCGACGGCGGCGGTTCGATCAGAATCCCGGCCGCCTTCTGCGGAATCGTCGGGTTCAAGGCAACTCTCGGGCGGGTGCCGATGTACCCGCCGAGCCCGTTCGCGCCGGTCGCGCATGTGGGCCCGATGGCCCGGACCGTCGCCGACGTCGCGCTGCTGTTGGACACGATCAGCGGATTCGACCCGCGTGACTGGGCGGCGCTGCCCACGCCCGCGGACAGCGCCGCAGCCGCTGTGGCCTCGACAACCGACCTGGCCGGCTTGCGGATCGGGTACAGTCCCGACCTGACGTTCGGGACGAATGATGCTGGGGTGCACGCCAATACCGACCAGGTCGTCGCAGTACTGGAACAACTCGGCGCCGAAGTGGAGAAGGTCGACCTGGGCTGGGAGGACCCGGTGTGGGCCTACCACGTGCTGTGGTACGCGGGCGCCGCGGCGGTCGTCGGAGCTTTGGGGCCGGCGGCCGACGAGCGGGTGGACCCGCTGTTGCTGGAGGCGATCGAACGGCATCGCGACATCACGTCGGCCGACTACCTCGACGCGGTGGCGTTGCGGATGGAACTCGGCACCCAGATGGGGCGGCTGCACGAGCAGTTCGACGTCATGATCACGCCATCGATGCCATCGGTTGCCTTCGAGGCGGGCCGCACTGTTCCCGACGGGTGGGAATCGCCTGAATGGACGTCGTGGTCGCCGTACACCTACCCGTTCAACCTGACCGGGCAGCCCGCCATCACGGTGCCCAGCGGATTCGACGGTCGGCTACCGACGGGTGTGCAGATCGTCGGCGCGCGTCACCATGACGCGACAGTCCTCCGCGTGGCCGCCACCTACGAGAATGCGGTCGGCGGCTTTGCGACCCTGGAGCAACGGCCATGACCGACCGATTCATCAGCGTGACCCTGGAAACCCGGGGCGTCACCGCGACCGCGCGTCTGCTCGACGACGAGGCTCCACGCACCGCCGGCGTCGTGTGGGATGCCCTGCCACTGGGCGGTCAGGTCTACCACGGCAAGTTCGCACGTAATGAGATCTACACGTTACTCCCGTCTTTCGCGGCCACCGAACCCGGTCCTGAGAACACCACGGTGACACCCATTCCCGGCGACCTCTGCTACTTCACCTTCGACGGCGTGCTGGACAACCCGGCGTACGGCTACCAGCCGGATTCCGCACCCGCAGAACATCGTTTGCTGATCGATCTGGCAGTGTTCTACGGCCGCAACAATCTCCTGATCAACGGCGATGTCGGGTGGGTGCCCGGCAACGTCTTCGCGACGATCACCGAGGGGCTGGATGCGTTCGCTACGGCCTGCAACGACATCTGGATGGGGGGCGCACGAGGCGAAAAGCTGTCGTACGCCCGGTATCCAGGGTAAGAAAGAAGGTAATGACGGTGGCGATCGGAGTGGCTTCTCCCGGCTCAGCTCCGGGTGGTGATGGAACCTCGGCTCACCAGCGCGAACGTCGCGCGGGGGGGCGTCGTCGGGTGCTCACCCCCCTCGTGCAGGAGTCGACACCGGCAATCATTGCGCGTAAGTTGCACAATGCCATCGCGAACGGCGACTTTCCGCCCGGTGCACAGCTCACCGAATCGGGACTCGCCGCGGACCTTGGGGTCAGTCGTGGTCCGCTGCGGGAGGCGATGCAACGCCTGACGGCCGAGGGATTGCTGGTCAGCCACCGTCACCGTGGGCTGTTCGTGGTGTCGATGGATGACGACGACATCCGAGACATGTACGTCGCGCGTACCGCGGTGGAACGTGCCGCCGTCGAACAGGTGATCGCACAACGTGATCCGGATGCGATGAGCGAGCTGGCCGCGGCGGTAGACGCCATGCGTGCGTATGTCGACGAACCCAATGGCGCGGGGATGGCGGAGGCGGACATGCGCTTTCACCAGACCCTCGTCGAGCTTGCCGGAAGTCAGCGGTTGTCGCGTCTGCACGAGACCATTCTCGTGGAGACGCGAATGTGTTTGCGAGCCATGCGGGGAACGTATGCCTCGGGAAAGGAACGGATCGACGAACATCAGGCGTTGGTGGACGCGATAGCCGCTGGAGAAGCACAGGCGGCAGACGAACTGATGAAGGAGCACATGGCCGACGGCCTTCGACGGCTGGTTGTTGATGACGTCGGCGTCGAGACCGTCGGCTGACCCTTCGTGGCTCGCAAGCTCGCACCTCAGGGAGCGGGAGGCTCGCAAGCTCGCACCTCAGGGAGTGGGCGCAGATCAGGGAGCGGTGAGGCACCCCACCGACGCAGCAGACGACTACTGGCCGAACGACTTTCAGGAGGCACAGATGACCGAGGCATCATCGTCGAAGGACGTGTACGAACAACTGGCACCGGATCCGGAATCGCCAGAAGGAAAGAAGCTGCTCCGCAAGGCCATCGGCGCCTCGGCGATCGGTAACGCGACGGAGTGGTATGACTACGGTGTTTACGCTGCGGCCACAACGTATCTGACGCACGCATTCTTCCCAGGAGATCTCGGAACCATCGGCACGATGCTGGGTTTCGCGATCTCCTTTGTCCTACGGCCGCTCGGCGGGATGATCTGGGGTCCCATCGGGGACCGGATCGGCCGCAAATCGGTTCTGGCGATGACGATTCTGTTGATCTCCGGCGCGACGGCACTGATCGGTCTGCTCCCCACGCATGCGGTTGCCGGCGTGTGGGCTCCCGTACTGTTGATCCTGCTCCGCGTGATCCAGGGCTTCTCCACCGGCGGTGAGTACGGTGGCGCTGCCACGTTCATGGCCGAGTACGCACCGGACAACAAGCGCGGCCGCTACGGATCGTTCCTCGAGTTCGGCACGCTGGCCGGCTTCTGTGGCGGCACGGCAATGGTCCTCTTGCTGGAGCTGCTGCTCTCCGACGATGCGATGTACACGTGGGGCTGGCGCATCCCGTTCCTGCTGGCACTACCGATGGGCTTGATCGGGCTGTATCTGCGTTCGCAGATGGAGGACACCCCGGTCTTCAAGGAACTCGAGTACGAAGACGAGATCGAAGGCACGGCCTGGACCCGATTCAAGGACCTGCTGTCCAATTACTGGCGACCGATCCTCATCATGTTCGGGATGGTGATCGCGCTGAACGTCGCCAACTACACGCTGCTGGCCTATCAGCCGACGTACCTGAAGAACACCATCGGGTTGTCAGAGACCTCGGGCTCGACGGTGGTGCTCATCGGGCAGCTCGCGATGATGGTGATGATCCCGTTCTTCGGTTCGATGTCGGACCGCACCGGACGAAAGCCGATGTGGTGGGGGTCGCTCATCGGCCTGTTCGTCCTGTCGTTGCCGCTGTACTGGCTGATGGGACAGGGATTCGCCTGGGCGATCATCGGATTCGTCATCCTCGGGTTGCTCTACATCCCGCAGCTGGCCACCATCTCGGCGACCTTCCCCGCGATGTTCCCCACTCAGGTGCGCTACGCCGGGTTCGCCATCTCCTACAACGTGGCGACCGCGGCCTTCGGTGGTACCGCGCCATTGGTGAACGATGCGGTTGTGGAGAATACCGGGTGGAGTCTGTTCCCGGCGGCGTACATGATGGGCGCTTGTGCGATCGGCATGGTGGCACTGGTATTCCTCAAGGAGACGGCTGGATGCTCGATCCGCGGTACGGAGATTCCCAGCCGCGAGAACGACTTTCGGGAGATCCAGGGAATGAAGGTGGGTGGCGGCAGCTGAGTCTCCCCTTCTTGACTGGGTGATGTTCTCTGGTGGTTCTTCTTCTGTTGGTTGAGTAGCCCGGGGCCTTCTTCTGTTGGTTGAGTAGCCCGGAGCGCTAGCGGAGGGCGTATCGAAACCTGGTGACGGTTGCGGACAGTGTTGTGTCGCTGGTGGTTTCGACGCCGCGGCGGTCTCGCTTCGCTCGACCGTCGCGGCTCAACCAGCGGTAGGGGGCGGCGGCTCAACCAGCGGGTGGGGCGTGGTGGCTCAACCTGCTGGTGAGATCGGTGTGCCGAGGAGGCGGAGGGCGGCCAGGGCGTAGGTTCGGGCGGCGGTGACGAGGTCGGCGACGGCCACCGACTCGTCGGGCTGGTGGGCGTCGGTGTTGATGTTGCCAGGGCCCAACACGATCGCCGGGATGCCCAGGTCGCGGCTGATGAATCCACCGTCACAGGCGGCGCTCCAGCCGCCGACCGAGGTGGTGCCGCCGGCGTCGGTGACCGCGCCGACCGACGTGGTGACCACGGGATGGTCTGCTGCGGTGGCGAATCCGGGCATCTCCATGGTGACCCGAACGTCGACGGTGATGCCGTCGGAGTCGATTCCGGAGGCCGCGATGGCCGAGCGCAACTGCTCGGCGATGACGTGCGGATCCTCGTCGGGCATGAGGCGACGATCCACGCCGAGTGAGCAGGTCGGGGCGACGACGGAGATGCCCTGACCACCCGTGATCGTGCCGACATTCCATGTGCCGCAACCCAACAGATCGTCGAGGGTCATCGCGAGTTGCTCGTGATCGAAGCGGATGAGGTCGACGATCGACGCGGCGGCATTGATCGCGCTGCGTCCGTCGGACGGCCGTCCCGAGTGGGCGGCGCGCCCGAAGACGTCGACCTCGAGGTACGACGCGCCGCGACAACCACGGACGACCTGCATGTCGGTGGGTTCGGCGACGATGCACCCCAGGAAATCGTGATCGGCTGGGCGGGAGACGAAGTCGCGGACTCCGATGCCGTGCTCTTCCTCGTCGACCGTGCACACCAGCCGCACCGGGCCGGACAACTCGACGCCGTAGGCCGGGGCGTGGGCCAGCGCCTGCATGGCGGCCACCACCGCGGCGAGTCCGCCCTTCATGTCGGTGGCGCCGCGACCGTAGATGCGGCCATCGGCATAGCGTGCCCGGTAGGGATCGGCGGTCCAATTGGGGCCGGCCGGGACCACGTCGGAGTGCCCGAGGAACATGATCCGTCCCGGTGTTTCCGGAGGGTTCGTCTCAAGGGAGAATGAAACCTATGGCAGTGGCAGGATCGAAGCGATACTCGGATGAGTTGAAGCGCGACGCGGTGGACATGGTCGAGCAGTTGGTGGCTCAGGGGTCCACCGAGTGGGCGGCGATGGGCAAGACTGCGGATTTGCTCGGAGTCGGCTCGGCGGAGACGGTTCGCCAGTGGGTGCGCAAGGCGCCGTCGGGCGCCGCCAGCGCGCCAGCCAAGGCCGATAGCGAGGAGATTCGACGACTCAAGCGCGAGGTGGCCGAGCTCAAACGAGCGAACGGGATCCTGAAGGCGGCGTCGGCTTTCTTCGCGGCCGAGATCGACCGGCCACACCGCTAATTGTGGAGTTCATCCGCACTCACCAGGGACACCAGGTGGGTGCGGATGGCCTTGTCTGGGGCGTCGATTCGATGTGCGCCGTGCTCTGCGAGCATGGTATCCACATCGCCCCGTCCACTTACTATGATCACATCAACCGCGGGCCGAGCGCCCGCATGTTCGCCGATGCGCAGGTCATCGATGCGATCTTCGCTTTGCGCCGGAAGCGACCGCTGATGCGGGTTCTGGGTTCACGCAAGACATGGATAGTATTGCGCAGCAGTGGTATTGATGTTGCTCGATGCACTGTTGAACGAGTGATGCGGGAGATGGGATGGCATGGCGCGAGTAAGAAGAAGCGAGTGCGTACGACCATCCCTGATGCGGCAGCGTCGCGGCCGGCGGATCTGGTCGACAGACAGTTCTATGCTGCGGCACCAAATCGGTTGTGGGTAGCCGATTTTACCTACTGCCGCACCAAGTCGGGGTGGGCGTACACGGCGTTCGTCATCGATGTGTTCGCCCGCAAGATTGTCGGCTGGAAAGTGGCCTCGGAAATGACAGTGAACCTGGTTACCGATGCCATCAACAACGCGATAGACAACCGAAAGCGTTGCGGTGTAGTTGATTTAACGAGACTCATACACCATTCAGACGCGGGATCGCAGTACACAGCGATTGTGTTCGGGCAGCGGTTGGCCGAGGAAGGCATCGCGGCTTCTATTGGCAGCGTTGGGGATAGCTACGACAACGCGCTCGCGGAGTCGGTGAACTCTGACTACAAGAACGAACTCGTCGACAACCAGCCGCGATTTCACGGCGCGACCGAACTGTCACTGGGCACGGCCGAATGGGTGGCGTTCTACAACCGTGAACGCCCACACAGTTACTGCGACGACCTCACCCCCGACCACGCTGAGCGACTCCATTACGATCACATGCGCACCCTCAATCCGGAGGGGGCACTCACAACCTGAGCTCTCCGGAAAAGCCGGGGTGGATCAACATCACTCCCGGGCCGGAGCCTGCGTTGAGCGTGGCAACCAGGTTGGGACGCTGCGGCGCCACCTCGTGCGTGCTGATCGACAGGCCCGATGAACGGCAGGCCCCCGCCAGGACCTCCACCGTGGCGGCCTCGGTGCCGCCGGGATTCTCGCTGGGCTCCTCCACCAGCGCGGCGGTCAGCGCAGCGATGGTGTCGGCGGTGATGTGGCCACAGACGCCCTCCTCAGCCTCTGTCAGCTGCGAGTATCCGCCCGGATAGCCGTCTGCTCTGTCGTTGTCGTCCGCACCGCTCACCCTGCCATCTTCTCAAGACTTGCCGTCAGCCGTCGGATACCCTCGTCGATTCGTTCCGGTGTGCTCGACGCGAAGCACAACCGCATCGAGTTGCGGAACCGCCCACCCGGCGACAGGGCGGGTCCGGGGATGAACGCGACCCCGTCGGCGAGGGCGACCTCGAACAGTTCGCGGGTGTCGATCTCGGCGAACTCCGCACGCAACGTGACCCACAGGAAGAAGCCGCCCTCCGGGTTGGTCGTGACGACCCGGTCGCCGAGGTGCCGGGCGATGGAATCGAGCATCGCATCCTTGCGTTCGCGGTAGAGCGCCCGGATGCCGGTGAGATGGTCCTCGAGACCGCCGCGTGCGATGTACTCGGCGACGATGTGTTGATTGGGCACATTGGTGCAGGTGTCCATCGCCTGCTTGCCGTTGATCAGCAACTGCCGCAACGACGGATCGGCGTCGACCCAGCCGACCCGCCAACCCGGGGCGAGGATCTTGGAGAAGGTGCGCACCGAGAAGACCAGGGGGTCTGCGGGACTCAGTGTTTGGAAGGTGGGCAGATCGGTGCCGGCGAAGCGGAGCAACCCGTACGGGTCGTCGTCGATGATGACCGAACCCCAGATGTGGGCCAGTCGCAGCAGTTCTCGTCGTCGCTCTTCGGACAGCGTCACACCGGACGGGTTCTGGAAGGTGGGGATGGTGTAGATGGCCTTGGGTGTTTGATGCGTATGTGCCACGAGTTCTTCCAGGCGGTCCACCTGCATGCCGTCGTCGTCCACCGGTACTTCCAGCAGCTGCGCCCCGTAGGAGAGTGCAGTAGCGCTTCCGTTGGTGTACGTGGGGGATTCGACGACGACGAGGTCGCCCGGGTCGACGAACAGCTTGCACGCCAGGTCGAGTCCCTGCATACCGCCGGTGGTGATCACCAGCCGTTCATGACTCGACGGGTCCGGTGTGGTGGCGAGGTAGTCGACGAGCAACTGCAGCAGTCGCGGCTCACCCTCGGTGGCGCCGTAGGTGAACGACGAGTTGTCGAGGATCTCGCCGGCGATCGCGCGGAACTCGTCGGCCGGTACGGCCTCGTCGGCGGGTGACCCCATCGCGAAGCGCACGATGTCGTGTGACTGGGATGCGAGCAGCGACGTGGAGGAGTCGATCATCGACCCGACGAGATCCTTTGCGCGCCCGGCCAGTGGGATGGTGGGTGCCGTGTTGCGTGCCTGGTGGATGGATTCGGTTGTGGTCATGATCGTCACCTCGCCTGCTGTGTTGTGGTCATTTCTGGATGAGTTCGCGGGGGAAGGCGGTGAAGGTCTCGACACCGCTCGGGCTGACCCGAACCGACTCGGAGAGTTCGAAACCGTAGTTGTCCATCCACATTCCGCAGACGATGTGGAAGGTCATGTTGGTCTCCAGGATGGTCTCGTCCTCGGAGCGGATGCTGATGGTGCGCTCACCCCAGTCCGGCGGATACCCGATTCCGATGGAATAGCCGAGGCGAGAGGGCTTTTCGAGCCCGTACTTGGCCAGTGTCCAGTTCCAGGTGGAAGCGAGCTCGCGGGTGGCGACGCCCGGACGGATGGCGTCGAGCACGTTCTCGAGCCCCTCGGCGGTCGCCTGCGCAACATAGTCGAGGTCTTTCGACGGTGCGCCGAGGGTGACGGTACGGGCGAGCGGACAGTGATAGCGGTTGTGCGCGCCGGTCAGTTCGACCACCACCGCCTCGTTCTCGGTGAAGGTGCCCTGATGCCAGGTGAGGTGTGGGGTGTCGGCGGCGGCACCCGTGGGCAACAGTGGGACGATGGCGGGGTAGTCGCCGCCGTACTCATCGGTACCGGTGATCTGCGCCTGTGAGATGGCGGCGGCCGCATCGCATTGGCGCACACCCACATCGATGGTGTCGATCGCGGCGCGCATCGCCTCGGAGCACACCATCCCGGCCTGTCGCATCAACTGGATCTCGGCGTCGGATTTGACCGATCGCACCCAGTTCACCAGCTCGAAGCCGTCGACGAGCTTCCACTCCGGGATGGCGTTGTAGAGCGCTCGATAGGCCTTGGGGGAGAAGAAGTGTGAGTCCATCTCCAGACCGACCGAGCCGGCCTTGGATGCCGGTGCGATGAGATGACGCTGGCGTAGTGACCAGGCGACCCAGTCGAACGGGTGGACATGCGGCCGGTGCACATAGCTTTCCGGGTAGCCGACGATCTGATCTTCGGGCAACCACGTGGTGCGGTGTGCGCCATGCGCATCCATCTCCCGCGCGAAGAAGACCATCTCGCCTTCGATGGGGACGAACAGCATCTGCGGGGTGTAGAACGACCACGCGTTGTAGCCGATCAGGTAGAAGATGTTGGCCGGATCGGTCACGATGATCGCCGACAGTCCCTGCCGGTCCATGAGTTCACGGACCCGGATCAGGCGCTGTTCGTACTCGCTGTCGGTGAACAGCTGAGCACCGAGGTACATGCTCTCTCCTTAGCCTGCTCGGATGTCCTTGCTCGAAAGTCTCTGGACTGATGGATGTTTGGCAGCTGAGTGTCAGCGTCGGACGGGAACGGCGAGGTACTTCACGTCGAGGAACTCCTCGATTCCCAGTCGACCGCCCTCGCGACCCAGACCGGATTCCTTGATCCCGCCGAAGGGTGCGGCCGGATTGGACACCAAACCCGTGTTGATCCCGACCATACCCACTTCCAGTGCTGCCGACATCCGCTCGAGCCGGTCGGCGTCCTGGCTGAACAGGTAGCCGACGAGACCCCACGGGGTGTCGTTGGCCAGGGCGAGGACCTCGTCGTCGGCGGCCGGGTCGGTGGGGTGCCCGGCGTCGCCGAAGCCGACGATCGCCGCGACAGGTCCGAAGATCTCGGTGGACATCAGATCGGCCGCGGGATCGACGTCGGCGAGCACGGTCGGCGGATAGAAGTAGCCCGGACCGTCCGGCCGGGTGCCGCCGCAACGTAGGGACGCCCCGCGGGACACTGCGTCGTCGACGAGACTTTCCACCTTGGCGACGGCCTTGGGTTCGACGAGCGGCCCGACCTGGATTCCTTCGGTGGCGCCGTCACCGACCTCCAACGCGGCCATCCGGTCGCTCAGCAGGCCGGTGAACTCGTCGAGGACGCTGCGGTGCACGAAGACCCGGTTGGCCGCGGTGCAGGCCTGACCGATGTTGCGCATCTTCGCGATCATCAGGCCGTCGACGGCACGCGGGAGATCGGCGTCGGCGCACACTATGAACGGTGCGTTGCCGCCGAGCTCCATCGACGTGCGCATCACTGTGCCCGCGGCCTGACGCAGCAGGGTCTTGCCGACCTCGGTGGAGCCGGTGAAACTGACCTTGCGGGCCAGTCCGCTGTCCATCCATTCGGTGACCACCGCGGACGGGTCGGTGGTGGTCACCACGTTGAGGACACCGGCCGGAAGCCCTGCCTCGGTGAGGATGTCGGCGAGCACCAGGGAGGTCAGCGGGGTCAGCTCGGCGGGCTTGAACACCATGGTGCAACCGGCGGCGATGGCCGGGCCGATCTTGCGGGTGCCCATCGCGAGTGGGAAGTTCCACGGAGTGATCAGGATGCACGGCCCCACCGGCTGTTTGGTGACGATGATGCGGTTGCCACCGTCGCCGGTGGTGGTGTGGTCGCCACCGATGCGAACGGCTTCCTCCGCGAACCAGCGGAAGAACTCGGCGCCGTAGGCCACCTCACCCTTCGCCTCGGCGAGGGGTTTACCCATCTCGGCGGTCATCACCGAGGCGATCTCGTCGACGCGGCCCATGATGAGTTGATGTGCGCGGTACAGGATCTCGCTGCGTGCGCGGGGGGCGGTGGCCGCCCACTGCGCCTGATGATCGGCCGCGGTCTGCAGGGCGCGGCGCGCATCGGCGGCGTCGGCGTCGGCGACCCGGGCGAGGACCTCCTCGGTGGCGGGGTTGACCACGTCGAAGCGTTTGCCCGACGCGGCCGGGGTCCAGGCGCCGTCGATGTAGAGGTCGGGGTGGATCTTCTCGATCGAGGGAACGGTGCGGGACTCGACGGTGGTCATGGTCGGGGTCCTTTCGTGAGGGATTGCGTTGTGGCGAAGGAGGTGAGGAGCTCGGCGAGGTGGACGCCGCGGGTGTCGGCGAGGGCCGATTCGACGCTGCTCAGATGGTCGACTGACATGGCGCAGCTGAAGCCGTCGGTGATGACGGGGCGGGCGGGGTCGGCGCGCAGCGCGGGTGCGAGGGCATTCTCGGCGACCGCCATGCTCACCTCGTAGTGGCCGCGCTCGAAGCCGAAGTTGCCTGCGACACCGCAACATCCCTCGGCGTTGTGGACCGCGATGCCGAGGGACTCGAGTGCCGCCCGGCCGGTCGAAGCGCCGAAGACGGCGTACTCGTGACAGTGCGTTTGCAGGGTGACCTCCCGAGGCAGGTCGGTGGGCTGCCAGCCGGCGGCGATCAGCGTCGGAAGGTAGGACGCGAAGCTGTGGACCCGTCGGGACACGCGGTGTGCGGCATCGGTCTTGACCAGTTCCGGCAGATCCTTGCGCAGCGCCGCGGCGCAACTCGGTTCCGGCACGACGATGGGACGGTCGGTGCCGTCGTCGAGTGCTGTTGCGGTGCGCTGGAGTACTTTTCGGGCATGGTGCAGTTGTCCGGTGGAGATCCAGGTGAGCCCGCAGCAGTTGTCGGGCGAACAGCCGACGCTGTCTCCGGTGGACCCGAGCACCGAAGCAGTGTCGGTCGCGACGTGTGGCCGGAACGCCTTGGTGAACGAGTCGACGAACAGCACCGTGTCGGCCTCTGGAGACAACGGTGTCAGCTCCCGCAGTACCCGACGATCGGCGCGAGAAGCGAAGTGCGGCATGGAACGTCGCGGATCGATCCCGCCCGCACGGGCCGAAAGCACACCCAGCCGGGACGACAGTGTCCGGTTGATCAGCGGTGCGGCGAGGCTCGCCGCCGACAACCACGCCGGCATCCAGCCCAGCGAATAGTGCGACAGCGGCCGAAGCCGATGACGGTAGTGGTGATCGAGGAATTCTGACTTGTAGGTGGCCATGTCCACACCGGTGGGGCAGTCGCTCGAACACGCCTTGCAGGACAGGCACAGGTCCAGTGCGTCGGCGACGTCGGCTGACCGCCAGCCCTTCTCGACCGTCGGCGCGGTGCGCACCATGTCCTGCAGTACCCGCGCGCGGCCGCGGGTGGAGTCCTTCTCGTCCCGGGTCGCGCGGTAACTGGGGCACATCACGCCGCCGGAGGTGGTGCGACACCGGCCGACCCCGATGCAGCCCTGGACGGCGTGGACGAAGGGGTCGGGCCCTTCGAGGCTCGTCGCTGGCGCTCCTCGCAGCTCAGGGGGCGGTGGTGGGTTCGTCGCCGGCACTCCCAGAAATGCGGTGGGCCAGTGGCGGTTCGGAACGTCGGCCAAGGCGAGGTCGGCAGTGATGGGAGGCGGGTCGACGATGCTGCCCGGGTTGAGAGTGCCGCGCGGATCCCAGATGCGCTTGAATTCGGCGAAGGCACGCAGCATCTCGGGGGAGTACATGATCGGCAACAGCGCGGACCGGGCGCGGCCGTCACCGTGTTCGCCGGAGAGCGAGCCACCATGGGCGACCACGAGTTCGGCTGCCTCGGTGCAGAATCTGCCCATTGCGGCACGACCTGCCGCGGTGCGCAGATCGAAGGTGATGCGGACGTGCATGCACCCGGCGCCGAAATGCCCGTACATGACCCCTTCGAGGCCGTGCGCGTCGAGGAGTTCGGCGAAGTCGTCGAGGTAGTCGGCGAGGCGGTCGGGCGCGACGGCGGCGTCCTCCCAACCGGGCCACGATTCGTAACCGCTGCCGACGTTCTCGTCGTCGGGATCGGCGAGCCGCGAGGACAGGCCGGCGCCGTCTTCGCGGACCCGCCAGAGCGCCTTGCGGCGCACCGGGTCGTCGACCACGGTCGCCTCGATCATCCGGCCCTCGCCGCGCAGATGGTCGAGAAGACGTTTCGCGGTGGCCGATACATCGTTCTCGGATTGTGCTGCGGCGCTCTGTTCGTCGACATCGATGAACAGCCAGGCCGAGCCGTCGGGGAGGCCGGCCACCGTGTCTGGTCCGCGGCGCGCGGCCATGGTGGCCACGATCTTGCGGTCGATGCCCTCGATGGCAGACGGCGCGAACGGCAGGATGGCGGGAACGTCCCGCGCGGCGTCCGACGGTGAGTGATAGCCGACGCACAACAACAGCGCGGAGGTGGCCACCGGAACCAGGCGGACGCGGGCCGAGATGATGACGGCACAGGTCCCCTCGGTCCCCACGAGGGCTCGCGCGACGTCGAAGCCGTTCTCCGGCAGCAGTTTACCGAGATGGTAGCCGGACACCTGGCGGGGAATGGTTTCCAGAGCGGTGCGGAACATCGCGAGATTGGCCGCGGTGAGTTCCCGGAGTGCCGTGGTGATCTCGGTGGCCCGGGTGACGGCGGCCCGGTCGTCGGCGTCGGTGGCATGCAGTCCGGTGCGGGTGGCGGTCAGCGCATGCCCGTCGGCGGTGACGAGGTCCAGTTCGATCACATGATCACTGGTGCGTCCGTACCGGACCGAGTGATTTCCGCAGGCGTCGTTGCCGATCGCGCCACCGAGCGTCGCGCGTGACGCCGACGACGGGTCGGGCGCAAAGGTGAGCGCGTCGCCGGTGACCGCGCGTGCATGTGCGGCCAGGGTGGTGAGGACGACGCCGGTTTCGGCCACTGCGGTACATGTTTCGGCATCGACGTCGAGCACTCGATTCATGTGCCGGGACAGATCGAGGACGACGCCGGGGCCGATGGCGTTGCCGCCCATGGACGTTCCCCCACCGCGTGCGGTCACCGGCACCTCGTGCGCATGACAGTGGCGCAGGACGGTCACGACATCTGCGGTCGACCGCGGAAACACCACCGCTTGTGGCGGGATTCGGTAGTTGGAGGCGTCGTAGGAGTATTCGGCGAGGCGTCGAGTGGAATCGTCGGCGTCGACGCCGAGGTCGCGCAGGTCGGTCGCGATGCCCACCGCAGCCTAGCCGAGGACTGTCGCGAGTGCGGCTGCGAAACGTGAGACGCCCAGGTCGATTTCGTCGGCGGTGACCACGAGTGCCGGGATCAGGCGGACGACATTGCCGGCCGGCCCGCAGGTCAGGGTCAGCAGGCCGTGTGTGGTGGTGGCCTGCTGGACGGCCAGCGCCGCGGCGGCGTCGGGTGTCCGGACGCCGGTCGCGTCGGTGGTGACGAACTCGATCCCGGCCATCAGGCCCAGGCCGCGGACGTCGCCGATCTGGGCGAAAGGTGCTGTGACCGTCCGTAAACCGTCGAGCATCTGCTCCCCGCGGATGCGGGCGTTCTCGACGAGTCCCTCGTCCTCGATGACGTCGAGGGTGGCGATCGCCGCGGCGGCGGCCACCGCATTACCGCCGTAGGTGCCGCCCTGTGAACCCGGCCACGCCTTGCTCATGATCTCGGCGGGCGCGGCGATCGCGGAGATGGGGAAGCCGGAGGCGAGTCCCTTTGCGGTGATGAGGATGTCGGGGATCAGGCCGTCGGCGTGCTGATGACCCCAGAAGCGGCCGGTGCGTCCGAAACCGGCCTGCACCTCGTCGAGGATCAGCAGGATGCCGTGGGCGTCGGCGCGCTCACGGAGGCCGGCGAGGAAGCGCGGCGGGGTGGGCAGGTAGCCGCCGTCGCCGAGGACGGGTTCGATGAGGAAGGCCGCGGTGTCGTTGGGGGCGACGCGCGACTGCAGGAGGTAATCGAGCTCGCGTAGCGCGAAGTCGACTGCGGTATCGGTGTCCCAGCCGTACCGGAAGGCGTAGGGGAACGGGGCCATGTGCACACCGCCCATCAGCGGTGAGAAGCCGGCCGAGAAGCGGGTGCCGGCGGTGGTGAGGCTTGCCGCGGCGACCGTGCGGCCGTGGAATCCGCCCTGGAAGACGATGATGTTGGGCCGGGCGGTTGCCATCCGCGCGAGACGGATCGCGGCCTCGACCGCCTCGGAGCCGGAGTTGGCGTAGAACACCGAGTCGAGTCCCGTGGGCAGGACGCCACCGAGGCGTTCGGTGAGTTCGAGCAGCGGCGGATGCATGACCGTCGTGTACTGCGCGTGAATCACTTTGGCGCACTGGGCTTGTGCCGCCGCAACCACCCGTGGGTGACAGTGCCCGGTGCTGGTGACGCCGATCCCGGTGGTGAAGTCGAGGTAATCGTTGCCGTCGGTGCCGTGGATCCAGGAGCCCAGCGCATGGTCGACGACCACCGGCGTCGCCTGTTTGAGCAGCGGACTCAGCGATGCGGTCTGGCGGTGGCTGGGTGCGGTGTCGGTGACACGCGGATTCGGTTCGCGGAGGCCGGCGGTCATGGGTCCACGGTGACGCTAGTTTGTCGGATTGTCAACAATTCGACGTCGGTGCAGGTGGGAGGGGGTAGCGGCTCACGCTACTGGGTGGGCGTCGAGGGCCGCACTGAGGTCGTGCAGAGCATCGAGGGCCTGCTGCCATCGCTGGTCCCCGAGGATCGAGGCCAGGCGGTCGGCGACGATCCGGTGGGCGGGGCCGATGGCGTCGTTGGCGGCTCGGCCGTCGTCGGTGATCGCGACGAGTTTGGCGCGTCGGTGCGCGGGGTTGTCGCGGTAGGTGAGGAGCCCGTCGGCGACGAGGAGGTCGGCGGTGCGCTGCACGCTCTGGCGGGTGATGCCCATGGAGCGCGCGATGTCGGAGACGGTCAGCGGGGTGTCGATGACTGCACCGAGCACCTGCCAGCGGGTTGCGGTGAGTCCGACCGGTTGCGCCAGACTCTCCGCCAGCGCGAGGAACTGTCCGTTGAGCCGGAATACGGTGAGTGCCGAATCAGACAGCAGGCGTTGGTGTTCCGTCATCGATCGGCAGCCAGTGCGTAGAAGCCGGACGGATCCTTGAGGCCATAGAGCCGCCACCAGGCGTCGAGGACAGCCGGCTCGTAGATGTCGAGCAGGGCGAAGACCTCGCGGGCGAACTCGACCGGCGCGACGGCGGCGGCGGTGATGACCCCGCGGTCGGTGACGGCCGGGGCGTCGACGTAGTGGTCGGCACCCGCATACCCCGTCGGTGTGAGTTGTTCCGGTGCGTTGCTGGTGTGGCGCCGATCATCGAGCAGTCCGCTGCGTGCGAGGCCGAGGGTCGCGCCGCAGATGCCGGCCACCGGCACCCCGGCGTCGGCCCAGCGGCGGGCCGCGTCGACGAACTCAACGTTGCCGTCCTCCCAGCTCTGGGCGCCGGGCATGACCAGCATGGCGCTCTCGGTGGGATCGACGTCGTCGAGCGTGACGCCGGGGACCAGCGTCAGACCGCCGATGGTGCGCACGGGGGCGCGGGAGACTCCGAGGGTGACGATGCGATGTGATCCCGGTTCGCGCTGGTACTGCGGGTTGTTGATGCCGGCGGCGACGAACCCGAACTCCCAGTCGGCGAGTGTGTCGTACAGGGCGAGGTGAACGGTGGGCATGATGCGCTCCTTCATCGGATATGACAGCATTCTGTCATAATTGACCGAATGCTGTCAATGGACCGTTGGCTACAGTGGGCCGTGATGGCTTCCGACGCAGATCCCGTTCTGGTCCTTCTCGGCGCCGACGAAGTGGCGCCCCCGGGCAACCTGGCCTACATCGAGGACCTTGCCCGGGTTCGGCATGCCACCGCCGACACGCTGGCGGATGAGCTTCCCGGCGCCGACATCCTCGTCTTGTGGGACTTCTTCTCGCGCTCCCTCGCCGAGAACTGGGGTGATCCCACGGCGTCGTTGCGGTGGGTACATGTGTGCGCGGCGGGTGTCGACTCGCTGCTCTTCGACGATCTGGTGTCCTCCGATGTGGTGGTCACCAACGCGAGCGGCGTCTTCGACCAGCCGATCGCGGAATTCGTCCTGGCGTCGATCCTGGCGCGGGACAAGCGATTACACGAGTCGATGGCGTTGCAGGGCGAGCATCGGTGGCGGCATCGCGAGACGACGCTGACCGGGCAGAGCTCGGCGCTGGTGGTCGGCACCGGCGGGATCGGCCGGGCGACCGCACGGCTGCTGACCGCGGTGGGGATGCGCGTCACCGGGGCGGGCCGAACCGCACGGACCGGCGACCCGGACTTCGGCGACGTCATCGCAACCGCCGATCTGGCCGCGCATGTGGGCGACTTCGACAACGTGATCCTGCTGGCCCCGCTGACGCCGCAGACCGATCAGATGGTCGACGCCCGGGTACTGGCGGCGATGAAACCCGGGGCGCACCTGATCAACGTCGGCCGGGGGCAACTGGTGGACGAGCCGGCGCTGGTGGCGGCACTGAAAGCGGGCACGCCCGCGGCCGCGTCGCTCGACGTGTTCGTCGACGAGCCGCTGTCGCCGGACAGCGGACTCTGGGACCTGCCGAACGTCGCGATCTCGGCACACATGAGTGGCGATGTCCTCGGCTGGCGCGACTCCCTCGCCGACCAGGTACTCGACAACCTGCGGAAATACCGGGAATCCGGCGGGATCGGACTCGATCGGGCGCTGTCCAATGTTGTGGACAAACAGCGCGGGTATGTGACCCGCTGAGTTCGGCGGGTCGTCGGCGCAGCTGAGAGCGGCGTCGATAGTAGGCTGTAGCGCGATGACCACCATCGTCTACTTCGTCATAGCTGCACTGGCCCTCGCCGGTGCGGTCGTCCTGCTGTGGCTGGACCGGCAGCGATCGAATGTTGCCCGGCACCAGCGAGCGGTGTGGGGCGATGAGCACGACTTCAAGTTCCGGGAGTCGGATACCAAGCTGCGCAAGGTTTTTCACCGCGCAACCATGAATGTGCCGGATCACGTCGCGGTGCGCGATGTCGCATTCGGGCATTACGGTGGTGTGGAGGCGGTGGTGTTCGACCTGGTCGACACGGCCACCGTCGTCGCCGTTCGACGTGCCGGGCCGTCACCGGTGGTGATCGACCTGCGCCACGAGGACGTCCTCGCCCCGATCGAGGAAGACGTGGAACTCCTCGGTGCGATGGGACCGCGAGTGATGTTCTCCAACAACCTTGACGTGGCCCGCCGGGTGTGCGACCGCCGGATGGTGGCGCTGGCCAACAAGGCGCCGGCCTTTGTCGAGGTGCTGTGGAACGAGGGCAACTGGGCACTGGGCTCCATGCCGCTCACCAACGACGTCGGCGAACTGAACACCGGCCTCGACGTGGTGCGCCGCTTCGCCGACCTGCTGCGGGTGCTCCCGCCGATGCGCGACCCCCAGGACACCCCGGATCCGCGGGACCCACACGGGCCGACGCGCGCCGAGCTGGCCGACGAGAAGACCGATCACATGCGTGACAAAGAGCGTGGGCGTCGCGCCCGCGCCGCGGCCGTTCCGGGTGGTGACGAGCCGACCGCGGCGGCGCCCGCCACGGTCCGCACCCCGCCACCGGACCTGGCAAAGGGGCGCGCCGAGAAGACGCGCACCGACGCGCCGCGGACGGACTCCCGGGTCGAGGCGCCCAGAACCGAGACGCCCAGAACCGAGGCGCCCCGACCGGCGGCGGGTCCGACCGGAGGAGCGCGCGGCCCCCGTCCGATGCCGGTACGGCGCGGCACCGAACGCGGCGAGGCCGGCGAGGACCGACCCAACCGCCACCGGGGCTGACGGCTGCATCCCGGATTCCGTCCCGCACAACCATCGAGAGTGAGTAGGTCTGACATGCCCGCCACCCCGTCGTCGGCGCCGAGTGCGGTGCCGGACGAATCCGCTCGTCAGCGACTCGCCGCGCTCGTGCGCGAACTGGCCGTCGTGCACGGGAAGGTGACGTTGTCGTCGGGCAAGGAAGCCGACTATTACGTCGACCTCCGGCGGGCCACCCTGCACCACGAGGCGTCGCCGCTCATCGGTCGGCTGATGCGCGAGCTGACCGCCGACTGGGATTACGACTCCGTCGGCGGGCTCACGCTCGGAGCCGATCCGGTCGCGACGTCGATCATGCATGCCGACGGCCGCGCGATCGACACCTTCGTGGTGCGCAAGAGTGCGAAAACCCATGGTATGCAACGGCGAATCGAAGGACCCGACATCGCGGGCCGTCGGGTGCTGGTGGTCGAGGACACCTCCACGACGGGGGCCTCCCCGTCGACCGCCGTCGAGGCGGCACGCGAGGCCGGCGCGACTGTCGTCGGGGTGGCCACCGTGGTCGACCGGGACACCGGGGCCGACGCGGTGATCAACGGGCTCGGGGTGCCCTATCGGTCGTTGCTGGGGCTGGGCGATCTCGGTCTTGCCTGACGACGCGTCCGAACCGGGACCGACCGAGTGGCAGCCGGCCACCGGCCCGAAGGTCGGCGTCGGACCGTGGGAACTCGAGCACGGCACGCCGGCTCCCACCGACGCGCATTACGATCCGGAGCTTCTCGCCGAGGGCGACACCCGCAACGTGGTCGACGCCTACCGGTACTGGACGCGGGAGGCCATCGTCGCCGACCTCGATACCCGCCGCCATCCGTTCCACGTCGCGATCGAGAACTTCGCGCATGACGCCAACATCGGGACCGTGGTGCGCACCGCCAATGCCTTCGCCGCGGCTGCGGTGCACATCGTCGGACGACGACGCTGGAACCGGCGCGGCGCGATGGTCACCGACCGCTATCAGCATCTGATGCATCACGAGACGGTGAGTGATCTCCTCGCGTGGGCGCGCGTGGCGGGGCTGTCGGTGGTGGCCGTCGACAACACCCCGGGCGCGCGGCCGCTGGAGACCGTCGAGCTGCCTCGAGAGTGTGTCCTGCTGTTCGGTCAGGAGGGGCCTGGTGTCAGCGACGATGCGCAGGCGCAGGCCGACCTGACGGTGTCCATCGCGCAGTTCGGATCGACCCGCTCGATCAACGCCGGGGTGGCCGCCGGGATCGCCATGCACAGCTGGGTTCGGCAGCATGCCGATCTCGGGTCGGCTTGGTGAATGATGTTGGGGCGCTGACATTGTCGGCTTTCGAGCGGTTTCGGTACGCCGCAGTCCGTTCCTCTCGACTCCCCGGCCGGGTGCCGGGTCACCGTGGGCACAAACTCCACCAATAGCCTCCGGCATACGACATATGAACGCCCCGGGCTGTATTCGTGTGGTTTGTGCCCGACATCGGTTGCTCGGGCACCTGCCAGGTTCAGCCGACGGGGTGGCGGCCTCGGCGGGGGAGTTCGGCCAGACGGTTGAGGGTGTCGAGCGTCGCGGTCCGGGCGGTCGCGGCGGCCTTGCCGAGCCGACCGGGTTCGCGGGGCCCGGTCACGCGGATCGGGTCGCCCACGGTGATCCGGCCGGTTCGGGCGATGTCGGCGTAGGCGCCGAGGTAGCGACCGCCGACGGTGGCGACCGCGCGGGTCAGGCCCTTCTCCAGAGGTAGGCCGTCGTGTTGGCGGCTCGGGACCACGCAGCGAACGGTCTTCATCACGATGTGCAGGCGTGCACTGTCGCCGAGGGCAACGGTCGATCCGGCCCACTCGGCCTCGGGAAGTCCCTCGGGGGCGTCGGCGACGAGGATGTTGGGGCGGAAGCGCCGCGCATCCGGTACCTCACAATCGGACTCGCGACCGACGGTCGCCAAGCTGGATTCGGTGACCAGATGCACCGGGCAGAGGTCGACGAAGCTGCCCGGCGGGGTGGCGTTGCGGGTCAGTGTCAGCAGTGCGCGCGGGTCCATGTCGGAGAGTTTGGGTAGTTGCTCGTCGGCGCGGATCCCGAGATCGGTGGTGAGGCCGCGGGCGGCCGCCACCCGCTCCCGCCACGACATCCGGTGGGCTTTGGGGTCCGCGGGCAGGGCGACGAGGCGGACGTCATGATCGAGCGCCGACGACAACACCGCATGGACACCCGGGTCGCCGCTGGGCACCTCGGCTCCGTCGGGCAGGGTGATGATCACCGGCGGGACGTTGCCAGGGCCGGAATCGATGGTCGGCTGCGACGCGTATCGTGCCGAACACAGCAGGACACCGGGCAGGCGACGGGCGGTGACGGTGACGTCGCGTTCCACGTCGTGCAGCGCCCACAGCCGATCGCCACGAGGGCGTTGCCGATCGAGATCGAGGTTATCTGCCGACTCCCCGGCCATCGACTTCACCGGGTAGCGCCACAGCGCCGAGACGCGCATGTCAGACCGTGTCGGTCTTGGGTTCACGCTCGGCCGGCGACACCATGTCGGGATGCATGGCCGCCAGCCGTTTGGCCGCGCGGCGTCGGCGATACCACTCGATCAACATCGGCGCCACCGACAGCACGACGATGAGGATGAAGATGGGTTCGATGAGCTTCTGCACGATCTCGAACCGGCCGAGCCAGTACCCGAGCAGCGTGATACCCGCACCCCAGACGATGGCACCGAGAACGTTGTAGATGAAGAAGACCGGGTACTTCATGCGAGCCGCGCCGGCGACGATGGGTGCGATGGTTCGCACGATGGGCACGAAACGCGCCAGGAAGATGGTGACGGGTCCGTGCTTCTCGAAGAACTCGTGCGCCTCGGTGAGATAGCGCTCCTTGAGGAACCGGGCGTCGGGTTTGAACATGCTGGTGCCGACGTAACGGCCGATCCAGTAGCCGATCTGCCCGCCGATGATCGCGGCGATCGGGATGAAGATCAGCAGTTGCCACAGCGTCGCGAAACTCTCGACGCCGTCCTTGCCGCCGGCCGCGACCACCATGCCCGCGACGAACAGCAGAGAGTCACCCGGCAGAACGGGGAACAGGACACCCGATTCGATCAGAATGACCAGCAGAAGACCCCAGAACGCGAAGCCGCCGAAGTATCCGAGCAGGGTGACCGGGTCCATGAAACCCGGCATGAGGGCGACATCGGTCGTCGTTGTTGCCAACGCAGTGGGCAGCGCTGTTTCGATCACGGCTCATCAGGCTACGCGGTCAGCCTGTGAGTTTGCCATTCACCGATTCGTCGGAGCCGACTGCGGGGCGGGATCGAGCGGCTCCTCGACCGGGGTGCGGCGCGACCGGATGATGCGTTTGCCCACCTCGGAGATGATCGGCAGGACCGATACGAACACGATGAGCAGGAAGATGTAGTCGACGTTGTCGCGGATGAACGCGATCTGGCCGAGGAAGTAGCCGAGCAGCGTGACACCTGCACCCCAGGCCACCGCGCCGACGATGTTGTAGGTGAGGAACACCGGGTAGCGCATCTTGGCCGCCCCGGCGACCAGCGGCGCGTAGGTCCGCACGATCGGCACGAATCTGGCCAGCACGATGGTGATGGGGCCGTGCTTCTCGAAGAACTCGTGGGCCTCGATGATGTAGCGCTCTTTGAGGACCCGCGCATTGGGTTTGAACAGCGAGTATCCGACGCGGTTGCCGATCAGATACCCCACCTGATCGCCGAAGAAGGCGGCAATCGGAATGGTGATAAGCAGCAGCCACAGCGGTGCGAACGGCTCGATGTCGGCGGACTTCGCGGCCACGATCAGGCCTGCGGTGAACAGCAGCGAGTCACCCGGAAGCAGCGGAAACAGTAGTCCCGACTCGATGAACACGACCAGCAGCAATCCGGCCAGGATCCAGGTGCCGAAGGAGTTCAGGAGGTTGACCGGATCCAGGAAACCCGGCAGCAAAGCCAGGTTTGTCGTATTTGCGGCAAAAGCGAAGTCTGTCACGGGACCCAAGGGTACCTGGCGGTTCCTGAGGGTTTCCTTGGTGCGAGGCGACGGTGTGTGCGCGGCGGCGCAACGGTCTTGACATACTGAACAGGAGTGACCAACTCGCAGCGTGAACCCACACGGCGAAACCAAGCGGTGCAGCCGCGTGAATCCACCTACACACCCATCCGGTTGGAGGACGTGAAATGCCTATTGCCACCCCCGATCAGTATTCCGAGATGTTCAAGAAGGCCAAGGAGGGGGGCTACGCGTTTCCGGCGATCAACTGCACCTCCTCGTCGACGATCAACGCCGCGATCAAGGGTTTCGCGGACGCCGGCAGTGACGGCATCATCCAGATCTCCACGGGTGGCGCCGAATTCGGTTCCGGCCTCGGGGTGAAGGACATGGTGACCGGCGCGGTGGCGCTGGCCGAGTTCGCGCACGTCATCGCCGCCAAGTACGACGTGACGATCGCGCTGCACACCGATCACTGTCCCAAGGACAAGCTCGACACCTACGTGCGTCCGCTGCTCGCCATCTCGCAGGAGCGCGTCGACGCCGGCAAGGACCCGCTGTTCCAGTCGCACATGTGGGACGGCAGCGCCGTGCCCCTCGACGAGAACCTGGAGATCGCCCAGGACCTGCTGGCCAAGGCTGCCGCGGCCAAGATCATCCTCGAGTGCGAGATCGGCGTCGTCGGCGGTGAGGAGGACGGCGTCGAAGCCGAGATCAACGACAAGCTGTTCACCACGCCCGAGGACTTCGAGAAGACCGTCGACGCGCTGGGCACCGGTGAGAAGGGCCACTACCTGCTGGCCGCGACCTTCGGCAACGTGCACGGCGTGTACAAGCCCGGCAACGTCAAGCTGCGTCCCGACGTGCTCAAGACCGGCCAGGAGGTCGCGGTCAAGAAGCTCGGGCTCGCCGAGGGTTCCAAGCCCTTCGACTTCGTCTTCCACGGCGGTTCGGGTTCGCTCAAGAGCGAGATCGAGGAAGCACTGAGCTACGGCGTCGTCAAGATGAACGTCGACACCGACACCCAGTACGCCTACACCCGCCCCGTCGCCGGGCACATGTTCGAGAACTACGACGGTGTGCTGAAGGTGGACGGCGAGGTCGGCAACAAGAAGACCTACGATCCGCGGGTCTGGTCCAAGAAGGCCGAGGCCAGCATGAGTGAGCGCGTCGTCGAGGCGTGCACCGACCTCAAGTCGGTGGGTAAGTCGATCAGCGCCTGATCAGCAGCCGTCAACGCGGGCCGTCACGACATCGTCGTGGCGGCCCGCTTGGTTTCGGTCTGTCGAGTCAGAGGGTGGCCAGGCCGACGATGACCGCCACCGCCAGTGCGATCAGCACCAGTGCAGCGACGACGACCTCGGGGTCGACGCGCCGCCGACCGCGTGTCGTCGGGCGGACCCGGCGGGACCGGGCCGGGGTGTCGGCCCGGCGTGCGGGAGCGGGATTGGGCTGAGGGGGGCGGGCATCGGGACGGGGCGGCGGTGGTGTGAACACCCGGCCTCGCGGGGGAGCCGGCTGCTGAGGTGGCTGCCGGCCGGCCCACGGCCCCACCGGCGGTCCGGTCGGGCGAGGTCCGGGCTGATTCGCGGCCGGACGCGCGGGAAGTGGTCGCGGGTCGACAGGACGCGCCTCGTAATGCGGCGCGCCGCTGCGTGGCGGGCTGCTGTCCACCACGCGGTTGTTCACCGGGCCCGGATGGGCCGCGCGGGGATCGACTGCGCCGGGATCGGCCGCACCCTTGCTCACTGAGGCGTGCAGACCTTCCAGTCGTCGCCGGACTTCTGCAGGTTGATCGTCGTGAGTTCCTGTTCCTGCGGACGATTACCGGGTGCGACCGGCAGCTCCACGACGGCGGTGTTC
Source organism: Gordonia bronchialis DSM 43247 (assembly GCF_000024785.1). NCBI lineage: Bacteria > Bacillati > Actinomycetota > Actinomycetes > Mycobacteriales > Gordoniaceae > Gordonia > Gordonia bronchialis. The sequence goes on along the minus strand of NC_013441.1, from coordinate 4,363,573 downwards.
CCGTCGACGCGAACGGCCTTGATCTCGCCGAACTTGATCAGTTCATTGCGGTCGCGCTGTGCGTTGAAGATCTTCTGGTACTGATCGGGCTGCTGACTCTGGTAGAAGGCCTGCTCACGGCCGCAGGTCACCTCGCGCAGCGTGTTCAGGTCGCCCGACGACAGGGCACTGATGTACCGGTTGGCCGCGTCGGCGGCCTCGTCGGCCGGGGCCGGTTCACGCAGGGCGACGAATGCGAAGATGCCGCCGACCACCGCGACGACGACCACCACGGCCGCGACGGTGGCGGCGATGATCCGGCCGCGATTGCGCTTCTCGCCGGCCTTGGTCGACGTTCCCGGGATGACCTTGGGCTCGTGCGCGACGGTCGACCACTCGGAAACCGCCGGCGCGTCGGCGGGAGCGGACTCCGGCTGCGGCTTGGTGTCGGTCTGTGCGACCTGCGGGCGCTTGATGACCGTCGTGGCGGTGTCCGATGACTCCGGCTCGTCGGTGCCGGCACTCTTGTCGGTCTGGCCTGTCTTGGTGGTGTCTGTCTTGTTGCTCGCTGCGGCTGCGGCACCTGCTGCGGCCACGATCTTGGTGGTGTCAGCGTCGCTGTCGGTGTCGGGCTCTGTGGTGTCGGGCTCTGTGGTGTCGGTCGCCTGAGGGCGTTCGATGACAGCGGTCTTCGTGTCGGCGTCGGCGGCGTCCGGAGTGTCTGTCTCGGCGGTTGCGGGGGTGTCGGCGGCGGATTCGGCGTATTCCGATTCCATTGGGGCGGAATCGGATTCGGCTTCATCGCCGTCAGTGTCACTGCCGTCGGTGTCACCGGCCTCGTCGGCGTCGGCCTCGGTTACGACGTCTTCGGCGGGAGTCTCATCAGCCGCAGTCTCATCGTCCTCGGCCTCCGCGGTGGATGCCTCCTCCGTGGACTCCGTGTCGGCCGAATCCTGGTCCGCGGTCTCGTCGTCGGCGGGTTCGTCCGCCTCGACCTCCGATGCGTCGGCCTCAGCAGTCTCCGATTCGGCAGTCTCCGATTCGGCAGTCCCGGTGTCGTCGGCGGTCTCGGTTTCTGCGGTGTCCGACTCTGCGGTCTCGGGCTCTGTGGTCTCGGTATCTGTGGTCTCGGACTCGGCGGTCGCCGACTCCGCGCCGTCGTCCTCGTCGGCCTTCTCGTCATCACCCGCAGCCGCTGCGACGGCGACACCGGCACCGGCGGCCACGGCCGCCCCGGTCGCCACTGCGGCGGTCTTCGTCGAATCCGATTCGTCGGCACCGGCGTCAGCGGACTCGTCAACCTCGGCCGCCTCGTCCTCGGCGAGGGGATCGATGTCCTCGAGATCGTCGAGTTCACTCGTGTCGGGCATGTCCTCGCGGCGGATGACGGTCGTCTTGGAATCGCTCGGACCCAGACGCGACTGCTTCTCGGAGCTGTCGCTTTCCTCGGAATCGCTGAGCGGATCGATGTCGTCGAGGTCGTCGAGATCCGCCGCGGCGGGTAGATCGTCGCGACGGATCACCTGGGTGGCACTGTCGATGCCCCGGCCGCCCTTGGGCTTCGGGCGTGCCACGGCGTCATCGGACGATGCGCTCTTCTTGGTGCCGTTGGCGGTGGTGTTCTCGCCGTCGGTGCCGGTTGTTGCGGCGTCGTTTGTCGCGGTGTCGTCCGGAGCGAAGTCGGTCTGGGGATCGTGCACGGCTGGGTCGTTGCCCTCTCTGCGGTCACCGTCCGGATCGGCGGCGGTGTCGGTCGTGGATGAGTGGGGAGGAGGTGGCGTCCGTGGTGTGACGAACTGCACCGTCTCCGCGGCCGACGGCGTGGTGGGCGTCGGTGTGTCGGATGTGGTGTCCTCGGCACGCGCAGTACCGTGTTCACCCGGACGTGCGGGACCCGTGGTGCGACGACTGCGGCGCTCTTCGCCATAGCGCCGGATAGCGGCAAAAGCCTTGGTGACGGCCGCCTTCGGCTCGTCGGCTCTCGACATGACCTCACCACCCCGCTTCCCACGTTTCGGGTGCGCCTCACCCTGGACAGGCCCCGGCGTCGAGCGCACGGACCGATTGCGACCTTCACCCTAGCGAATGCGGGCGTGATACAGCATTCGGGCGTTCGCCCGATATCGGACCTTCCGGTCGATACAGGCAGGTCCGGTGGCCGGGCGGCGGTGATTGAATGGAACCGTGACGTCATTCGGAGATCTTCTGGGCCCGCAACCGGTACTACTCACCGGCGACGACGAGGCCGAATCGGACCTGCTCAACGGCGCGGCGGCGGCCACGGTCGCGGCCGCCCATCCGACCGCTTCCATTGCCTGGGCGCACCTGGCCGAGGCCGCGCTGGACGCGGCCGGCACCGGCGAGCCCGACATCGCCAAGGTGATCGAGGCCTACGCCTACGCGCGCACCGGGTATCACCGCGGGCTCGACCAACTGCGTCGACACGGCTGGAAGGGCTTTGGGCCGGTGCCGTGGAGTCATGAGCCCAACCAGGGTTTCCTGCGCGCCGTCGGGGCGCTGGCCCGTGCCGCCCAGGCCATCGGCGAGGAGGACGAATACCTGCGCTGCCTGGATCTCCTCAACGACAGTGATCCGACGGCGGCCGGTCACCTCGGATTGGTGTGACCAGCCGGCTGCGGAAGTACTTCAACACGCTGCCCGCCCCGTTGCGGCAGCGCATCCGGCGTCTGTGGTTGTCGTTGGTCCCGATCACGCAGTGCGCGCTGGCCGCGGGCACGGCATGGTGGGTGGCCGTGCAGGTGTTCGACCACGAGCTACCGTTCTTCGCGCCCATCGCCGCCGTCATCTCGCTGGGCCTGTCCCTGAGTCAACGGTGGCGACGCTCGGTGGAGCTGGTCGGCGGGGTGACCATCGGCATCCTCGTCGGTGACCTGTTCATCTCCCAGGTCGGGTCGGGAACGTGGCAGATCGTCGTGGTGGTCGCGCTGGCCATGGCAGTCGCGGTGTTCCTCGACGACGGACCGCTCATCCCGATGCAGGCGGGGTCGTCGGCGGCGCTGGTCGCCACGCTGCTCCCGCCCGGCGGTATCGCAGGGTTCCACCGTGCGATCGACGCCCTGATCGGTGGGGTCATCGGAATCCTGGTCGGTGCTCTGCTCCCGGTCAACCCGGCATCGCGGGCCCGACGCGACGCGGCCGGTGTCCTCGCAACGGTGCGCGACGCGGCGCGCCACCTGGCCGTCGGTCTCCGTACCGGCGACGAGAAAGAGGTGTTCGCGGCGCTGGAGGCCGCTCGCGGTACCCAGGGTGCGATCAACACGATGCGTTCGGACATGCGGGGAGGTCGCGAGGTGTCGCGGGTGTCGCCGCTGTACTGGGGTTCGCGGATGCGCATCCAGCGCATCTCGGCCACTGCCGATCCCATCGACAACGCCGTGCGCAACTTCCGCATCATCGCCCGGCGCGCACTGGGGAAGGTGCAGCGCGGCGAGCCGGTTCGGCCGGAGATGATCGAGATCGTGTCCGATCTGGCCGGCGCCTTCGAGATCCTGCGCGAGATGATGATGGCCGATCCCGGCGAGGAACCCGACGAGACCGACGCGACGAGGTTGCTGCGGACCATCGTGCGCAAGGCCCGCGCCGAGCTCGTCGCCGACGCCGATCTCTCCGAGACGGCACTGCTGGCCGAGATCCGGTCACTGCTGGTCGATCTGATGATGGTCGCCGGGATGCGGCGGGCGTCGGCAATCGCCACCCTGCGCTGACCACTCGTATTAGGCCAACCTAAATTCGACTGTTGCCATGTATGCGAAACCATGCATATATTGAGGTGGTTATGGGTCATTCGCATGGGCACGGACACTCACACGGCGCGGCGTCGGCGCCGGGAACGCGTCGGATCTGGCCGATGGCGGTTGCCGTCGGGCTGATCGGCGGCTTCTTCGTCGTCGAGCTGATCACCGGCATCCTGGTCAACTCGCTGGCCCTGATCGCCGACGCCGGGCACATGCTGACCGACGTCGTCGCACTGGTGATGGGGCTGGCCGCACTCCTGCTGGCCCGCCATGGCCGCACCACGGATGCGCGCAGCTTCGGCTGGTATCGCGCCGAGGTGTTCACCGCCGTCGCAAACGCGGTCCTGCTGATCGGCGTGGCAGCCTTCGTGTTGTACGAGGCGGTACGGCGCATCGGCACCTACCCGGAAGTGCCCGGGCTGACGCTGATCGTCGTCGCGCTGATCGGCCTGGCCGTCAACCTCGGGGTGATGCTGCTGCTGGCGGCCGACGCCAAGGAATCGATCGCGGTGCGCGGTGCCTATCTGGAGGTGCTCGCCGACGCGGTCGGCAGCGTCGGTGTCCTGATCGCCGGCATCGTCGCACTCACCACCGGCTGGGGATACGCCGACATCATCGTCGCCGTCCTCATCGCCCTGTGGGTGGTGCCGCGCGCGCTGCGACTCGCGACCGACGCCCTGCGCATCCTCAATCAGCAGGCGCCGGCCCACGTCGACGTCGAGGCGCTACGCCATGACCTCGCCGAACTCGACATCGTCGACGACGTGCACGACCTGCACGTGTGGTCACTGACCACCGGCATGGACGTCGCCACGGTGCACCTCGGTAGCAGTTGTCCCAACGCCGAGGTGCTCGCCGCGGCGCAGGGGGTGCTGTCGCGCTACGGCCTCGACCACGCCACCATCCAGGTGGATCCGGTTGCGCGTCAGCATGACTGCCGCGACGAGCTCACCTGGTGAGTGCTACTCGGCCACCACGCCGCGTAGGCCGTCGGCACCGAAGAGCGGCTCGAGCATCGAACTGAAATCCGGTCCGCGGCGCAACATCTGACCACCGTCGACGTTGAGGACCTGCCCGGTGACCCAACTCGCGTGATCGCTGAGCAGGAACGCGCTCATCGCGGCGATGTCGTCGACCTCGCCGATCCGCGGCAGTGGCGTGGAGACCCGGTAGTCGGCGCTCAGCGTCTCGTCGTCGAGGATCGCGGTGACCAGGTCGGTGCGGATGAGTCCGGGCCGGATGCCGTTCACCCGGACGTTGCTCGGGCCGAGTTCGTCGGCGGCGAGCGCGACCAGATGATCGACCGCCGACTTGGTGACCCCATAGGCGCCGAACCAGCGGTGCGTGTTGCTCGCCGCGATCGACGAGATCGCCACAAAGCTGCCGCCACCGGCCCGAACCAGTTCGCGCGCTGCGTGTTTCAACGTGAACATGGTGCCGTTCACATTGAGGTCGACGGTGCGCTTCCAGGCCTCGGTGTCCATCGCGGTGATGGGCCCGATGGTCTCGCTACCGCCGGCACAGGCCACCACGCCGTGCAGGCCGTCGCCGTGACCGGCTGCGGCGGCGACCGCCGCGGCGATCTGTTCCTCGTCGGTCACATCGGCGGCATGCGCGTGTACCGCGGTCCGCCCGGTACGCGCGTTGATGCGCTCGGCCGTGTCGCCGAGGCGTTCGGCGTTGCGGCCGACGATCGTCACCCTCGCGCCGCACTGCGCCAGCGTGGCGGCCACGCCCGCACCGATGCCGCTGCCACCCCCGGTCACCAGAACCGACTTCTTGTCCATATCCACGAAGCTGCTCGTATTCACCGACCGATAGTAGAACGTGTTCTAGTTTTTCGGGAGTGGGGTGGAGGTCAGCGGTTGAGCGGGCTGTAGAAGACCAGCCCGTTGCCCTTGTTGTCGTAGACGACGGCGCGACGTTCGTGCGCATCGTCGTAGGGGCCTTTGACGATGCCGCCGCCGCTGGCCTCGATCGCCTTGGCCGCGCCGTCGACGTCATCGGTCTTGATCCCGACGACGACCTGCCCGTGGATGGGATGGTCGACCGCGGTGGCCAGCGCCAGGGTGATCGATCCGCCGTCGAGAGCCGCGAAATGCGTGCCGTCGCGGAACTTCAGGCCCATGCCCAGGGTCTCGCTGTAGAACTTGATCGACTCGTCGAGATCGTCGGTCGAGAGCACGACCATGCGAACGTCGTGGGTACTCATTTCTCTGCCTCCTGCACGTGGGTGTCGATTCGACCCTATCGCCGTGTGCGCCGGGCGGAGAGAGGATTTGGGCCCACGGGACACTGGTGTTCAGCGCCAGAAGACGAACAGATTCCAGCCGTAGGACGCCAGCGCCGACGGCACCCCCGACAGCCCGAAGATCCAGAAGACGACGTCGAAGAACGCCTGGTTGAGAACCGGGATGAACAGCAGCGCGATCAGGATCAGGAATCCGTACGGCGCGATCTTGGCGGCGGCGGCCCGCGTCTGATCGGACAGATATGGCTCGATGGCGCCATAACCGTCGAAGCCGGGTACCGGCAGCAGGTTCAGCACCGCGGCGGTCAACTGCAGAAAGGCCAGCATCGACAACGCGCCCCACAGATTGATCCCGTCGGTTCCTACCCATAGACCGCCGACGGTCCCGTAGCCGGCGTCGGCGCCGAGTACGCGAACCACGGCGAGCAGGATCGCGCCGAGAACGATGTTGGTCAGCGGCCCGGCGAGCGACACCGCGGTCCGCTGCGCGCGGGTGAACCCGGCCTGATTCACGTAGACGGCTCCGCCGGGAAAACCGATGCCGCCCAACAGGATGATGAGCATGGGCAGCACGATCGACAGACCGACGTGGGTGTAGCGCATCGGGTTGAGCGTCAGGTAGCCGCGAGTTTCGGTGTTGCGGTCGCCGAAGCGGAAGGCAGTCACGGCGTGCGCGAACTCGTGCAGACACAGCGAGATCACCCAGCCGCTCAGCACCAACAGCAGCGACCCGCCGACCGACACCGCGTTACGCCCAGGCTCGGCCTGTGCGCACAGCCAGCCACCGAGGATGGCGACGGCGACCAGCCCGACGAAGATCGGGCCCGGCCGCACGGCACGGGCGATGTCGCGCAGCCCGGGCCGGATCGGCGCCGCGGTCACGGACGCACCAGCCGCAGATCGACGTGATGACGGTAGAACGTGGAACGCTTGACCACACGCGGGGTCACGATGCCCTCACGCTCGACGATCACATTGGTGCCGCCGGTCTGGGCGGCCCGGCCGTGCACCCACCGCCCGGGCAGCAGCAGCCGCTCCACCTGAGCCCGCACGCCCGGCTCGTCGACGGTCGGCTCGATGAGGACGCTTTTGACCTCGCCGTCGAAGAGGCGCTCGTTGTCGACGTAGGTCTCGCCGTGCAGCTTCGCGCCCTCGGCGCCGAGGTGCCGTGCCCGGCCGACGACGACGGTTGCGGCGTCGTCGCGGATCAGCGGGAGGGTGTCGGCCGTGCCGTGTTCGGCCAGCTCACGCGCCGCCGGGCCGTGCGGCAACCCGTAGCGTCGGGTGGCGGTCGTGGCCTCGGCCGGGGTGAACGCGACCTCGACGTCGAGACGGTCGGCGATCATCAGGGCCGCCAGGACGTGCGCGAAGAAGGCGTCGGCCTCGTCGGCTATGGTTGGGGCCACCCGCGTCGACACCCGGGGCTCGACGATCAGCCGGGTGACCCCGGAATCCTGCAACGCAGCCGTGACAGCGGTCTTGGCGGCCGCCTTGTCGTCGGCGGGCGCGGACTGGGTGATGAGCACGAAGGACACGCGGATAGCGTATCCACCGCCCCCAACCAGTAGGATTGATCAGGTTGTCCAGCGCTGCGTTCAGCGCTGACTATTCGTGGGCGTCACATCAAAGGAGCACCCGACATGGCCGCGATCGTGCTTATCGGAGCCCAGTGGGGCGACGAGGGCAAGGGTAAAGCCACCGACCTCCTGGGCGGCAAACTCGACTGGGTCGTCCGCTATCAGGGCGGCAACAACGCCGGGCACACCGTCGTGCTGCCCAGCGGCGAGACCTTCGCGCTGCACCTGATCCCGTCGGGCATTCTCACTCCCGGCGTCAAGAACGTCATCGGCAACGGCGTCGTCGTCGACCCGGGGGTACTGCTGACCGAGCTGGGCGGCGTCGAGGACCGCGACGTGGACACCAGCGGCCTCATGATCTCCGCCGATGCGCATCTGCTCATGCCGTACCACGTGGCCATCGACAAGGTCACCGAACGTTTTCTCGGCAACAACAAGATCGGCACCACCGGGCGCGGCATCGGCCCGTGCTACCAGGACAAGATCGCCCGCGTCGGGGTGCGGGTCGCCGACGTGCTCGACGAGAAGATCCTCACCCAGAAGGTCGAGGCGGCGCTTGAGCTCAAGAACCAGATCCTGGTGAAGATCTACAACCGTCGTGCGCTGGAACCCGCGCAGGTGGTCGACGAGGTACTCGGCCAGGCCGAAGGCTTCAAGCACCGCATCGCCGACACCCGGCTGCTCCTCAACCAGGCCCTCGAAGCGGGTGAGACGGTGCTGCTCGAAGGTTCGCAGGGCACCCTCCTCGACGTGGACCACGGCACCTATCCGTACGTGACGTCGTCGAATCCGACGGCCGGCGGTGCCGCGGTGGGCGCCGGGATCGGGCCCAACAAGATCACCACCGTGCTCGGCATCCTGAAGGCCTACACGACGCGGGTCGGGTCGGGACCGTTCCCGACCGAACTGTTCGACGAATGGGGTGCCTACCTGGCCAAGACCGGTGGCGAGGTGGGCGTCACCACCGGCCGCGCCCGGCGCTGCGGGTGGTTCGACGCGGTGATCGCGCGATACGCGACCCGCGTCAACGGCATCACCGACTACTTCCTCACCAAGCTCGACGTGCTCTCCAGCCTCGACACCGTCCCGATCTGCGTGGCCTACGAGGTCGACGGCGAGCGGGTGGAGAACATGCCGATGACGCAGACCGGGTTCCATCACGCCAAGCCCATCTACGAGGAGATGCCCGGCTGGTGGGAGGACATCTCGCAGTGCACGCGCTTCGACGATCTGCCCCGCAACGCCCAGGATTACATCCTGCGACTGGAAGACCTTGCCGGAGCACATATCTCGTGTATCGGCGTGGGACCCGGACGGGATCAGACGATCGTGCGCCGCGAGATCGTCTGAGTCACCGGTCGGCCACCCACGTTCCGTGTAGCCCCGCGGGTACCCGGATCGGCAGGTCGACGGTGGCGATCGGGCCCGACGACGGGTCGTCGGCGGCAAGCAGATAGAAGCGCGAACTCATGTCGGTGGGGTCGGTGCCGATCGCTCCCCAGTAGTCGCGGGAGCCGCCCGGGATGAAGATCGGCTCACCGATGGCGACGCCGGGGCTCCAGCACTCCTCCCGGTCGGCAGCGAGGTCGTGGAACCACAGACTGTCGGCGGCACCCCGGTCGCGGGGACCCTTGGCCACCGAGGCGATGCGGTGGTGATCGCGGGTGAGCAGGCGATCGTCGACGCGGGGGAACTCCATGTCGATCGCGTTGTCGGAGAGGACTGTTCGGCTGATGGTGCCGTCGGGGCGGATCACCGCGCGCGTCAACGCCGACTCCGCCGGCCGGGGTTGATCGGCGAAACCACCCGGATAGGTCCACTCGACGTAATCCACGGTGACATCCGGCGCGTTCGCGTCGCCGTCGAAGGCGTTCGCGAAGTGCCACACCCAGAATGGGTCGGTGTGCACCCAGCGGACCGGTCCGCCGTCGCGGGGGATCAGGGCGATGCGGGTGCCGTCGTCGGGGCGCCAGTCCAGCAGCGACCCGCCGGACAGCATGGCCGGGATGTCAAAGATCAACGGGCACACGAAGAGAACGATGTAGCGCGCGGTGAGTGCCATGTCGTGGATCATCACCGGTTCGGTCAGACCGTCCACCGGCGTCGGGGTGCGGGTGGTGTGACCGTCGGCGCCCACCACCGACCAGGTGAGGTACGGGGCCTCGAGGGCGTAGTTGAACAGCACCATCTCACCGGTCGCCGGGTCGATCTTGGGGTGGGCCGTCGAGCCCACCAGCATCGAACCGTCGCAGTCGGTCTTGGCCAGCGTCGCGAGGTCGGCCGGGTCCAGCAGGTACGGTCGGTCGGACTCGGCCATCGCCATCAGGCGGCCGGCGTGGCGGACGATGTTGATGTCGGGCAGTTCGCGAAAGGTGCCGGCCAGCGCCGGGCCCACCAGGTCGGCGGACGGGGTGTAGCCGTCGGTGATACCCGACCAGATGGCATGTCCGGCAGCCTCTTCCGCGATGACCATCGGTGTGCGGACAAACCGGTTGCGGTATGAGGCCCGCCCACCGTCGAAGCTGATCTCGTGCACCATGCCGTCACCGTCGATGGGGTAGACGAAGGAGCCGATGGGGTCGAAGCGGGGGTTGGGGCCGTTGCGCAGATAGCTGCCGCGCAGATCGTCGGGCAGTTGTCCGGTCACCGGCAGGTCGACGGCGTCGGTCTCGGTGCGCTGTGGTGCGAAAACGCCGGTCAGATAGGGGGATCGGTCGAGATCGACGGGGGCGGGTACGTGCGTGGTGGTCATGAGGGTTCCTGGTAACTGGTGTGGTGATTGGGTAAGGCAGAGCGGATTCGGGTGGGATCAGGCAGCGGTGGCCGGTGCCGGCTCGGGGTTCGACCGTTCGGCGATGACGCGAGTCCGCTTGGCGGCGAACACGATCAGCGCGATCGGGATCACCCAGTTGAGCAGGACGTTGCCGGGATGCGCACCGGAGACCGACGCGGCGTCGGCAAGCACGCCGGCGACGACATGTGCACAGCCCATCAACGCGACGGCTCCGGCCCACAGCAACGAGATCTGCCGGTTCTTGGCTCGGAAGATCGGCGATCCCCAGTACTGCGGGTCCACGGTCTCGCGTGCGTACTGCTCGGTGAAGGGGACGGTGAACGCGGAGACCGCCATCACCGCGGCGAGGACGAAGGCCGAACCGCCACGTCCGAAGAAGACGAGAGCCGCATCGACGCCGGGACCGCCGGCGAATCCGACGACCGCGATGACGCCGAACAGGATGACGCCGGCGACGTCGAGGATCTTCCAACCGGTGCCGCGCACCACCCCGTACAGGGTGATGGCGAGTGCCAGGGCGCAGGCGGCCAGGGCGGCGATGGCGACGTGGTCGGCGCCGAGGCGTTCGGCGACGAAGGCGAAGACGAACCAGGGTGCCAGGCCCAGCAGCATCGACATGGGATTCATGGTGTTCTCCTCGGGACGGGGTGAAGTGGGGGTGTATCCACCTTCGCCCGCCGCGGTGGCGCGATCATCTGCGTCATGACGGAGATTTCGGTGCCATCGGCGCGTGCGCGCGGTCGACCGGTAGCCAACGCAACCTGGCCGGTCAGCGCCCGGCGACGTGGGCGGCCAGCTCGACGCGGGTACGCAGTCCCAGCTTGGCCAGTGCATGTGACACGTGGGTCTGCGCGGTGCGGGTGGAGATGAACAAACCGCTCGGCGATCTGCGCACCCGAGAGGCCGGCGGCGACGAGTTCGGCGACGGTCACCTCGGTCCGGGTGAGGCTCTCCCAGCCGTGCCGGGGACGTTCGCGCACCACGGTGGGGTCGAGCCGTAGCCCCAGGGGCCGCAGCCGCGAGGTGATGCGCGTCGTCGCCGTCTGTGCCGACATGCCCTGGGTGAGCGTGAGCGCGCGCAACGCCGACGACCGGGCGGAGACCTTGTCGCCGAGCAGCGCCGACGCGCAGGCGGCCTCCTCGAGGGCAGCGGCCTGCGCAGGTACGTCGCCGAGGTCGTGCACCTGGTCGGCGGCGCGGGTCGCCGCGGTGACGATCGAGGCCGGATCGGCGTCGTCGAGGGTGACGGTGCACATGGCGCGGGCCAGCGCCACCGGACCGGCAGCTGCCTGGCTGGGCGGGTGCGGCATCGCGTCGAGGCCGTCGACGATGCTGCGCAGGAGGTCGTGGTCGCGGGCCCGGATACCGATCCGGGCGCAGGCCACGGCGACGGATGGCAGCCACACGTACACCCGCCGCGACACCGCCCGCTCCCAGGCGGTGGTCGCGGTCTCGGCGGCGGGGCGCAACTTGCGGGTCGCCTCCAGCAACAGTGCGCGGGCGGCGATGGTGACCGGCCAGCCGAACTGATCGGGTAGGCCGCCGCGTTCCCAGTCGTCGAGGCGGTTGGCCGCGGCGGCGAGATCGCCGCGGAGTACCTCGAGCATGGCCTGACCACCCTCCACCATCGATGTCCAGCCCAGGTCCGCGGAGGCGGCCCGCTCCAGTCCGGTGTTCCAGGTGGCGGCGGCGTCGTCGAGGTGGCCGAGGTCGAATTCGATTCCGCCCTGGGTGAATTCGTGAAATGCGGTCATCCAGTCCGCACCCCGGCGCGTGCGCAGGCCGGTCACCGTGGACAGCAGCGCGGCGGCCGCGGCCGGACCGTGGGCATAGTTCTGGACCAGCGATGGCCAGATGTAGGCCGACGAGTTGGCCGATACCGGCGACTCGGCTTCGGCGTCCTGCCGGCGGGAGGCGATGAGGGTCAGGCGCAACGCTTCGTCGCCGTCGCCGAGCACGAAGCGGCGCAGACCCTCGCCGATGAGACCCGGCACCGAACGGGTCTCCGCCTCCCGCGCGACGTCGAAGAACGGGGTCTGCGGCACCGGCGCCGCGCCGTCGAGGACCCCGAGATAGGAGCGCAGGTCGTCGAGGGCCTGCGCCACATCGTCGCCGACGGGAAGCCGCAGCGTTTCGTCGATGAGTTCGCGGGCGCGCTCGGTGTCGCCCTTGGTGGTCAGCGCGAAGAGCCTGATCCTCAGCAGCTGACTCATCTCGTCGACGTCGGTGGCGATCGCCAGTCCCTCGGCAGCGACCTGGGATGCGCGGGTCAGCTGCCCGGACCGGGCCAGTGCGGTGGCCAGGTCGACGTGCAGGCCGTAGGCCGCCGGGGCGTGGTGGGTCGCGACGCTGTCGAGCAGGTCGACGGCCACTGCCGGGGTGGCGCCGAGGTCGGATTCGGCACGGCGGACGGCTGCGGTGACCCGTGGGCCGTCGCCACCCGCTGCGATGGCGTGATGGGCGATGACCTGCGGTTTGGTTCGGGTCGAGGGATGGTCGGCGACGGCGTCGTGCAGCACCGTACGCAACGCCGGCGCGAGTCGGCGATAGGTCACCTCGGCGTAGAGGTCGTGGGTGAAGGTGAGCGCTCCGGCGTCGTCGGTGGCGAGGATGCCGGCGTCGATGCAGGTCTGGGCGGCCCCGACCAGCGCGGCCGCCCTCGTCCCGTCGAGGTCGGCGAGATCGGTCAGGGTTGCCGGTCCGCCCCACCGCTAGTTTCTGCGTGAGCGCCCGCGCGTCGGCGTCGAGCAGCGCCAGATGGCCCTCGTTGATCTCGGTGGTGTCCGACGACGTGGCGGTCCCGGCTTCGGGTTCGACGGTGGCCGTTCCGGATTCGACGTGCAACTGCCCGGACTGGCGGAGTGAACGCAGCATCGAGATGGCGTGCATCGGGTTGCCACCCGACGTCTGCAGCAGAGACTGCAATGCGGGATCGGGTGCGGCGCCGAGGAATTCGCGCGCGACGAGCTCGAGTTCGGCGTCGGACATCGGTGGCAGTGACCATTCGGACACCCCGGGCCGCAGGAGCAGGCGGGTCAGCAACTCCCGCTCGGGCAACCGGCGCCGACCGAGGATCACCGTCAGAGGCAGATGGCGGGTGGCGCCGGCCAGCCGGAACACCAGATCGAGGCTGGCGGCGTCGGCGTGATGGGCGTCGTCGACGATCAGGGCCACCGGCCCCGAGGCGCACAACGCGTCGACCCGCGCGTAGAGGTCATCGGCGAATCCGTCCGGAATCGGTTGCGGTAGATCCACGCCGAGGAGGTCGACGGCCACCGCGAAGGGCTGACGCCACGACAACTCGTCGGCCCCGGCAAAACGTACCGTCGAACCGAGGCGTGGCATCAGCGCGCGCAATGTGTGCGTCTTTCCGGTGCCGGGACCGGCGGTGAGGACCAGGGTGCCCGGCGCGTCGTCGTCGGATCGTGCTCGCGTGAGCGCGGTCTCGAACTGCGCCACCACGGTGCGTCGATCGGCGGAATCCGGCGCGGCCATGAACTCAGGGTAGTTGTGCGATTGAGCGTTCCGGTCCAATCGGCCGCAGGTAATGGCGGTTGGCGAGCGTCGGGCGTGAGAAGCTTGCATCCATGCGTGCCAGGAGGGGCAGCCGCGACTACGGGTCGATCCTGCTCGGGTCAGCCGACGAGAGCAGCGTCAAGCAGCGTGTTCGAATCCAGACGCTGCTGACCGCCTCGATCGTGGTCGCCAATCTCTTCGGCGCCATCGTCGCCATCGCGCTGGCCGCGGTGGGCATCCCCCAGCCGTCGGTGTTCAGGGCCGACCTGTGGTGGGTCAACTTCATCGCGCTGCCCATCTATGTCGCCGCCGCGTTCGTGGTCGGCATCGGCTGGGGCACGGTGGTGGTGGTCCGTGACCTGCAGTGGGCCATTCGGGACCGGCCGCCCACCGCACGCGATGCCCGCGAGGCGCAGCGGGTGCCCTGGCGGCTCACCGCGGTGCAGGGCGCGCTGTGGCTCATCGCCACCGTCATGTTCACCATCATGTACGGGATCGTGGAGCCGGAGCTGATCCCCAAGACGGTCTTCGTGGTGGGGATGTCGGGCGTCGTAGTAGTGGCGATCGCCTACCTTCTCATCGATTTCACGTTGCGCCCGGTCGCCGCCGACATCATCAGCGCCGGTTACCACCGCCGTAAACGCAGCGGCGTGCGGTCGCGGTCCATCGTGTCGTGGAGTGTCGGATCGGGTATCCCGATCGTCGGCATCCTGCTGGTGGTGGCCTTCGGACTCGGCCGCCGGGAAACCACCAAACTGGATCTGTTCATCGGTGTCACCGTCCTGGGTCTCACCGCGCTGTTCACCGGCTTGCTGCTCACCTTCCTGTCCAGTCTGAGCATCACCGGTCCCATCCGCAGCGTGCGTGCCGGGATGAACCGGGTGCGGGCCGGTGATCTCGAGGGTGCCGAGATCGTGGTCTACGACGGCACCGAGCTCGGTGACCTGCAGGTGGGATTCAACGCGATGGTCAGCGGTCTGCGCGAGCGCGAACGGATGCGCGATCTGTTCGGCCGGCACGTGGGCCACGAGGTGGCCGAGGCCGCGCTCACCTCCGACCCCGAACTGGGCGGCACCGAACGTGTGGTCGCCACCCTGTTCGTCGACGTCATCGGGTCCACAACCCTTGCCACGGAACGAAGTCCGACGGAAGTCGTGGAGATCCTCAACAAATTCTTCGCGGTGATCGTGCGCGCGGTGGAGGAACGCCGGGGGCTGGTCAACAAATTCGAGGGCGATGCGGTGCTGGCCATCTTCGGCGCGCCGATCACCCTCGACGATGCGGCGGGGGCGGCATTGTCGACGGCCCGCCAGATCGCCGCAGATCTGGCGTCGGAGGTACCCGAGCTCTCCGCCGGTATCGGCGTCAGCCACGGGCATGTCGTAGCCGGAAACGTCGGCGCCATCGAACGATTCGAGTACACCGTGATCGGTGACCCGGTCAACGAGAGCGCGCGGCTCTCGGAGCTGGCCAAGCGGGACCCGCGCCGTCCGCTGGCGTCGGGGCGAGCGGTCGAGGCCGCGTCTGGTGACGAGGACAAGCGTTGGGAAAGACAGGAATCCACGTCACTTCGCGGACGTACCGAGGAGACGGTGGTGTATGCGGCGGTGGTCTGAGGCCGTCGATCAACCACTGTGTGCCTCCAGCTGAGGTTCCCGTCTGCCGTCGGCGCCTTCGACGATCACGGTCAGCACGTAGAGAGGTGCATCGACGTGGGGCAGGCGCCACTGTTCGTGGCGCCCGTTCACATGACGCAGGTGGATCGGGAGCACCGACAGTTCGTCGAGCAACGGTCCGAAGACGCCGGCGACGTCGTCGAGCTGATGAGGCAGGACGGCGCCGTCCATGGCTCGGCCGGCCGGGCCGACGATGTGATGTCGTGCCGGCACCGGTCGTTGTGCGACGGACAGGAAATCCGACGCGGACAGCGCGCGCAGTAGCGCCGTCTTCTCGATGTCGGTGCCGTCGAGCACGTACGGCTTGCCGCTGATCCGGCGGATCACGCTCGTCTTCTCGTCGGCGAAGGCCCAGAGGTTGAAACACAGCTCAGGCGATTCGGTGTGGTGTGTGGTCATGGTCGTTCTCCCTGTCCGACGGATGCGAAGCCGCTGAACGTAACAAGGGCCTACGACAGAACCGAGAGCTTCGTCGGTCGGTCGAACGACGTGGGGACAGGTCCCGATGGTGCCGTCTGCGCGATCGTCCACTCGGGCTCCGCGGCGGCCGCTTCTCGGTCATCGACGGGATGGCCGACTTCGCGGCGCGGCTGGCGCAGATCAAGAGCCTGGGCCAGGGGCGCGACGCGGATGACTGAAAATGGGCCCCGGACACGTCACCTCGGGACTATTCCAGAGGACACCCGTCAGCGGCCCGTCGTCAGTCATCGGAAGGACCGCTGAACCGTCGACGACGCGGCGACGCGCCGGACGACCGCGCCGAACGCGCGGATCACCGAAGCGGGCGGCTGTTCCGGTCGCGGACCGCGCCGGTGAACATCATGACCGCGTCGATGACGACCCACACCACCAGCGACAGCAGCAGCACCCCGCCGCCCATACCACTGTGCCCCATACGGCGATGTCTCGTGCTCTGCTGCCACTGCAATCATGCCTCCCGGTCGGTCTGCGCTTCGGCGAAGTCGAGCTGCCGCAACGCCATTCGTAGAACATCGTCGTCGATGCGGCCCTGCGCGTGCTCCTCGAGGAAGACCTTCCGCTGGGTCTTCAGGATCTCGAGCCGCATGCGAAGGCCGGCGGCGGTGGGGCTCTCACCGACGGTCTCGGATCCCGGCCCCAGTTCTTCCCATGCCGCATTGCGTTGCGTCATCACCCATTTGCGCAACATGACCACCTGGAGGCGGCGCGGATCGTCGTCGTCGATCTCGGCGGCGTAGCGGTCGAGGATCTGATCGGCCTCCCGGGTGGCCCGGTCCTGCGCGGCGGCGAAGGCGAGTCGATCGGCGGCATCGTCGTCGGTGGATACGCCGAGCCGACGGATGACCCACGGCAGGGTGGTGCCCTGGATGAGCAGTGTTCCGACTACCACCACGAAGGTGAGGAACAGGATCTCCGGGCGCGCCGGGAAGGCGTCGCCGGAATCGACGGTCAGCGGGATGGCGAAGGCGGCTGCGAGCGACACCACCCCGCGCATACCCGACCAGGACACCACGAACACCCAGCCTGGCTTGGGAAGCGGTTCGCGCGCACGGATCTTCGCGGAGAACAGGCGTGGCAGATATGTCGCCGGATAGATCCAGCAGAACCGCACGAGGATGGTTGCCACGAGGACGGCGGCTGCGTCGACGGCGATCTGAACCCACGACTCGCCGGCCAGCCCGCGGATGAGGAACGGCAACTGCAAGCCGATGAGAAGGAAGACGAAGGCTTCCAGGATGGCGTCGATGGACTTGCGTACGGCCTCGTCCTGTAGTCGGGTGGCGTAGCCGAGGCGCACCGAGCGCTGACCCAGGAACAATCCGACGGTGACCACTGCGATGACACCCGAGGCGTAGACGTGTTCGGCCACGAAGTACGTCGCGAAGGACACCATGATGCCGATCGCGGTTTCCATCGGCGGATCGTCGAGCCAGGTCCGCAGCCAGGACACCGCGACGCCGATGACAAGTCCGACGACGACCCCGCCGATCGCTGCGGCGGCAAACGTGAACAGGCCCTCGGCAAGGGAGGCGGTGACGCCGGCCGCGGCCGCGAGCGCGATCCGGAACGCGGTGAGCGCGGTCGCGTCGTTGAGCAGACTCTCCCCGCCGAGCAGCGTCATGATCCGTCGGGGCAGGCCGAGGCGACGTCCGATGGCCTGCGCCGACACGGCGTCCGGTGGCGCGACGACGGCCCCGAGCACCATCGCGGCGGCCAACGGCAGGTGCGGCACGGTCAGACAGGCGACCAGCCCGACGACGACCGTCGTCACCAGCGGCAGCCCGACGGCGAGCAGCCCGATGGCCCGGCGATTGGCGCGGATGGCCTGGTACGAGCTGTCCTGGGCCGCGGAGTACAGCAACGGCGGGAGGATCAGGAACAACACCAGATCCGGGTCGAGCATCACCTCCGGCATCCCCGGAATCCAGCCCACCGCCAGACCCACGGTGACCAGGATCAGGGGGGGCCGACAACCCGTAGCGTCGGCACAGCGCCGCGATCGGGACTGCCGCGACCGCGACGAGCAGCAGCTCTGCACTCACTCGTCGAACAGTAACGGGCAGCAATAATGGTCGCCATGAAGATCTTCCGCAGAGAGCGTGCATCGGCGTCGGATCGCGCAGCGAGTTCGGGGACGACCCCGACCGCGAGATGCGCCGAGCTCGGCGAGATCGGCATCGACCCGGCGGGCGACCCGCAGCCCCGGTCGGGCGACGCTCGCGCCTGCGAGGGATGTGTGGAACTCGGCGAACATCACTGGGCACATCTGCGGATGTGCCTGACGTGTGGTCACGTCGGATGCTGCGATTCCAGCCCGCGCCGGCACGCCACCGCCCACTTCCAGCAAACCGGGCATCCGGTGATGCGGTCGGCCGAACCGGGTGAGGTGTGGCGTTGGTGCTACCGGCACGAGGTGATGGGGTGAGCGGTCACGAGGAAAGTAGGATTTGGGAATGACGTCGAACAGCGACAACGCGGCCGGTGACGGCGCCGCGCGACACGTCGAGGCCACCCCTGCGCCCGATGCGGATTCACCGGCATCCTCGCCGGCGCCCCCGCCGGTCCCGCCTGCTCCGTCGGCGCCACCGGTCCCGCCTGCGACGGTCGGCCCGCCCGACATTCTCGGCACACCGCTGAGCCCGACGGCCACCAAGGTGCTCCTGCTCGGCGCCGGTGAACTCGGCAAAGAGGTGGTGATCGCCTTCCAGCGGCTCGGGGTGGAGGTCATCGCCGTCGACCGGTATGACAACGCACCGGGGCAGCAGGTCGCCCACCACGCCGAGGTCATCGACATGACCGACCCGGACGCCGTGCTCGCGGTCATCGACAAGTACCAGCCCGCCTACGTGGTGCCCGAGATCGAGGCGATCGCCACCGAAGCCCTGGTCAGCGCCGCCGAACGGGGGCTCACCGAGGTGATACCCACCGCGTCGGCCGTGATGGCGACGATGAACCGGGAGGGCATCCGCCGCCTGGCCGACGAGGAACTCGGGCTGCCCACCTCGCCGTACCTGTTCGCCGACTCGCTCGCCGAACTTCGGGTCGCCGCCGAGCAGATCGGCTATCCGTGCGTGGTGAAGCCGGTGATGTCGTCGTCGGGCAAGGGCCAGTCGGTGGTGAAATCTCCCGACGACCTCGAGAGCGCGTGGCAGACCGCCGCCTCGGGCGGCAGGGTGCGCAGCGAACGCGTGATCGTCGAGGGCTTCGTCGAGTTCGACTACGAGATCACCCTGCTGACCGTCCGCTGCGTGGACCCGCGGACCGGGCGGATGACCACCGTGTTCTGTGCCCCGATCGGGCATCAGCAGGTCAACGGCGACTACGTGGAGAGCTGGCAACCGCACGAGATGAGCTCCGACGCGATGGCCGCGGCGACGTCGATCGCGGCGCGGATCGCTACCGGGCTCGGTGACGGAAAGCTGGGTGGCCGAGGCGTCTTCGGCGTCGAACTGTTCGTCAAGGGCGACGACGTCTACTTCTCCGAGGTCAGTCCCCGCCCGCACGACACCGGGCTGGTGACCCTGGCGACCCAGCGACTGAGTGAGTTCGAGATGCACGCCCGTGCCATTCTCGGCCTGCCGGTCGACGTCACGCTGGCCTCCCCGGGGGCCTCCGCGGTGATCTACGGTCAGATCGACGAGCCGGCAATCGGCTTCGAGAATGTCGCCGCGGCACTCACCGTGCCGGAGACCGACATTCGGCTCTTCGGCAAACCGGAGAGCTACCACCGCCGGCGGATGGGCGTGGTCACCGCCACCGCCGATGACATCGAGACCGCCCGCGAGCGTGCTGTCCGTGCGGCGTCGATCGTCTCGCCCGTCTCCGGACGTCCGGCGCAGCGTCGTGTGGTTCCGCCGCCGATGCCGCCTCGCCGACCGGGCCCTCCGCCTCCGGTGCGTCCCGGCGCGCCCGTCGGTGGTGGACGTCCGCCCGTCGGTCCGCCTCCCGGACCTGCCGGACCGCCACCTCCCGGACCTGCCGGACCGCCACCTCCCGGGCCAGGTTCCGCCCGACCCGGACCCCGGCCGGCGCCCGGTCGTCCGCCGGTGCCGCCGCCCGTCCGGCCCGGCGCTCCCGTTGCTCCCGGTGGCCCCGGTGGCCCCGGTGGCCCGGCTCGACCACCCGCCGCAGGCCGGCAGCCCGGCATCCGGGTCGGTGCGGCCGATCGGACCGAAGCCGCCGTCGACGGCGCACCCGCACCCGAGCGGCCCGCGCCCTCGTTGCGCAAGCCGGACAGTTCGGCGTCGCCGCCGGCCCCGAGCGCGTAACGCCCTGCGCCGGTGCCCCTTTACGGAGAGTTGCTGGTCGCCGCGGCGATCCTGATCGGACTCCTCGGTATCGTCATCCCGATCCTGCCGGGAACGCTGCTTGTCGGCGGCGCGATCCTGGTGTGGGCGGTGATCGTCGGCGGCTGGGCGTGGGCGGTGTTCGCGGTCGCGGCGGTGGTGCTCGCCATCGGCGAGGTGGTGAAGTACTTTCTCGCCGGTCGCACGCTGCGGTCCGGCGGCATCCCCAACATCACCATCATCGTGGGTGGGCTGGTCGGGATCGTGGGCTTCTTCGTCGTCCCGGTGATCGGTCTGTTTCTCGGGTTCATCGTCGGCGCCGCGGCAACCGAACTCGTCCGTACCCGTGACGGCCGCGCGGCCTGGCGGGGGACGGTCGCGGCGATCAAGGCTGCCGCGATCACGATGGGCATCGAGCTGCTGGCGGCGCTGATCGCGACCGGCATCTGGACATCCGGAGCTTTCGCGTGGTGACGGATGGATCAGGGTGGGCGCGTTGTGGATTCCCGCGGGAGTGCTCGTACCGATAGCCGCCCTGCCTTTTCTGCGTTTTCTGGGGCGTCTCGGTCCTCCGATCGGACGAACTGTGACCTCCGGTTGTGAATCTGAGAGCAACCTGTGATGTAGTAGCGAGGCTGCGGCAGATATGGCTGCAGGTCATGGGAAGGGGAAAACATGAAGCGTTTCGCTTCGATTCTGGGTTTGCTCGCGGCGGGTGTGATTGCGCTACTGGTGATTCCTACTGGGACCGCTTATGCGGCACCGGCTGACACCACATCACGCCCGGCACTCGATGCGGGTGTCGCGAAGGTCTCGCTGGTCGGGGCCGACTACGGGACCATTCTGGTAAAGCTCACCGACGGAAGCGTTTTCGCCCGGACCGGTGACGTGCTGCGGGTCGTCGACGCGTCGGGCGTGACGACCGAGCGCATCGACCTGCGCCACGTCAAGGCCGCCGACCGGGTGGTGCCGATGACGGCGAAGGTGTCGGCCGAGGGCACCTCGGTGGAGCTGGTTCCGCAGGTCGCCCGGCACAACGTGGCGAAGAAGAAGCAGCGTCTGACCAAGGCGCAGGCCTACAACGACATGGTCGCCAAGGCGAACAACAACTGGAGTTGCGCCGCTCCCACCGTGATCGCCGGTGCGGTGATCGGCGGCCTCATCGGCCTGTTCTTCATCGTCGGCTGGATTCTCGGTGCCGGTATCGGCGCGGTCGTCGGTGCCAACATGGGCTACGGCAACTGCGGCAAGGGCAGCAAGCGGGGCGAGACTGTCCGCGCGTTCTGGACGTGGTGGAACACACCGTAAGACGAAGATCGCTGTGCGACAGATCGGGTCGGGCCAACATCGGTCCGGCCCGATCGTCGTCTTGCTCAACCGATCACGGCTACAGCGGCACGATCAACGGTCCACCCGAGACCGGGTCCGTCATCACATGTGCGCGCAGGCCGAAGGCGTCCGACAAGAGACCGGCGTCGATGATGTCGGTCGGGTCGCCCTGGGTGACGATCGTCCCGTTCTTCATCACCATCAGCGAATCCGAGTAGCGCGCAGCGAGATTCAGATCATGGAGCACCATGACGACGGTCTTGCCGTGTTCGCGTTTGAGCCGGGCTACGAGATCGAGGATGTCGACTGAATGGGCGAGGTCCAGATAGGTCGTCGGCTCGTCGAGGAGCAGAAGGTCGGTGCCCTGGGCCAGGGTGAGTGCGATCCACACGCGCTGCCGCTGACCGCCGGAGAGTGCATCGAGCGTACGGTCGGCGAGATCGAGGGTGTTGGTCAGCTCCATCGCCTCGCGAACGGCGGCCTCGTCGGCGTCGGAGGCCTGCTGATACCACCGCTGATGCGGATGCCGGCCGCGTCGAACCAGATCGGTGACCGTCAAACCGTCTGGGGCAACCGGGTTCTGGGGCAGGATCGCCAGCGTGCGCGCCACCTTCTTGGGCTTCTCGTGATTGATGTCGACGCCGTCGAGAAGGACGGTGCCCGCGCGGGGCGGCAGCAATCTGGCCAAACAGCGCAGCAGCGTGGACTTTCCGCATCCGTTGGGGCCGATGAGGGTCGTGATCTGATGGTCGGGAATGGCGAGATCGAGGTCGGCGATGACGATCCGATCGTCGTATCCGACGGACAGGCCCTCGGCGACGAGGCGGCTCATGTGATGCCTTTCATGCGGTGGCCTTTCGGGACATGGTGACCATCAGGTAGATGAGGAACGGGCCGCCGAGCGCGGCGGTGACGATGCCAACCGGAAGACCGTTGAGCATGTCGGCGGCCCCGGCGAGCAGCGGCGCCACGAGGACCGCGACCATCATCACCGGACCGCCGACGACGGCGAGCAGGGACAGCACCGCAACTCCGGCGGAGCCGATGTCGCCGAACCACGGGATCACGTCGGGCAGGCCCGAGCGGCACAGCAGATCGCCGCCGACGACGAGCATCGAGCCCAGCAGACCCGACGCGAGCGGGGTGGGTATCGCCGACCCCGTGACGCGCATCGCGATCTGCGGGGCGAGCAGGGCGACGAAGGCAATCGGCCCGGCCGCCGACACCGACAACGCGCTGACGACGACGGCCAGCAGCAGCACGACCGTCGAGACGGCCCCGGTGCGGATCCCCAGGCCGCGCGCGAGATCGGGTCCGAGGCTCAGCGCATCGATCTGCCGGGAGAGTGCGATCACGACGACGATCGCCACGGCCACCCCACCGGCCACCGGCCACACCTTGGACCACGTCGCGTTGGAGACCGAGCCGACGAGCCACACCTGGGCGCGCGCGACGTCGTTGATCTCGGCCCGGGTGAGCAGGAAGCTCGTCGCGGCCTGCAGCATCCACGTCATGCCGACACCGATGAGCACCAACCGGAACGGGTTGACTCCCCGGGTGGACAGCCCGCCGGCGCCACCTTTGCGGCCCGGCCACGCCAGGAGATACATCACCAGTGCGGTCGCCAGCGCACCGATGAGCGCCGAGGTCGGCACCCCGATGTCGGCGAAGACCGCGCCCCAACTGGTGGCGAAGGCGATTGCGGCCACCGCGGCCGCGCTCGCACCCGCGGTGATGCCGAGGATGTCAGGGGTGGCCAGCGGGTTCTGCGCGATCAACTGGGTCAGCGCGCCGCACAGGCCGAGTCCGAATCCGACGAGGAGCGCGACCAGTGCCCGGGGCAGCGCGACGTCGAAGACCACCACGTTCTCCACCCGGCGTCCGCCGCCGAGGAGGATACGGATGACATCGATCGGGGTCAGCGGGTAGTCACTCGTACCGATGTTGATGAGGAACAGCAGCAGGACCAGTACGGCGGCCCCGGCGCAGACCAGCAGCATGCGGGGACGTAGCAGCCACGAGACCTCGATCCGCCGGCCACTGATCGTGCGCGACGCCGCCAGGCGTTTGGTGCTCATACGCTCGACAACTTCTGTTTGCGGACCATGTACATGAGGAAGGGTGCGCCGATGAAGGCGAGCATCACGCCCACCTGCACCTCGCCGGGGCGGGCAATCACGCGTCCGAGGATGTCGCAGCCGACCAGCAGGATGGCGCCGAGCAGCGCGGAATAGGGAATGATCCAGCGGTAGTCGGAGCCGGTGAAGACCCGCGCGATGTGCGGGGTGACGAGTCCGAGGAACACGATCGGGCCGCACGCCGCGGTAGCCGCACCGATGAGCAAGGTGATCGCCACGATGCCGACCACCCGGATGATCGCCACCCGCGATCCGAGCGCCTTGGTCATGTCGTCGCCCAGGCTCAACACGTTCAGGAAGAAGCCGCTGGCCAGCGCCAGGACGAGTCCGACGACGATGAACGGAAGACTGGCCCAGAACACGTCGAAGCCGCGTCCGGCGGTGGAACCGACACTCCAGAACCGCCAGGCGTCGAGCGAGTTGGAGTCGACCAGCACGATCGCCGACGTGACCGCCGTGAGCGTCGCGGTCAGTCCGGTACCGGCCAGGACCAGGGTCAACGGACTCGCACCGCTCAGCGCCGACAATCCGAAGACGGCCGACGCGGCGATGATCGCGCCGATCAACCCGAAGAAGGTGAACGCGATGGGGCTCTGGATGCCGAGGAGATAGATGCCGCCGACCACCGCGCAGGCGGCACCCGCGTTGACGCCGAGCATGCCGGGATCGGCGATCGGGTTGCGGGTGTGCCCCTGGGTGATGGCGCCGGCGGCACCGACGGCGAGTCCGACGAACAGACCGAGCAGGGTCCGCGGGACGGGCTGATCCCAGACGATGCCGTCCAGGCGGGATTCACGTGTCACCGCAGGCATGCGCAGATCGGTCAGTGCCGCCCAGATCTGCGAGCACCCGGATGTGAAGCTGGCCCAGACGTCGTCAAACGGTGCCTCCAGGGTGCCGATGGCGACCGAACCGCACAGCAGCAGCGCCAAGACGGCCATGAGCAGGGGAATTCCCGCAAGTCGGCGCACATAGGGTCACCTTACCAACCGTCGTGTTGTCACCTCGGTGTGGCGCCGGCGCATGAAGTTTGCATAACGAATGATCTGGTTTCCTGGGATTGTGCTGTGGAGTGCGTAACACTTCGCCAAGTGTTGGTCGATAGTCCCGGTACACCCTCGAAAGTTCGAGAAGCGACAGAGAATCAAGGAAGGCACATCGAATGAGCGTTCTCAAACGAGCAACCACCGCGGTTCTGGTTGCCGCGGGCATCGCGGCCGGAACGGTCGCGGGGACGGCACCATCGCAGGCCGCGGCTCCCGGCGACCTGCAGATCCAGGGCAACGTCGAGTGCCACTTCGGGCAGTGGGGCCAGCCGTGGAACAAGGCCTGGTACATGTACCGCTACATGACGGTGCGCAACGTCGGCGGCAGCACCATGCACAACGTCACCCTGCAGGAGATCAACGGCCGATCCGTGTTCATCAAGGAACTCAAGCCGGGACAGACGATGTCCAAGTGGAGTGCCCGCGAGAACCGCTGGGTCCGCCCGATCGAGACCCGCTGGACCGGCTGCTGGCCGAGTTCCATCACCGGCTACACGATCGGCGCCGAGGCCGAGAACCTGACCAACAACTTCGGCTACTGGCAGAACTGGCGTCGAGCCGACAACCCTCCCCAGGGCAACAACACGGGTAACTGACCATCGCGCCCGGCGGGCCGGCAGGGAGGACGCCCCTGCTGACACCGTCCGGCGCAGCCGAAGAGAGCGGCGACCTGGAGATGTCCGGTCGCCGCTCTTTGCTGTCTACGTGGTCCCCACCGCAACCACTAAGCCGTCGGTCGCGACACCTTGTCCGGCTCGGAGGCGGCGAGCATGTCCTCACGCTCGACCACCTTGACGCGCTCGCGTCCCTCGGCCGCGCCGAGTGCGCGCTCGTGCTCGTCGAGGCGGTACCAGCCGTCCCAGGTGGTGAACGGGATGCTCTTGGATTCGAGCAGCTCGATGACGGCGTCCTCGGATGGATGCGCCGGTTTGAGAAGGGCGTCGTTGGCCATGTCCTCGAGGATGCAGTCGACTGTCTCGTTGGCGTCGCCCTTGGTGTGGCCGATGAGGCCCACCGGACCGCGCTTGACCCAGCCGGTGGTGTAGACGCCGGTGAGGTGTTCACCCTCGTCGAAGACGCGTCCGGCCTCGTTCGGGATGACGCCGGCCTGGCTGTCGAACGGAATCTGCGGCAGGTTGTCCGACAGGTAGCCGACGGCGCGGTAGACGGCGCCGAGTTCCCAGTCGGTGGTCTTGCCGGTCGGCTTGACGTTGCCGGTGCCGTCGAGCTGGGTGCGCTCGGTGCGCAGGCCGACGACCTTGCCGTTCTCGCCGAGGATCTCCACGGGATTCTCGAAGAAGTGCAGGAAGAGCTTGTGGATGGCGCCCTGCTTGGGGTCGCGGATCGCGTAGTTCTCGATGATCGTGGCGACCTGGTCGGTGATCTTGGAACCGCGTCGGGCCACGGCCGATCCCTCGTCGTAGTCGATGTCCTCGGGGTTGACGACGACCTCGATGTTGGGGGAGTGGTCGAGTTCCTTGAGCTCGAGCGGCGTGAACTTGGCCTGCGCCGGTCCGCGGCGGCCGAAGACGTGGACCTCGACGGCCTTGTTGGCCTTGAGTCCCTCGTAGACGTTCGCCGGGATCTCGGTCGGCAGCAGTTCGTCGCCGGTCTTGGCGAGCACGCGGGCGACGTCGAGTGCGACGTTGCCGACGCCGATCACGGCGACCTTCTCGGCGTCGAGCGGCCAGGTGCGCGGGAAGTCCGGGTGGCCGTCGTACCAGGCCACGAACTGCGCTGCGCCATAGCTGCCATCGAGGTCGACGCCGGGGATGTCGAGGGCGCGGTCATCGGTGGCGCCGGTGGAGAAGATCATGGCGTCGTAGTGCGCCTTGAGTTCCTCGAGCGTGATGTCGGTGCCGTAGTCGATATTGCCGAGCAGGCGGACCTGCGGCTTGTCGAGGACCTTGTGGAGCGCGGTGATGATGCCCTTGATGCGCGGATGGTCGGGTGCCACGCCGTAACGGATCAGCCCGAACGGGGCCGGCATACGCTCGTACAGATCGATGCTGACGCCGCGATCTTTCGCGGTGTCCGATTTCATCAATGCATCCGCTGCGTAGATCCCGGCCGGACCTGCGCCGACGATGGCAACCCGCAAGGGGCGGCTGTTGTCGCTCATGGAGTGGCTTCCCTGACTCTGCTGTATAGATCGGTCTGAAGTGCAGGCTCGATGCTGCCTATCCCTTCTACGGTAGGCGCTGACGGCCTGGCACCAAAATCACCTGTGAGGCTCACCTCACTTCTGGCGCTGCTCCGATCAGCGGACCGAGGCCGTGATCGGGTCGAGTGCCTTGCCGGCGACCCATGGGATCGTCAGGACCGTCGGCACCGACATCGCGGTCCCGACCTCTTGATCGAGGTAGGCGACGCGCCCGGACCGAACCACATCGAGGCTGGTGAAGGCGGCATTGCGCCGCAGCTGATCATTGGAGCCCTGCCAGTCGACGGCGACGACGAGGTCGGCGGAATCCAGCAGGTCGAGCCGCTCGGCCGACAGCGATCCGTAGAACCCGTTGGTGAGTGCCGGCTGCAACGCGGGCGGGAAGGTGAAGCCGTAACCGGCGAGGGTCTGGCCGCGGCCGTCGCCGCCGCTGTAGATCGACACGGTGCCGTCGGGCGCCCCGGTCACCACCACGGCGGTCTTGCCGGCGAACTGCGGATGATCGCGTCGGATCCCGGCCAGCAGCGCGTTGGTCTCGGCGATCTTGGCCGCCGTCGCCTTCGGCAGACCGACCGCCTTGCCGACCTGGGTTGCCTGTGCCTCCCACGGGACCTGCCAGGCGGAGAACTGCGCGGGTCGCAGCACGGTGGGGGCGACCTTGCGCAGGCTGTTGAACTGCTCGCGCGACGGGTCCGCGCCGATCGCGGTGATCAGGCCGGGGTCGGTGGCCAGCGTGGTGTCGATCGCGGTGCCGAAGTCGCTGGACACGGTCGGCAGGTAGGTGGGTGAGCTGTCGCCGATGAGTTCGGCGTTCCACGGTGAGGTGGTCTGCTTCGGGTCGCCGAAGGTGGCGATCGCCGTCGGCTTGATCCCCAGCGCGAGCAGCGTGTCTGCGTCGCCGACACCCATCGCCGCGATCCTCGCGGTGCCGTTCTCGACCGTGACCGGCGCGTACACCTGCTCCAGGGTCACCGGCAGCGCTCCGGCCTCCGGGGCCACCTGCGGGCCGACCTCGTCGGTTTCGTCGGGCGGCGAACACGCGGCGACAAGACCGGCGATCACAACGGCCCCTAGCAGTGCCGGCAGTGGGCGCGAGGGGCGACGGGTGGTGCGCATGGGAATCCTCATCGTCGGGGTCAAATGTCTCTAAGGCTCACCTTACTGACGGGAGGTGCCGAAGACGGTCGATAGACTGCGCGCCATGGCAGCAGGTGGAACCCGGAAACCCGCACGTGGCTCCGGCGACGATGCGGACGGTACCCCCGCCGCGCCACGGTCGTGGAAAGACGCGTGGCCGTTTCTCGTCGCGCTCGGCGTGATCGTGGTCGCCGTCGTCGGGCTGGGGCTCTCCTACCTACTGCGGCCGGCGGAGGAGCGGGTGACCGACTCGACACGTGTGCAGTACGCGATCAACGACCACTACACCGCGCGTAACGCGTCGGACTACACCGCCTACCGCGAGCACACGTGCGCGGCGGATCTGGCATCGCCGTCGTTCATCACCGAGCGGGTCTTCAGCGAGCAGAACCGCGACCGGCGCGACAACCCGATCCAGATCGACATCACCGACCTGACCGTCGACGGCGATCGCGCGCAAGCACAAGTACATTGGCATCTCAAGAACTCATCCGATCAGAAGCACACTGTGCCGACGGTCGTGGTGCGCGAGAACGGCGAGTGGAAGGTGTGCACCTCGTGACCTATGCCGGAGATCTGACCCCGCGACAGGCCTGGGAGAAGCTGGAGAACGATCCCAAGGCCGTGCTGGTGGACTGTCGGACCCGCGCGGAGTGGTCCTTCGTCGGTGTTCCCGACCTCGAAATACTCGGCAAGAGAACGATCTTCGTCGAATGGAACACTTTCCCCGACGGCTCGCACAATGAGTCGTTCGTGGCCGAGCTGCGCGATGCCGGGATCTCCGACGATGACGAGGTCATCTTCATCTGCCGCTCGGGTCACCGGTCCATCGGAGCCGCCGAGGCCGCCACCGCCGACGGCGTGAAGGCTGCCTACAACATCCTCGACGGCTTCGAGGGCGCCCTCGACGAGAACGATCACCGCGGGCGTGCGGGTTGGCGCGCCGAGAACTTGCCATGGAGGCAGTCGTGACACACGGAATCGACGATTACGAACTGCCCGAGGGGGTTTCGCCGCAGACGCTGGCGGTTCGGGGCGGGCTCGCGCGGTCGGGCTTCTTCGAGACGTCGGAGGCCATGTACCTGACGAGCGGATACGTGTACGACTCGGCGGAGGCCGCCGAGCGGGCCTTCATCGGCGAGGACGAGCGATTTGTCTACTCGCGCTACGGAAATCCCACCGTCGAGATGTTCCAGGAGCGCTTGCGCCTGCTCGACGGCGCCGAGGCGTGCTTCGCGACCGCGAGCGGCATGGCGGCGGTGTTCGTGGCGCTCGGCGCGCTGCTGAAGGCCGGCGACCGCCTGGTGGCCGCGCGCAGCCTGTTCGGCTCGTGCTTCGTGGTCTGCAACGAGATCCTGCCGCGGTGGGGGATCGAGACCGAATTCGTCGACGGCGAGGATCTCGACCAGTGGGAGCGCGCGCTGGCCACCCCGGCCGACGCGGTGTTCTTCGAGACGCCGTCGAACCCGATGCAGGTTCTCGTCGACGTCGCCAAGGTGTCCGAGCTCGCCCATGCCGCGGGCGCAAAGGTGGTGCTGGACAACGTCTTCGCCACTCCGCTCGGCCAGCGTGGCCTGGACCTTGGGGCCGACGTCATCGTGTACTCGGCGACCAAACACATCGACGGCCAGGGCCGGGTGATGGGCGGCGCGGTGCTGGGCACCAAGGAGTACATCGACGGCCCGGTGCAGACCCTGATGCGCCACACCGGCCCCGCGATGAGCCCGTTCAACGCCTGGACGCTGGTGAAGGGGCTGGAGACCATGCAGCTTCGCCTGGACGCCTCGGTCGCCTCAGCGCAGCGCATCGCCGAGTTCCTGGAATCCGACACTCGCGTCCGCTGGGTGAAATACCCGTTCCTGCAATCACATCCGCAGTACGACCTCGCGACCGCCCAGATGTCGTCGGGCGGCACGGTGGTCACCTTCGAGCTCAACGACCGCGGGGGCGTCGACGGCAAGAAGCGCGCCTTCGAGGTACTCAACGGACTGCACGTCATCGACATCTCCAACAATCTCGGTGATTCCAAGTCGTTGATCACCCACCCGGCCACCACGACCCACCGCGCGATGGGGCCCGAGGGTCGCGCATCGATCGGACTCACCGACTCGGTGGTGCGGCTGTCCGTCGGGCTCGAGGGCACCGACGATCTGCTCGAGGATCTCGACCGCGCGTTGGGTTGAGGCGCGAGGTTTTCAGAGTATGCGGCGAGTGCCCACGTAGACCTTGCCGCCGAAGGCGGTGGGTTCGAGCCTCTCGGTGTCGAGGGTCCAGCCGCTGCCATCGGGGCCGCAGGCGATGAGCCGATAGTTCAGCGAGTTCTCCAGTCGCTCCCAGAGCAGCACACGAGTTCCGTCAGCGGCGATGAACTGTGCGGTCGATCAGTCGAGGTCGTCGACACCCAACGCGTGCAGCACGGTCCGCAGTTTGACGGCGGTCTCGTCGAGTTCGGCCTGCGGGTCGGAGTCGGCGATGATGCCTCCACCGGCCCAGGTGGTCAGGTGGTGACGGTCGGCTTCGAGTTGCAAACAGCGGATGGTGACCATCCATTCGCCGTCGCCGTTGGCGTCGCACCAGCCGACCGAGCCGGCGTAGAAACCGCGGTCGCCCTCCACCTCGGTGATGATCTGCGCGGCCACCTCGCTCGGCGTACCGCACACCGCGGGGGTCGGGCCCAGCAGCAGCGCGAGGTCGAGGGAGGTGACGTGCGGATCGCGCAGGGTCGCGCGGATCGGGGTCGCGAGGTGCCACACCTCCCCGGTGGAGAGGACCAGCGGTTCGGGCGGTGCCTCGACGTCGTCGCACAGGGTTTCCAGGCGTTCGCGGAGATAGTCGACGACGAAGGCGTGTTCGGTGTGGTCCTTGGCGGAGCGGGCCAGCGCCTCGGCGGTTGCGCGGTCGGTGGCCGGGTCGGGATGACGCGGGGCGGAGCCGGCGTAGGGATAGCACGTCACCTCGCGACCTCGCTTGCGCAACAACAACTCCGGCGACGCGCCGAGTAACCACGCCCCGGTGCCGAGGTCGACGCCGAAGGCGTTGTGTTCGGAGTTGCCGGCGGCCAGTGCGCCGAGCATCTCGGCGGGATCGACACGCGGTTCGACGACGAGGTCGACGGCCCGCGCCAGCACCACCTTGTCGACGTCGCCGGCCGCGATCCGCTTGATCGCGTGGGCAACCCGGTCGCGGTGTTCGGCGGTGTCGGGACGGAACGTGGTGCTCACGACGCGCTGCTGCAACGGCGCTCGGCCGGCGAGTGGCTCGTCGGAAAACGTGAGCTCTTCGGGGGCGGTTAGCGCCACGGTCTCGGTGGCGTCGAAGCCGATCGCGCCGGTCAGGGCGGTGACGCGGCCTGCGCGCAGGGCGTCGGAGGCGGCGTCGGCGGTGGTGAACACCTCTCGCACCCCACGGGCGCGGACCGTACCGTGCGGACGGGAGAGGACGAAGACATCCCCGGGGACACTCCCGGCAACATCGTCGGGGCTCGGGCCAGCTGCGGACGTGGACACACCCACACGCTACCGGTAAGCGTGTCCTAACTTTGACTCACGCTGAGTGAAAATTGACACCCTCGGGCGCGATGGGTGAATCTTGATGCGGGTCATGAGTGCCAGTGACAAGCCCCGGCTCGCTGGTCGGCAACCCTCCTCCGCGGTGGGGTGCTCCGGGTGACGACCCGGCCGTATTCGGAGTGAATACGGCAAGCGTGGAATCACTAGGAGTACCGTCATGACTGCTGTCATCCCTGTTTCTGCTGGTCGCGAGGCCGGTTCTGCTGTTAGGGCTCCCCTCGCCCCCGTCGTCGGCGCCGATACCTGCGTTCCGCTGATCACCGGCGATGCCGTGCGCTACACCAACCTCGACTACGCGGCCAGCGCCCCGGCGTTGACCGCGGTGGCTGACGTGGTCGCACGATCGCTCGGCGATTACGCCAGCGTCCACCGCGGCGCCGGTTACCTCTCGCAGGTCACCACCGAGCGGTACGAGTCGGCCCGCGAGACCGTCCGCCGCTTCGTCCGCGGACGCACCGACGACACCGTCGTCTTCACCCGCAACACCACCGACGCCATCAACCTGGCTGCCCACATCACCCCCGGCGACGTGGTGGTCCTCGACATCGAGCATCACGCCAACCTGCTGCCGTGGACCACCGCGGTGAACCCGGCGTCGCAGGTGCGGGGACGGGTCGTCGAGGCGCGCGATTCCATCGCCGACACCCTGGCGGCTCTCGACGCCGAGCTCGCGTCGAAACCGGCTGCGCTACTGGCGGTCACCGCCGCATCGAATGTGACCGGCGAGGTGCTGCCGATCGGCCGTCTGGCCTCGATCGCCCACCGCCACGGTGCACGCATCCTCGTCGACGCGGCGCAACTCGTTGCGCATCAGCCGATCTCGGTCGTGAGCCACGGCATCGACTACCTGGCCTTCTCCGGTCACAAGACCTACGCGCCGTTCGGTGCGGGCGTGCTCATCGGGCGTCCGGACTGGTTCGACGCGGCAACGCCGTACCTTGCCGGCGGTGGTGCCACCCGCGACGTATCCGCGGGTGGCGTCACCGCAACCTGGCACACCGGGCCTGCCCGGCACGAAGCCGGTTCGCCGAATGTGCTGGGCGCCATCTCGATTGCCGCGGCCTGTGACGCACTGACGGCGATCGGGCCGGAGGCTCTGGGACTGCACGAAGAGGAACTGCGCGCACGGCTCGACGCCGGACTGGCTGCCATCGACGGGGTGACGCCACTGCGCATCTTCGATGATGTGCGCAACCGGGTCGGCATCGCGAGCTTCGTCGTCGACGGGTGGCACCCCGTGCGGTCGCCGAGTACCTGAGCGACTACCACGGAATCGGTGTGCGCGACGGAAAGTTCTGTGCCCATCCACTTCTCAAACGCCTCGGGCATCCTGCAGGAGCCGTACGGGCCAGCTTCGGCGCGGGTAGCTGCGCCGCCGACATCGACCGCCTGCTGGATGCACTCATCGAACTGACCCGATCGAACTGACAAGAGGGACAACGCAATGACCGTCACCACACACTCTCGCGCGACCGTCAGCATCGGACGGCCGGCGCTGCGCGTCGCGGTGGCCGGCGACGCGGTGGCCCGAACGCTGCCGATCGTCGTCCGGCGCGAGCATCTCCGCGACGCTCAGCGCGCCCGGTCGCTGCTGCGTGCCGGCAGCCACGACCCGGCGAATTTCGCTGTGGCACTGGAGATCGAAGTTGCGATCGCACCACATCCCGCGTCGGCGCGGGCGGCGGTGGAACATGCCGACGTCGACCGGGACCCGACGGCATCGGAGACCATCCGTTACATCGGTACTGCCCACGGACTCATCACCCTGATCCGCGACATCTACGCCGCCGAGGTCGCCGACGCGGTGATCATCGTGCCTATCGACGGTTCGGCCTCCGAACGTCGTGTGCGCGAACAGGTTCTGCCGTACGTCAGTGAGGTTGATCGTCGGGTGGCGTAGGGGGTTCCTCTCAACAGCCAGGGTGAACGCGTACTCGTCCGACGATCGACGCGCGGGCTGGGCATTGATGATCTCGGGTGCAAGGTAGGCGAGGCTTCTAACCAGCGAGTTGGTGGCGGTGAGGTCGGTGCCATTGGCGAGTTTCGCGATCCCGAAATCCAGCACCGCGACACGGTCGATCTCGTTGGTATCCGGGTCGCGCGTCACAATGATGTTGGCGGGCTTGATGTCTCGGTGGGTCACCGATGTGAGATAGCTGATCGTATTGCAGGCGACGGGCTGACCGGCATCGCATGTTCAGACGAATCGGTTTCCGTGTGATCTTGCGCCCCGAATCCGGGCACAAGATCACACAGGAGCCGGCTCAGTGGACCTGACCCGCGCCCCAACCGAACGAGAGTCGAGTTCACGGGGTGATCGCTGTCGGCCGGTCGAAATCATGTGTGGGGCAGTAGGTTTCACGCGAAGCACGCCACCTGAAGCTCCTTCTTTCGGAACTGGTTGCGCACCCGGCCGAAGTTGTATACTCTCGAACATGCATTCGAGAGACGGCGGAGGGGCCGGGGGTGAGCATGAACGAGCAGTCATCGGGCGAGCAGTCGTTGTCGGTGGTTCCGGCGTTGCTCGCCGAGCTCGGTGGGGTGCTCGATCGCCTTGCCGCCGCTGACGTGTCGCAGTGCACCGATGCTGAGTTGGTGGACGTTGCGCGTACCCATGAGCAGTTGATCAACCGGATGTTGTTCGAGGGGGATCGGCAGATCGTGGCTCTCTCGGATCGGGGTGTGCCCCGCGCAATGGGCTATCGCAGTCTGACGAACTTCATGAATGTGGCGTTGCGGGTGTCGGATCCGGGCCGCCGCACAGATCAGATGGAGGCGACGGCCTGTTTCCGCCAGCTGTCCGGGGAGGTGTCCGACCCCAAGTATCCGACGCTGGCTGCCGGGTTTGCCGAAGGTGCCGTCGGGGCGGCGCATGTGCGTAAGGTCGCCGAGATCTTGGACAAGATCCCGCACCGGTTGCCGCACGACCGTAAGGTCGCCGCCGAGAAGACGCTGGCGGAGTTGGCGCGTGAACACACCCCGGCCGAGTTGACCACGCTGGGGATGCGGCTACTGGCCCATCTCGACCCCGACGGTGAGCTGACCGATGCGAAGGATCGGGCACGGCGACGCAATCTGTGGCTCAATCGGCAGGACGCGCAGAAGATGTCGAAGCTGACCGCCAACCTGGACCCGCAGACGCGTGCGTTGCTGGAGATGATGTTGGCGGTGTGGGCCAAACCGGGGATGAACAACCCCGACGACCCGGACTCACCCTCGGGTGGTGAGGACGACGCCGACATCGAACAGGTCAAGGCCGCCGCCGCCCGCGATTCGCGTTCACAGGCCCAACGCAACCACGATGCGCTCAACGCGCTGTTGACGGCGGTGTTCGCTGACGGGCTGTTGGGCAAGACTCATCGTGGGTTGCCGGTGTCGTTGATCATCAAGGCCAACCTGGCGGATCTGATCCGGGAAGTCGGGGTTGGCGACCACCGCGACCGGGTCGGTCATCCCCATCCCCGAGTTGATCGGGCTGGCCGGGCAGATTCAGCCGTACCTGGCGATCTTCGCCGATGCCACCGAGATTCCGCTGTACTTCGGTCGCGGCAAACGACTGGCCACCCTGGCGCAGCGGTTGGCGTCGCTGGCCCGCACCGATGGGGAGGTGTGCTCAGCGCCTGGTTGTGATCAGCCGGCGACCAATGTGGAGATCCATCACGCCGCCCTCGACTACGCCGAGGGCGGCACCACCGACATCGTCGACCTCGCCCCGGCGTGTCCGTTCCACAACCGCAAGGTGGGTCACACAGTCGGGGAATTCACCACCGGGGTCTACCGCGACGGCCCGCATGCCGGACGCACCTGGTGGCGACGCAACAACCGGCCGGGAGCACCGCCGAACCCGAAACGACTCAACACACGTCCCGACATCGTGACGCTGTATGAACACAACCTGCGACGCGCGCGCGAGGCGATCCACGGCCCACCCGCCGACGACGGACCACCACCGGCGCGCCTACACCTCACCGAGACGATCCACCCCCCGTCCTCGGTCGTCGAAACACGCCTGGCCGCCGAACTCTACCGACTCACCAGCCAATGACGTGGCCGCACCGACGATGAGTCGGTCCTCGCCTGGGCGGTCGGCGTCGCACGTCTGGACGAATCACACAGAATCCGTGCTCAGGGGTACCTGACCCGCGTCGGGGGAGAATTCCGGTCCTCGGTTCCGACGCCGAGTTGGCCGGCGTGGTTCAGTCCCCAGCAGAATGGACCGTCGGCGGTGCCCGCGCAGGCGTTGTCGCCCGAAGTCGTGATGGTGCCGGCCCGGGTGACGCCCTTCACGGGTACGGGAGAGCGGCGTTCGACGGTGGTCCCGTCGCCGAGCTGCCCGTAGTTGTTGGTGCCCCAGCAGTATGGCGTGCCACCGGCAATCGCGCAGGTGGTGTTGCCGCTCAACCCGACACCCCCGGTGGAGATGGCCGTCACGTCCGTCAGGCCGGGGACCAGGGTAGGTGTGAACTTCCGCTTCGCGGTCCCATCGCCGAGTTGGCCGTCGTAGTTGTAACCCCAGCAATAGGCTTTCGCATCGGCGACCGCACACACGGCAATGCCGTTGGTCGAGATGGCGGTGACATTGTTCAGGCCGGGAACCAGTGTGGGGCGGTTGCTTTCGCCGGTGGCCGTCCCGTTGCCGAGTTGGCCTACGGCGTTGTCACCCCAACAGTGGGCCCGCCCGTCGGACACCGCGCACGCCGCCGCACTTCCGTTGTTGCCGTTGATGGAAACCGAAGTGGCATGGTCGAGTCCGACCACCCGCGTCGGCGTGAGACGGTCCGTGGTGGTTCCGTCGCCGAGCTGGCCGAACTGATTGTCGCCCCAGCAGTAGACCGACCCGCCCGCAACAGCGCATGTGCCGGCCAGCCCTGCGGATACGTCGGTGACGTCGCTCAGGCCGAGAACCTTTGTCGGCGTGGCGATGCGCCCCTCGTCGTCGCTGCCCGTGCCGACCTGGCCGTTCCAGTTCATACCCCAGCAGTAGGCTTCGCCGCGTGCGGCAGCGCAGACCGTATCCAACGTGACGCTCATCGCGGTGATCCCGGTCAACCTCCGCACCAAGATGTTGGCTCCGCTCTGCGCAGTGGTGCCATTCCCGAGTTCACCCCAGCCGTTCAGGCTCGAACAGTAGGCCAAACCGGTCACGACGACACACGTCGTGTCCGAGGCGGCGGTGACGAGCGCGGGCGGCATGGGCCGCGGGTCCGCGGCGGGGCTGCCGTCAGTGGTCGCCGTGAATCCGAAGGCGAAGGCGAGGGCCGCGACGAGGGCGAGCACGCCGACGATGGCGGCGCCGATGGCCGCCCACCCGCGTTTGCTCTTGTGCGGCCGGATCGCTGGTGGACCTACCGGCGATGGCGTGGCATCCGCCTCGGGGTGCTCGACGCCGTCGAGTGCGGTGCCCAGAGCCGAAGCGAAGGCGCGGCAGTCGGGAAAGCGGAGGGCGGTCGCAGCGTCGCGCGCATCGAGGGTGGCTGCCGCGGCCCACGGTGTTTCGTCGGCGATGAGTTGCCCCGCCAGGGTGGCCAGCGTGCGCTGATCGGAGGCCGGTGCCGTCGAGTCTGCGGTGGGTTCGGTTGCGGTGAAACCGAACCCACGCAGGGCGACGCTGTTGAGCGCACCCGAGGCGGTGCGGGTCACGAAGATATCGGTGGCGTCGAAGTCGCCGCGGTCCAGGCCTTGGCCGCGGGCGTGGTCGAGGGCATCGGCGATCTGCGTGACGATCATGGTGATCTCGGCGGCGGTGAGACGTTGCTCGGTCAGATCTGTTCCGGCGAGATGCCGGGTCACCACCCAGCAGGTGTCCTCGGTGATGCCGTAGTCCTCGACGCGAAGCACCGCCGGATGATCGAGTGCGGAGGCGACCCGGGCATCGGCGAAGAACCGATCGTTCACGCCGGGCCCGGCCGAGCCGACCGCACTCAGGACCCGGGCACGGTCCTCGCTGGGTCGGTCCACGAGGAAATGTCTTCCGGTCCGGTCTCTGCCGAGTTCGGCATTGATCTGGTATCCCGCAAACGTCGAACCAATGACCAACGGCACTGCTTCTCCCCGATACTCTGGCCAGGCCGATCAGGCCTCGCCACGCTCCCACTGTTCGATCAGCCGCGACTCGGCTTCCTCGGTGAGCGTGCCATACAGCTTGAGGCGCGCCATTCCACCGTCGGGATAGATGTCCAGGCGGGCCTCGGTCATCGGGCGGTCGAGGTCGATGACGAAGCGGTGCCGGGTGTCGGGCTGTAAGTCGGTGCGCGGCAAGACCTCGAACCAGTCGCCGTCGCCGTCGCGGCCGCGCACGGTGGCTGCGCCGGGTGCGTTGCCGAGGAAGTAGCTGGTGTCGAGTTCGACGAGGCTCACCCGGCCCTGGCCGGCGAGACGCACCTGGACCCAGTCGTTGCCGTCGTCGCGTCGGCGCGAGGTCTCCCAGCCCTCACCCATGTTGCGGGCCCGTCCGGGCATCAGCAGATTGTTGGGGGAGCTGTAGAACATGTTGGAGCAGGCCGTGATCAGGCCGCCGTTCTCCAGTGCGGCGAGATCGAAGTGCCCGTAACGGAAGAAGTGCGGGTCGGGCACACCACGACCGTGCACACGGAATCGGGCCACGCCGCCGTCGGGGTACATGGTGAGCCGCACGTGGGTGAATCGGTTGGTGGCGTCGACGGTGAACGGGTTGCGGGTGTCGCCCTCGGCCGGGGATTTCTCGACGATGGTGACCCACTCCGCGTCGGAGACGAGTTCCTCGGCAGACACCACGCCCTCCACCGCGGTGGCCTCCACCGAGATGAAGGGCGGATAGTTGCCCTTGAACCACGACGTGTCGACGACGACGCCGTAGACCACACCGGGAGCGCCGAGCCGCACGATGGCCTGATCGACCCCCGCCCCCCGGCGCCGCCGCGTCTCCCAGCCGTCATAGACCTGACCCTTGTGCCCGAAAGTGGCCGGTTGGTACTGGGCGGGCGAGGTCTTGATGAGGTTCTGACTCTCGGCGAACAGCTCGTCGCTGGTCCAGACAACCGCGCCGCCGAGATCTCGAAGTGCCAGGTCGGGCATGGAGGTGAAGTGTGGTCGGGTACCGGTGGCGACGGGTGGCGGTTGAGGAGTCACGGGTTCTGATCCTATCGGCGTTTGCCAATCCCGCTCTCCGCGCGCATACTTGGCCACTGCAACTAATTGCAGCCCGAAACTAGTTGCGGTAAGTAAACAATCTCGGAGGAGTTTCCGATGCTGGACGGAGCGGCCATCGACGAGCTGTTCGACACGCTCGCCCGATATCTGCGCATCCGGGACAAGGCCGTGCACACCACCTTTCGCACCGGTGACGGCGAGATCGAGACGGCTGCCTACAAAGGACTGTTCCATCTCGCCCGGCAGTCGATGCGGTCCAGTGAGCTCGCCGAGGCGCTGCACGCCGACCCGTCGACGGTCAGCCGATACGTGGCGCAGCTCGTCGCGCAGGGTTTCGTTCGCCGTGAGGCCGATCCCGACGACGGTCGCGCGACGCTACTCGTGCTCACCGAGTCCGGGATGGAACGGGTGCAGGCGATGCGGACCCTGCGACGGACCGCTCTGAACGATGCGATGGGCGACTGGACCGACGACGAGCTGTGGACGTTGGTCCGGCTCCTCGGCAGGTTCGTCGACGCGGCTGAGACGGTGATCCTCCCGACGGGTACCGGCCAAGACTGTTCGAAAGGACCCCGATGACCGAGCACACAGCGCACACGGAGCATGCGGGAGCGGGTCTCCCGCATCGGCAGATCCTGACCATCCTCGGCGGCCTGATGATGGGCATGTTCCTCGCTGCCCTCGACCAGACCATCGTGTCCACGGCCATCCGCACCATCGCCGACGATCTGCAGGGCTATGACTTGCAGGCCTGGGTGACCACCGCCTATCTGGTCACCTCGACCATCGTCACCCCGCTCTACGGCAAGCTCTCCGACCTCTACGGCCGCAAACCCTTTTTCCTGGTGGCGATCTCGATCTTCGTCGTCGGTTCGCTGCTGTGCAGCATGGCGACGTCGATGTACGAACTCGCCGCGTTCCGCGCACTGCAGGGACTCGGCGCGGGTGGTCTGTTCACGTTGGCGCTCACCACGATCGGCGACATCGTGCCGCCCCGCGAACGCGCGAAGTATCAGGGCTACTTCCTCGCCGTCTTCGGCACCTCGAGTGTGCTGGGACCGGTCCTCGGCGGACTGTTCGCCGGGCACGCCGAGATCCTCTGGGTTTCCGGCTGGCGCTGGGTGTTCCTGGTCAATGTGCCCATCGGCATCATCGCACTCGGCGTGGTCTACCGGGTCCTGAATTACGACCAGCAGAAGGGTGTCGGCGGTCGTACCGACTACTGGGGTGCCACTGCTCTCGCCGTCGCCGTCGCCCCGCTGCTGATCGTCGCCGAGCAAGGCCGCGAATGGGGCTGGGGATCGGGACTTGCGTTGCTGTGCTACGGAATCGGGGTCGCCGGCATCGCCGCGTTCATCTGGATCGAGCACCTGATGGGCGACGATGCGCTGATCCCGTTGCGGGTCTTCAACAACCGGGTGTTCACCCAGGGCATCGTCATCTCGGTGGTCGTCGGTGCGGTGATGTTCGGCGGAATCTCCATGTTGCCGCAGTACTTCCAGGTGCTCCGCGGGTCGAGCCCGATGGTCGCCGGGCTGCAAATGCTGCCGATGGTGCTGGGACTGATGCTCGGGTCCATCACATCGGGCCAGATCATCTCGCGCACCGGTCGATACAAGATCTTCCCCATCATCGGGTCGATCCTGATCACGGCGATGACGTTCCTGCTGCACACCGTCGGCATCGACACACCGGTCGCCGTGGTGATGCTCTACGCCTTCGGACTCGGTGTGGGCCTGGGCAACATGATGCAGCCGATCATGCTCGCGATGCAGAACATCCTGCCGCCCAAGGACATGGGGCTGTCCACGGGGACAGCGACCTTCTTTCGGCAGATCGGCGGAACACT
This sequence comes from Gordonia bronchialis DSM 43247, assembly GCF_000024785.1. Taxonomy (NCBI): domain Bacteria; kingdom Bacillati; phylum Actinomycetota; class Actinomycetes; order Mycobacteriales; family Gordoniaceae; genus Gordonia; species Gordonia bronchialis. The sequence goes on along the minus strand of NC_013441.1, from coordinate 4,322,899 downwards.
GGGCGTCGCAGTGTTCTTCTCACTGCTGTTCTCGCTGATGGGCCCCAACATCAAGGACGAGATGGTCACAGCCGCACAGACTCCCGAATATCGGGCCGCCGTGATGGAGGCCGCTCGCAGTCACGACACGCAGGTGAGCGGTTTCGCTCAGTCACTGATCGCGGCGGCGCAGAACCCGGAGAAGGGTGGTGCGTCGTCGTCGGAGAGCGTGATGTCGGATACGTCGGTGATCGAGAAACTGCCGCCGGAACTCGGTGACCCGATCAAACGCGGCTTCGCCAACTCGATGGACCGGGTCTTCCTCGCGGTGTCGATCATGTCGATCCTGGCGGTGATCGGGACTCTCACCTGGCCGGAACTCCCGCTGCGTAGCGGCAGGCCCGTCGGGAACCCGGAGTCGACGACGACCGTCTGACGACGACGCGCTGAAAGTGGGGGAGGAGTTCTCTTCCCCCACTTTTGGCTCCCTCCCCGCGAAGTTTTCGGGGGACGACACCAAAAGTAGGGGAGGAAGCTTCCTCCCCTACTTTTAGCGCCTGATGTGCGTCGGCGACGTCAGCCGCGCGAGGGCTCGTTGGCCTCTTCGGGCTGCGCCGCGAGCCGGTCGATGGCCTCCTGCGCGATCTTCTCCGCCTCGGCCTTGCCGACCCACTTGCCGGGGTCGACGTGCTTACCCGGTTCGAGGTCCTTGTAGTGCTCGAAGAAGTGCGCGATCGGCCCGAGTTCGTACTCGGAGACATCGGTGATGTCCTGGATGTGATCCCAGCGGACGTCGCCGGCCGGGACGCACAGCAGCTTGTCGTCGCCGCCGGCCTCGTCGGTCATCGTGAACATGCCGACGATCCGGGCACGCACGATGATGCCGGGGAACACCGACTCGGGCAGCAGGACCATAGCGTCGAGTGGGTCGCCGTCCTCGCCGAGGGTGTTGTCGATGTAGCCGTAGTCGGCGGGGTAGCCCATCGAGGTGTACAGGTAGCGGTCCAGGTAGACCTTGCCTGTCTCGTGGTCGACCTCGTACTTGTTGCGGCCACCCTTGGGGATCTCGATGGTCACATCGAATTCCACGGTTCCTCCTGGCAGTCTTGATCATGGGGTCAGGCGCCCGCCGTGCTCGGCGGGTCGCGCGCGGCTTCAACGATACTGTTAGTCGCACCGCCCACACATCACTGACCCGGAGGTTCTGTGTCCGCACCCGCCCAGCCGGCTCCGCGCCGGGGTCGCCGGCTGTTGTTGTGGACGCTTCTCGCGGTCACCATCCTGGCGCTTGTCGCCGCCGCGACCGTGGTGGTGGCACTGAAACTCGACGACACCTCCGACGAGCCGCTGCCGGCCGGGATCCCGCCGCAGCCCGCGCTCGTCACGCCCGACCCGCAGGTCCGTCCGGTGGCAGCGAACGCACCGGAGCCGACGCCGGCCGGGGTCACCCGCGAGATCGCCGACGAACTGCGCGATCCGGCGCTGGGCGCCCTGACCGGCCAGATCAGTGACGCGATCACCGGCCAGGTGTTGTGGTCGCGCAACGCGGGCACCCCGCGCATTCCGGCGTCCAACGACAAGGTGCTGACCGCGGCCGCCGCGCTGCTGGCGTTGCCGCACGATCAGCGGCTGACCACCTCGGTGGTGGCCGGCACCAACGGGCAGATCATCCTCAAGGGCGCCGGTGACCCGACTCTCTCGGCGCAGCCGGTGGGCGCCGACACCTTCTACACCGACCCGGGCCGGATCGCCGACCTGGCGACGCAGATCCGGCGTTCGGGTGTCCCGGTGCGGTCGGTCGCGATCGACCTGAGTGCGTTCGAGGGCCCGACCATGGACTCGACCTGGGATCGCCGTGACATCGCCGGCGGCGACATCGCGCCCATCGAGTCGCTGATGGTCGACGGGGCCCGCGTCGAACCGCTGGACGAGTATTCGCCGCGCACGCCGACCCCGGGTCTCGCGGCCGGCCGCGCCCTGGCGAAAGCCCTCGACGTCGACGGTGACGTCGCCGAGGCCACCGCGCCGGTCAACGGTCAGGTGATCGCGTCGGTGCAGTCGGCGCCGCTGGTCACCCGCGTCAACGACATGCTGCGCTACAGCGACAACGTGCTGGCCGAGACGCTGTCCGTCGAGCTTGCTGTGCACCAGGGGCTGTCCCCGACCCTGGAATCCGGGGTGAGTGCGGTGCGCAACACGCTGCAACAGACCTTCGCTCAGCAGTGGGAGGGCACCAGCCTGCACGACGCATCGGGTCTCTCCTACGCCAATCGGGTGCCCGCCGAGCTGCTCGATGTGGTGATGACCGCGGCCAGCGGTCCCGCCCAGCCGAAGATGCGGCCGATGCTCGACGGGCTGCCCGTCGCGGCCGGATTGGCCGGCACCCTGTCCGACCGGTTCGATCCGCGCACCAATCCGGGTGCCGGCTGGGTGCGGGCCAAGACCGGAACCCTCACCGGGGTCAGTTCGTTGACCGGCATAGTGCAGACAGTGGACGGCCGCGTGTTGTCCTTCGCCATGATGTCGGGCGGCACCTCGCCGGCCGCCGCGCGGCCCGCACTCGATGCGGTGATCGGCCAACTGAGGGAGTGTGGATGTCGGTGAGTGAAACCCAGGTGGCAGTGCACGACAGGGCATCGAATGACGAAGGGCGCGGCGACGTCGACCCGATCGGTGCGCGGATCGACTGGGATCTGGCGGCCTCGACCGGCAAACGCCTGACCCGGCCCGGACCCAAGATCACCGCCTACACCCGCGACGCGGCCTACGCCGAACTCGACGAGGCGGCGCGCAGCGCCGAGGGCCCGGTTCGCGCGGTTACCGGACTCGCCGACGGACTGCCCATCCCGACCGCCCGCATCCTGGACCGCAAGGGATGGATCGATGCGTCGTCGGTGTCGATGCGGTCGATGCTGACCGGTGGGAGCGGCGAGGCTTCGGAGGTTGACGACGACGGCTTCCTCGCCGGTGCCGCCGCCAAGGTGGGGGGTCTGCAGGCCGGTGGTCTGCTGGCGTTCCTGTCCACCGCGATCCTCGGCCAGTACGATCCGTTCACCGCCGGCTCCGACGCGTCCGACCCGGGAGTCCTGATGTTGGTGGCGCCCAACATCATTGCGGTGGAACGGGCGCTCAAGGTGGTGCCGTCGGACTTCCGCTACTGGGTCTGTCTGCATGAGGTGACCCACCGTGTGCAGTTCTCCGCGAATCCCTGGCTGCGCCAGTACATGCTCGACAACATCGAGGTGCTCACCTCCGACGCCGGTGAGTCGGCCACCGATGTGATCGGGCGACTCACCAAGGCGCTCAAGAGCGATCAGCCACGCGAGAAGGGGGTGCTGGGGGCGATGCAACTGCTGCAGACACCCGAGCAATACGACGCCTTCCGTCGGATGATGGTGCTCGGCACCCTGCTCGAGGGGCATGCCGATCATGTGATGGATGCCGTCGGGCCGGCGCAGGTGCCGACGGTCGAGAGCATTCGTGCCGCCTTCGACAAGCGGCGCACCGCACCGCGAAATCCGGTGCAGCGCATCATTCGTGCCCTGATCGGGATGGATGCCAAACTGGCCCAGTACATCCGGGGCAAGGCGTTCGTCGACGCCGTGGTCGCCGAGGCCGGGATGGCCCGGTTCAACACCATCTGGACCTCGCCGGAGACGATGCCGTTGCCCGAGGAGATCGACGAGCCGTCGGCATGGATTCGGCGCGTGCTGTAACCCGCGCGGTCACCGACTTCGCTGCCGAGTACCTTCCCGACGCCGAGCACGTCTGCGTGGGATTGTCCGGTGGGCCGGATTCGTTGGCGCTGACGGCGGCCGCGGTGCGGGCCGGGCTGCGGGTGACCGCGCTCGTGGTCGACCATGGGCTGCAAGCGAATTCGGCCGATGTCGCCTCGACGGCCGCGGCGACGGCGCGAGCTCTGGGCGCCGCAGCGGTGATCCTGCCGGTACGCGTGGGGCGCGACGGGGGTCTGGAAGCTGCCGCACGCGCCGCCCGCTACTCCGCACTCGACGCCGCCCGCGATGGCAGCCCCGTACTGCTCGGCCACACGATGGACGATCAGGCCGAGACCGTGCTGCTGGGTCTGGCCCGGGGTTCTGGCGCCCGATCGATCGCCGGCATGCGGACGTGGACGCCGCCGTGGGGCCGCCCGCTGCTGGGCGTACGACGCACGCAGACCGCGGCCATGTGCGCCGAACTCGGGCTCACCCCGTATGCCGATCCGCACAACCGCGACCCGCGCTTCACTCGCGTGCGGGTGCGGACCGACGTCCTCCCGCTCCTCGACGATGTCCTGAACGGCGGTGTGGTGGAAGCGCTCGCGAGGACCGCCGCATCGCTGCGAGCCGACAACGATGCGCTCGACGGCCTGGCTGCCGATCTGGGTGCGGGCGCTGTCGTCGACGCGGGGCTCGAGATCGCCGTACTCGCCGAGGCGCCGGCTGCTGTGCGTACCAGGGTGATCCGTCGTTGGCTGCTCGACGTCGGTGCCACCGAACCGACGACGCGGGTCATCACCGCCGTGGACGATCTGGTGACGCGCTGGCACGGTCAGGGTGCAGTGGCCATCGGGGGCGATGACACCGCACGCCGGGAGGTGGTGCGCACCGCCGGGTTGCTGACCTTGCGGACGACGCTGCGGCGGTGACCTTGCAAGGGTCGGTGACGCGTGCCCACCCCGTGGACGGGATTCCGCGGACGCCGGGTATCGCGACCCATCGCCGACGTGGCACCCTTGTTGCCGTGGCCGCCAATCTCCCTGTCGCAGATCCGTACGCCGACGACATCGACGCGATCCTGATCACCGAGGACCAGATCCGCGAACGCACCGCCGAACTCGCTGCCTCGGTGGCATCGCGGTATGCCGACATCGATGAGGATCTGGTGCTCATCGGGGTCCTCAAGGGCGCCATCATGTTCATGACGGACTTTGCCCGCGCGCTGCCGATCCCGTCGCAGATGGAGTTCATGGCGGTCTCGAGCTACGGGTCGTCGACCTCGTCGTCGGGCGTGGTGCGCATCCTCAAGGATCTCGACCGCGACATCGAGGGCCGCGACGTGCTCATCGTCGAGGACATCATCGACTCGGGACTCACCTTGTCGTGGTTGATGAAGAATCTCGCCACCCGGTCGCCGCGCAGCCTCGAGGTGTGCACGCTGCTGCGCAAACCCGAAGCGGTGCGCTCACCCGTGCGCGTCGCCGACGTCGGCTTTGACATCCCCAACGAGTTCGTCGTCGGTTACGGCCTCGACTACGCCGAGCGATACCGCGACCTGCCCTACATCGGGCGGTTGAAGCCGTCGGTGTACTCGAGCTGAGCCGGTCGGCCGCTCCTCACCTCCGAGGGGGTTTGAACGGGCTCTGAATCGTCTGCAGGTACTGCAGACCGGCGATGATGACCGTGCCGCCCCCGCCGAGGGACATCCCGATGATCCCGCCGATGGCGGCCGCCGGCGCAACACCCACCAGACAGCCGACGACGGCGGCCACGATGCCCAGGGCACATCCGATGAAGCCCCCGAGCAGGGCACCGATGGCTGTGCCGATCAGCGAGGACACGGTCATTCCTGCCGACAACTGCTGAGAAAAGCGGTTCAACGCCTGGTCATCGCGCTCTTGACGGGTCACCGGTCCGGCCGCGAGGTGGCGAATTTGAGCGCGTAGGGGATTGATCTGTACGGGATCTATCAGAGTCGACCGCGCTACGTTCTTCGACGGGGTAAGGTGCACCCGATTTCCGCTGAGGGTCGGGTCGATGGGAAATTGACGATTCTCGACCCGGTAATGCAAAGGCATCCGCAGCACCTCTTGACCTGCCGTGTTCCGGATGGACAATCCGCGGGAATCGACCGAGGCCGACCCATCGCGGATGTCGAGCAGAACGGAGTTCGACGACATCGAGAGCAGCGCCTGGACCGTCCCGGATGCAGCCGGCGCCGCGCGCACGGTCCCGGCTGCGCATGTAATGGCAATGGTCGCAAGGGAAATCACGGCCAGCAGCCACATGGTGGTGCGGCGTGGGTGCTGCGGTGACGATGAGGGGGGTGGCGAGGAGGGGGCTGCGCAAAGGGGCATCGACAGGACCTTTCGAACCGGCTCGCACGGGCTCGACGAGACGACGGGGGAGGGAGTGTCTCACCGATCGAAAGCGGGATCGGAAACACGACTGCACTATCGCAAATGCTCGGGAATATGCGGATCAAAAACACGCTGCGAGAAACGGATGTTGCGATTCGAAATGGATCTGTGACCTTTGTGCGCGTAATATTTGCTAAGTGCGATATCGATTAAGGTTCCTTTATCGAGAAATGTCGTCCAATCGAACGACATCGCTTTCGGGGACCCGGCGTGGTCGTCATCGCGGCGTCGGTAAGCGCTGCGATCGAGAGTCGGCGTCCGGCGTATCCAGGTTCGGCGGCCACCGGGGGACAAGTGTCGGTGGGAACGGTTTCACCAGCGTGATCGTTCACCGGTAGCCTCAATGTGTACGAACGACGTCGCGAACCCGCGAGAGTCGTTCACGAACCCGTGGGAAGGACATGGGAACGGCCACCGTAGTCCGCAGTCACGAAGCGCGCGGCGGATCGACTCCCACCAACAGGCATGAACCGTAAGACAGTCTTCCGAAACCTCGCCATCCTGGCGCTGATCCTGCTCGCCCTGTGGGGCTGGAGCGTGTTGCGCGACTCGGACCGCGAGTACACGGCCGTCGACACCTCGGTGGCGCTGAGTCAGCTCGCCGACAAGAACGCCAAGTTCATCAGCATCGACGACCGCGAACAGCAGCTGCGCATCGAGCTGAACAAGTCGATCAAACACGACGACAAAGACGTCACCCAGATCTCCACCAAATATCCCGCGCAGGCCGGTGAGCAGATCTTCGACGCGGTCAAGACGACCGGCGCGCCGTACACGACCAACGTCAACGAGCAGTCGGTGTTCTGGCAGATCCTCATCTTCGTGCTGCCGATGATCCTGTTGTTCGGTCTGTTCTTCTTCGTGATGAACCGCATGCAGGGCGGTGGTCGCGGTGGCGTGATGGGCTTCGGCAAATCCAAGGCCAAGCAGCTCACCAAGGACATGCCGAAGACCACCTTCGCCGACGTCGCGGGAGCCGACGAAGCGGTCGAGGAGCTCTACGAGATCAAGGACTTCCTGCAGAATCCGACGCGGTATCAGGCGCTCGGCGCCAAGATCCCGCGCGGTGTCCTGCTGTTCGGTCCGCCCGGAACCGGCAAGACGCTGCTGGCCCGCGCGGTCGCCGGTGAGGCCGGGGTGCCGTTCTTCACCATCTCCGGTTCGGACTTCGTCGAGATGTTCGTCGGTGTCGGTGCCTCCCGTGTCCGTGACCTGTTTGAGCAGGCCAAGGCCAACAGCCCGTGCATCATCTTCGTCGACGAGATCGACGCGGTGGGTCGTCAGCGTGGCGCCGGTCTCGGCGGTGGACACGACGAACGCGAGCAGACGCTCAATCAGCTGCTCGTGGAGATGGACGGCTTCGGCGACCGCTCGGGTGTCATCCTGATCGCGGCCACCAACCGCCCCGACATCCTCGATCCCGCCCTGCTGCGTCCCGGTCGCTTCGACCGGCAGATCCCGGTCGGCAACCCCGACATGGCCGGCCGCAAGGCGATCCTGCGGGTGCACGCCAAGGGCAAGCCGATCGACGCCGACGCCGACCTCGACGGTCTGGCCAAGCGCACCCCCGGTATGTCCGGCGCCGACCTGGCGAACGTGGTCAACGAGGCCGCGCTGCTGGCCGCGCGCGAGAACAAGCAGACCATCACCGCCGAGATGCTGGAAGAGGCCGTCGACCGCGTGATCGGTGGACCGCGCCGCAAGAGCCGCATCATCAGCGAGCACGAGAAGAAGGTCGTGGCCTACCACGAGGGCGGCCACACGCTGGCCGCGTGGGCGATGCCCGATCTGGATCCGATCTACAAGGTCACCATCCTGGCCCGCGGCCGTACCGGGGGTCACGCGCTGGCCGTGCCCGAGCAGGACAAGGACCTGATGACGCGGTCGGAGATGATCGCGCGTCTGGTGATGGCGATGGGTGGCCGGGCCGCCGAGGAACTGGTCTTCCACGAGCCGACGACGGGCGCGTCGTCCGATATCGACCAGGCCACCAAGATCGCCCGGGCGATGGTCACCGAATACGGCATGAGCGCCAAACTCGGTGCGGTGCGCTACGGACAGGATCAGGGTGATCCCTTCCTGGGCCGCTCGATGGGGTCGCACACCGACTATTCGGCCGAGATCGCCGGCGAGATCGACGACGAGGTGCGCCGTCTCATCGAGGCCGCGCACACCGAGGCGTGGGCGATCCTCTCGGAGTACCGCGACACCCTCGACGTGCTGGCCACCGAGTTGCTGGAGAAGGAGACGCTGACGCGCAAGGACCTGGAGAAGATCTTCTCCGAGGTGCAGAAGCGTCCGCGGATCACCGCGTTCAACGAGTTCGGTGAACGCACCCCGAGTGACAAGCCGCCGGTCAAGACGCCCGGTGAGCTGGCGATCGAGCGTGGCGAGCCGTGGCCGCCCGAACCCGAACCCGTTCCCGAGCCGGTGGGGGTTGCCGGTTATCCGGGTGGGCCGCAGGTGCCGGGCCAGGTTCCGTCGTATCCGCCGGGCAGTCCCGGGCAGGCGTATCCGGGCGGACCCCAGGGCGGGGCGCCGTACCCGCACTACCCGAATCCCCAGTATCCGAACCCCCAGTACCCGAACCCCCAGTACCCCAATCCCCAGTATCCGAACCCCCAGTACCCCAATCCCCAGTACCCCGAACCGCACCCCGGTTCCGGCAGCGGGACCCGGCCGGATTATGGTGCGCCCCGGGACTGGTCGGCACCGGGCTGGCCTCCGCAGGAGCCGGGTCCGGGGACCAACGGAACCGGAGCCAATGGCAACGGACCCAACGGCACGGGTCCCAACGGGACCGGACCCAACGGGACCGACTCCGGCGGCAGCGGGTCCGGACAGTAGCGGCGCAGGCGACGGCAAGGTAGGGGAGATGACGATCAGCGAACGTCACGAGGCCGACTTCGACACGGCGGCCGACGTCGACACGGCCGCCGACGTCGACGCGAGGGCCGTGCCACAGCGGGCCGGGTTCGATCAGGCGCGCGCCGAGGCCGCGGTTCGCGAGTTGTTGCTCGCCGTCGGCGAGGACCCGGACCGGCAAGGCCTGCTCCGCACGCCGACCCGCGTGGCCAACGCCTACCGGGAGATGTTCGCCGGGCTCTATACCGAACCCGACGATGTGCTCGCCACCACCTTCGACGAGGACCACGACGAGTTGGTCCTCGTGAAGGACATCCCGATGTACTCGACCTGCGAACACCATCTGGTGCCCTTCCACGGCGTCGCCCACGTCGGCTACATCCCCGGGGTCAGCGGGCAGGTCACCGGCCTGTCGAAGCTGGCGCGGTTGGTGGATCTGTACGCCAAACGTCCGCAGGTACAGGAGCGTCTCACCAGCCAGATCGCCGACGCGATCGTGCGTCGCCTCGATCCGCGCGGCGTCATCGTGGTCATCGAGGCCGAGCATCTCTGCATGGCGATGCGCGGAATCCGCAAACCCGGGGCCACCACCACCACGTCCGCGGTGCGCGGGCTGTTCAAGACCAGCGCGGTGTCCCGTGGTGAAGCCCTCGACCTGATCACCCGGTGAGCGCCGACCGAGGCTCGCTCCTCGCACCTCAGGGGGCCGGCGATGGGCGCTGCCTGGTTATGGGCGTCATCAACGTGACCGCCGACTCATTCTCCGACGGTGGTCGCTACCTGGACACCGCGGCCGCGGTCGAGCACGGGCTCGCCCTGCGCGCCGAGGGAGCCGATCTGATCGACGTCGGCGGCGAGTCGACCCGGCCCGGCGCCATCCGCGTCGACCCCGATCTCGAGGCGGCCCGGGTGACACCGGTGATCTCCGCACTTTCCGGGCACGGCGCGCGCATCTCGGTGGACACCATGCGCGCCTCCGTCGCGGCCGCTGCCATCGACGCGGGAGCCACGGTCGTGAACGACGTCTCGGGCGGCCGGGCGGATGCGGACATGGCCAAGGTCGTCGCCGACGCCGGCCTGCCCTGGATTCTCATGCATTGGCGGCCCGCCGGTGACAGCACCGACCGTCACTTCACCCACCGCATCGGTGACGTTGGCGGCTACCGCGACGTGGTCGCGGAGGTCAGCGGCGAGTTGCTCGCGCAGGTGGACGCCGCGGTCTCGGCCGGGGTCGACCCCGACCACATCATCCTCGACCCGGGACTCGGGTTCGCCAAGACAGCCGAACACAATTGGGCCCTGCTCCACGCGCTGCCGACCCTCGTCGGACTCGGTTTCCCGGTGCTCGTCGGGGCGTCGCGCAAACGCTTCCTCGGTACGCTGCTCGCCGGCGACGACGGCACCGTCCGCCCGCCGCAGGAGCGGGACGTGGCCACCGCGTCGATCTCCGCGCTGGCCGCGATGAACGGCGCGTGGGGCGTGCGCGTGCACGATGTCGCGGCCAGTCGCGACGCGGTCGCGGTGGCGGCGGCCTGGCGCGCCGGTGGGTCGCGCTCCACTCCGGACGGCGCTCATGGCTGACCGAATCGAGTTGCGCGGCTTGCGGATTCGCGGACATCACGGCGTCTTCGACCATGAACGCGCGGACGGTCAGGACTTTCTTGTCGACGTCGTGCTGTGGCTCGATCTGTCGGCCGCCGCGGCCAGCGACGATCTGGCCGACACCGTCGACTATGGCGCGTTGGCCCAGACCGTCGCCGATATCGTGTCGGGCGAGCCGCGCAATCTGATCGAGACGGTCGGTGCCGAGATCGCCGACCGGGTGATGGCCGATCAGCGGATCTCCGCGTGCGAGGTCACCGTGCACAAACCGTCGGCCCCGATCCCGCTCACCTTCGACGACGTGGCCGTCATCACCCGACGTTCGCGCAAGGCGATGGGGGCGCGATGACCCGCGCGGTGCTCTCGGCCGGCTCCAACATCGGCGACCGCAACGCCCATCTGGCCTCGGTGGTGTCCGGCTTCGCCGACGAGCTGATCGCGGTCTCACACGTCTACGCCACCCCGCCGTGGGGTGGGGTGGAGCAGGACGACTTCCACAACATCACTCTCATCGTCGACGGCCCGCTCACGCCCGCACAGTGGTTGGCGCGCGGGTTGCGACTCGAGCGGGCCGCCGACCGCGTGCGCGAGGTCCGCTGGGGTCCACGGACTCTCGACGTCGACGTGATCAGCGTCATCGGACCCGACGGGCCGGTGATCTCCGACGACCCGGACCTCACGCTGCCGCATCCGCGCGCCGCCGAACGCGCTTTCGTGCTGATCCCGTGGCTGGAGATCGACCCCGACGCCACGCTGTGGACGCCCGCGGGTGAGATCCCGGTCGCCGAGCTCGTCGAGCGGCTCGACGACGCCGAACGCCGCGACGTCCGGGCCGTCGACACGATCGGACAGCGGTCATGAGCACCGGTAACTCCGCACACGGCGACGATGGCAAGGGCGACGAGGACAAGATGGGCCCCACCCGGGTGCGTGATCTGCTGATCATCGCCGGCGTGGTGGCGATCGCGGTGTGGATTCTGGTGCGCTACAACTACTCTGAGTTTCCGCCGCTGCCGCTACTGGCCGGGGTGGTGCTTTACGTGCTCGCGGCCCTGGAGGTCGTGATCGCCTTTGTGGTGCGTTCCAGGGTGGCCGACCGCGACGTCGGAGCCGCCCGTGGCCAGCTGCATCCGCTGACCGCCGCGCGGGTACTGGCCCTGGCGAAGGCGTCGGCGATCCTGGCCGCGATCGCCATCGGTGTCTGGGTCGGTCTGCTGGTGTATCTGCTCAACCAGCACGATCTGGCGGCCGCCGACCACGACAAACCCGGCGCCATCATCGGTCTCGTCGGTGGTGTGCTGCTGGCGGGCGCGGCTCTGTGGCTGGAGTACTGCTGCCGTGCGCCCGACGATCCGACCGCCGACCAGACACCGCCGTCGTTGACCTGAGAGCCGCCACCGCACGCGTCGGATTCGTGACTCTCCGGCACGGTTGGCCGACGAAAGCGTGCCCAACCGGTAAGTTCACCGGCATGACGACCTCGAACGGCCGTTCCGCCGATTCCCGACGCTCCGGTCGGTCGGTCAGTCAGTGGTTGCTCGGCCTGCTGATCGTGCTGGCGCTGGCGGCGAGCATCCTGATGGTCTTCACCGATTCGCTGACGATCACCGGTTCGCTGGCGGTGATCGCCGCGCTGTGGGCTGCGGTGATAGGCGCCATCCTGGTCACCAAGTTCCGCCGGCAGGCAGAGAGCGCCGAAGCCAAGAGCCGCGATCTGCGGCTCGTCTACGAACTGCAGCTCGAACGCGAGATCGCCGCGCGCCGTCAGTACGAGCTCGACGTCGAGACCACCATTCGCAAAGAGGTCAGTGCCGAGGCCAACGAGGAGCTCGCCGAGCTGAAGGCGCAGGTCCTCGCCCTGCGGTCCAGTCTGGAATTGCTCATCGGTGAGCCCCTGCCCGATCAGCGGGCGGCCCTGCCCAACGAGAAGCTGCGTGAACTGGCCTCGGGGCTGGGGCCGGGTGGTCAGGGGTCAGGTAGTCAGGGGGCCGGTAGTCAGGGGTCAGGGGGGCGCGGTCCCGGTGGCTATGCGGGTCAGGGGTTCGGTTCGTCGTTCGGTGGTCCGGCGCCGTCGTACGGGGCGGCGGGGTTCGCCGACGACGGGGCAGTGGCGGCCCGGGATTTCGCGGCGACGGCACCGGTCGCCGACGACGGCCGGCACACGGAGCCGGTCGATCCCAATGAGATGACCGAGGTCATCCCGGTGGTGACCGACGACCCCATCTCCGGCCGCATCGCGACCGAGGTGCCGCTCGACGAGGTGCCCGACGCAACTGGGTCGCACGAACCGCACCAGGGTGCCGATACGGTCTCGGACGCCGAGATCGTCGAGACCGCTGCAGAACCAGAATCCCGGCCCGAACCGACCGTCGCGGCCGAACCGAGTGTCGCGCGGCCGTTCGCCGGCGGGTTCTACGGCGGCTCCGCCGGAGCCGACGATGCAACCCCGCCCCAGTCGCAACCCCAGTCTCAGCCCCAGCCCGTCCGGCCGACGCCGGTGTTCACCGACGAGACGCCCACGGACGAATGGGCTCGGGAGGCGGTCGCTGCGGCCGCGGCCGAGGCACAGGCGGGCGCCACCCAGACCGATACCCGGGATCAGGCCGAAACCGAGACCGAGGGTGACGCCGAAACCGCCACTGCCGACGCGGAATCCGGCGCCGGCCGGCATGAGGGCGCCGGGCCCGACGCCACTCCGGCTTCGACGTACGGCCGGCGTCGCAGGCGTGTCGATGACGACGCCGACAGCGCCCATTCCAACGGACTCCCGGTCTCGGAGTTGCTCAACCAACTCCGCCAGGCTGACTCGGCCGGCGGGGGTCGCCGTCGGCGAGCCGACTGATCGATATCGTGTCGTCGGTTCGACAACCGACAGCGGCCCCTGACCTGCTGATTCGCGGTTCCGGTCGCGTGTGTTGCGCACTACACTCGATGCATGTCGGTGGCTCCAGACGCCCGGTTGCCGGACGTCGGTGACGCTCCGGTCCACAGAGGTGCCGTCGCGCAACGGTATTCCTCGCGTCTGGGTGAGCGGGGCGCCCCGTGGCAGCAGACGCTCATCAGCGGGCTACTCTTTGTCCCGATCGTCGCGTGGTGGCCGACGTCGCTGTTGTTGTTCCGCTTCGATCCGACGCATTCGATGAAAGTGATTGAGCGCGTCGCTTACGTCGAAGCCCACGGGCCGTCGATGAGTCTGCAGTTGCGCTGGGTACTCACCGTCCTGATCGCCGTGTATTTCGTCGCGGTGATCGTGATCTGGGCGCGCAGCCGTACGCGGGCGCTCGTCGCGCTGCCGGTCGCGGCCATAGGCGCGGCGGTCTTCTGGGGTGGACAGGTTCCCTATCTCGTCACCGAGGGCAGCAACTTCGCCACGACGCTGGCGCGGTGGGCACCGTTGGCCGTCAGTCTGATGATCGTGGCGTGGTCCATCGCGCGCCGCCGACATCTATGGTGGCTCATGGGAATTCCGGTGATCGTCTACGTCGCTGTGGTGGCTGCGCAATTCCGCCAGATCGGTCCAACCGACGTCGTGATCAAGAGTCTCGGTGTCGAGCAGGGGATCAACAGTCCGTTCTGGCCGAGCACGCATGAAACCTACGGCGACCTCGTGGATCTGATCGCCGGCATCGTCGCGCTGTGGGCAATCGACGCCGGTTTCGGTGCGGTGTTCTCCCGACGGTCGCGCGATCAGGGATTCATCCAGGCATAGCCGATCGCGAACGCCACGAATCCGATCCCGAGGATGATCGCCAGCAGATTCAGGGTCTGGGCCACCTTCGCCACCGCCGACGGCCGGCTCGGTCGTCCGCCGAGATAGAGTCCCAGCGCCCCGACGCCGACACCGATCCCGGCGACCACGCTCAGTGGAATCGCAAGCAGTCCACATACCAATGCGCCAGTGGCACTGTGTCTTTCGGGTGTGGCAGATTGTTGCCTTGATCGCGCGGCATCGTGGTCCCGGGCGCGGGTTTCGTCGAAGGTGGGGGCGGGGAAGTCGGCCGATGCGCGCATGGTGACGTCGTAGTTCGGGAGCGCCGAGTATGCCTGCGACTGCGCCGGGAAACCGGGCACCGGGGTCGTCGGCGGTTCGGTGGGCGCCGGTCGCGCCCGGGGCCGCGGAGGTGGGGTGGGGCTGCGCTGGGTGTGTGGCGCGCCGGCGCGGATACGCAGCGTCTGGACGGTCGATCCCGGTGTCGACTCCGCCACCGTCGGACGCACCGCACACGCCAGCTGTAGTTCGGCGGCGAATTCACTTGCCGTATCGGGTCGCTCGGCGGTCTGCTTCGCCAGCGCACGTTGCACGGCGTCGTCGACGGCGCGCGGGAGGTCACCGCGGCGAGCCGACAGCGGCGCCGGGATCTCGTTGAGGTGGTGATGGATCAGCACGGCCGGGCTGCGCGCAACGAATGGTGGTGTGCCGGTAAGCAATTCGTAGACAGTGCAACCGAGGGAGTAGACGTCGCTGCGGCCGTCGAGCGGTTCACCCGATAGTTGCTCGGGCGACGAGTAGGGGAAGGACCCGATCACCAGGTTCGCCGACGTCAGCAACGTTCCGGCATCGGCCTGCCGTGCGATCCCGAAGTCCGCCAGCCGGATTCGGAGATCGGCGGCGTCGGCGCCGGCAAAGTGGCCGCTGATGAGGATGTTGGCGGGTTTGACGTCGCGGTGCAGCAATCCATGCCGGTGGGCGTAGTCGAGGGCGGCACCGATCGAGGCGGCGATCGCCGACACATCGGTCACCGGCAAGCCGTTCGGCGACCGTTCGAGGAGCGCGGCGGCGTCGATGCCCGGCACGTACTGCATCGCGATCCACAGCCGTCCGTCGGATTCGCCGCGGTCGTAGACGTTGACGATCGACGGATGGTCGAGGCCCGCGGCGAGCTCGGCCTCCCGGATGAAGCGGGCGCGGAAGGTCGCGTCGTCGGTAAAGTGCTCGCTGAGCACCTTGATGACGTCTTGGCGGGGAAGCCGTGGATGGTCGGCGAGGTACACCTCGCCCATGCCGCCGGCGCCGATCTTGCGCACGATCGTGTAGCCGGCGAACTCGGTGCCTGCGGTGAGGCTCATGCTGACCTCCACGATGGTGCGCGCACGTCAGCCTACGCCGGTTTCGTGCAGGTCACGAGGGGTGCCGGTCGGTCGAACGACCCTGCACCGAGCGCGCACATCGTGAAGCGTGTCACAGGCGTTGGCCAGCGGCGGGCGTGACGTCCTACCCTGGGAGAGCACGTCTGGTACCCGCATCGGGACTGGAACGAACCCCTGGAGGACACCGGTGACCTCACCGAGCGATGACCCGCGCATGCCGTCGGGTCCGGTGCACGGCGCTGATTCCCCGTATCCGTCCGGTGTGTCCAACCTCCCCACCCCTGCGCGCTTGACCGTCGGCATCGTGTCCGCCGGCCGCGTCGGTACCGCTCTCGGTGAGGCTCTCGAGAAGGCCGGGCACGTTGTGGCCGGCGTCGTCGCGCGTTCACCGGAGTCTCGTGCGCGCGCCCGTGCGCGGCTGAGTGAATCGGAGATCCTCGACCTCGACGCGGTGATCGCGCGGTCGGAGCTGCTGCTGATCAGCGTGCCCGACGCGGTGCTCACCCGGGTCATCGGCGATATTGCCGCCTCCGGTGCGTTCCGTCCCGGCACGCTCGTCGCGCACACGGCAGGTGCTCACGGCATCGGCATCCTGGACCTGCTCACGGCGCTCGGCGCCGTGCCGATGGCCCTGCACCCGGCCATGACCTTTGTCGGCTCCGACGACGACACGGCCCGCCTGCACCACGCCTGCTTCGGTGTGACCGCAGCCGACGAGGTGGGCGATGCCATCGTCAGTTCGCTGGTGCTGGAGATGGGTGGCGAGCCGGTACGGATCGCCGAGGCCGACCGCACGCTCTATCACGCCGCCCTCGCCCACGGTGCCAATCACCTCGTCGCGCTCATCGCAGACGCGGTCGCCGTGCTCGACGCCGCGATCGACAAGTCCGGGCGCGACGCCGCGACCATCGACGGCAACACGTCGTTGCTCGCCGAACGCATCCTGGGCCCGCTGGTCACGGCCGCACTGCAGAACGTACTGGAGATGGGGCCGGCTGCGTTGACCGGTCCGGTGGCCCGCGGGGATGCGGGGGCGGTGGCCCGGCACCTCGACGCCCTGCGCACCATCCGTGGCGGCCCCGGGCGGGACGGCATAGCCGAGGCATATCGCACGCAGGCCCGCCGCGCGGCCACCTACATCTCGGCCCCGGCCGAGCTTCTCGACGTCCTGGAGGCACGGTGAACGCAGCGCCCTCGACCAGCCGAGCCGCGGTCGGATATACACCCGGACAGCTCACGGTGCATCGCGAACCCGCCGACCTGCGCCGGGTGACGCGTGCGCTGCGGGCGACGGGAAAGCGTGTGGTGCTGGTGCCCACCATGGGCGCACTGCA
Organism: Gordonia bronchialis DSM 43247; assembly: GCF_000024785.1. NCBI lineage: Bacteria > Bacillati > Actinomycetota > Actinomycetes > Mycobacteriales > Gordoniaceae > Gordonia > Gordonia bronchialis. Next base: position 4,305,892 of record NC_013441.1, on the reverse strand, counting down.
TGCCGGTCACCTCCAACTCGTCCGCGCCGCCAAGGCCAAGGGCAATGCGGTGGTGGTTGTGTCGATCTTTGTGAATCCGCTGCAGTTCGGTGCCAACGAGGATCTTGACGCCTATCCGCGCACCTTCGACACCGACTGTGCGCTCCTCGAACCGCTGGGCGTGGAACTGGTCTTCGCGCCCACCGCCGCCGCCATGTACCCGAACGGCCAGCGCACGATGGTCCATCCCGGTCCGGCCGGTGCTGTCCTGGACGGGATCTCGCGTCCCACGCACTTTGCCGGGATGCTCACCGTGGTGCTCAAATTGCTCAACATCGTCGCCCCGCATGCCGCCTACTTCGGCGAAAAGGATTACCAGCAGCTGGTTCTCATCAATCAGATGGTCGCCGATCTCGACCTCGATATCGAGATAGTGGGTGTTCCGACGGTGCGTGAGTCCGACGGGCTGGCGATGTCATCGCGGAACAGGTATCTCGACGCGGAGCAGCGCGAGCTGGCGACCACCCTGTCGGCCGCCCTGGTGGCGGGCGCCCATGCCGCGCCGGGTGGCGCCGAGGCCATTCTCGGTGCGGCCCAAGCGGTTCTCCAGACCACGCCGCAGATCGCGGTGGAATATCTGGCGCTGCGCGGGCGTCAGCTCGAAGAACCACCGGAGCGTGGCGAAGGCCGACTGCTCGTCGCCGCCCGTCTCGGTACCGCGCGACTGATCGACAACGTCGGTGTGATGATCGGCGGCTATCCCGATGAGGAAGCCGACCGGCTTGACACCGATACCACCGCAACCCCAACGACAGGACACTGACGATGCTGCGCACCATGATGAAGTCGAAGATCCACCGGGCCACCGTCACCCAGGCCGACCTGCACTACGTGGGGTCGGTGACCATCGACGCCGACCTGCTCGACGCCGCCGATCTCCTCGAGGGCGAGCAGGTGACCATCGTCGACATCACCAACGGTGCCCGCCTCGAGACCTACGCCATCGCCGGCGAGCGCGGTACCGGCGTCATCGGGATCAACGGCGCCGCAGCCCATCTCGTGCATCCCGGAGATCTGGTGATCATCATCGCCTACGGCATCCTCAACGAGCAGGAGGTGCGCGACTACGCGCCGCACGTCGTCTTCGTCGACGAGCACAACCGGGTGCAGGAGTCGGGTACCGACCCGGCCCGTGCCCCCGAGGGGTCGGGTCTGCTCGACCCACGGCATGCCGACAACCACGCCTTCGCCGACGCCTGAGCGGCCCGCCACACCATGCTGCTGACCGTCGACGTCGGGAACACCAACATCCACCTCGGAGTGTTCGCCGGACTCGGCGACAACGCGAAACTGGTGCGGGACTGGCGGATTCACACCGACCCGCACTACACCTCCGATGAGTTGGCCTGGGCGTTCCGCGGGATGCTGGGCTCCGACATCGATCAGGTCACCGGCGTCGCCGCCTTGTCCACGGTGCCGTCATTACTGCGTGAGTTGCGGGTCATGGTGCCCCGCTACTTCGGCTCCGGCCCGCACGTCCTTCTGGAACCGGGGGTGCGCACCGGGGTGCCGCTGCTGGTGGACAATCCCAAGGAGGTCGGCACCGACCGCGTCGCCAACTGCCTTGCCGCACACCATGAGTTCGGCGGACCGTGCATTGTGGTGGCCTTCGGGACGGCGACCGTCGTCGACGCCGTGTCGGCCAAGGGCGAGTTCCTCGGCGGCGCCATCGCCCCCGGCGTGAACCTGGCGGTGGAGGCGCTCTCGGAACACACCGTCACGGTGCGCAAGGTCGAGCTCATGCCGCCGCGCAGCGTGCTCGGCAAGAACACGATGGAGGCCCTGCAGTCGGGCATCCTCTACGGCTTCGCCGGTCAGGTCGACGGCCTCGTCGAGCGGGTCCGCGACACCGTCGACGGCTTCGACGACGACGACGTCCCGGTGGTCGCCACCGGTTATCTCGCACCGCTGATGTTCGACGAATGCCGTTCGCTGACCGACCACCACACCCACCTCACCCTCGAGGGGCTGCGCCTGGTTCACGAACGGGCGAAAGCGAATCCGCGACGGAAGTGACCACCTGTTGGTTGAGCCGACTCGAGCCGCTAGGCGAAAGGCGTGTCGAAACCAACTGCTACACAACAACAGTCGCGCCCACCGAAGAACCGATCTCGGCCAGCCGCGACTTCGGCGGAAGGCTTCCTCGGTCAGCAGATGGTCGGGTATTGCGGGCGGACGACTCTCGCGGCGAACCGTATCTGCCACGTCCACACCTGTGCGGGCAGTGAGATCGCCGAGCACGGCGGTCTGCGCCTCGAAGAATTCCGCCATCCGCTTCTCGGCAGCCTCCTGCGCGGCCTGTAGTGCCTGGTTGGCATAGACGGTGATCGCGGCGCCGAGGGCCGCCCGGTCGAGTGCGCGGGTGAGGATGTCCACGTTGACGATGTGGCCGGCAGCGTTGGCCTCGACCGCGACCGACCGGTCGCGTGCGGTTGCAGTCGCGGTGATGCTTTCGGTCGCGGCACGCGATTCCTCCAACAAGCGAAACTGACGCTGCAATTCGGCGACGAGTTCCAGGGAGCGCTCATCGGCGTCACTCATCGCTTCATTCCCTTCTCGAGTTTCGTGATGGCGCGCTGGGCGTCTCGTCGGATGAGTTCGCGAGGATCTTCGAGGTAGGGGCGGAGGAGGGGGATGTCTTCGTCGGGTCGCTTCATCCGGGCCAGAGCGGTCATCGCCTCCTGGGTGACTTCAGGATCATTCTTGAGCAGATGGACGAGAAGATCATGACTACGGTCGCTGCGGAAGCGGCCCAGATAATGGGTGACTGGGCCACGGACGCCCGCGTGCTGATTGTCTAGCAGGGAGACCATCCGGTCGTAGTCGGCCTTGGTAGCGATGTAGTCGAGTGCACGCGCTCCATAGTGGCGAACCCCAAGTGGACACCACGGCTTGCCGAACTGGCCGAAGATGGCGTCGATGGCGTTGCGGTTGCCCTTGGCGGCCGGGTCGATGAGGTTCTTGTTGAGGCAGATCCAGATGCCGTCTTTGTGGTCGCGTTCGGCTCTTGTTCTCCGTGGTTCCGGGATGCGCTCGTCGATGTGCTCAGTCCGCGAACACCGGAATCGCGGTAGGCATTGTTTTGTAGAGGTACACCAAAGGGTCAAGGTAGTAGGTCTTGTAGCCGACACGTGCAAGGTCGCGAACCAGACGGAAATCCACGCCGCCCTGTCCATCTTTGATTCGAGGGGGCGGGTTGGATAACCATTCGGGTCCGCGGGGCATGTACGCGAACTGGAAGGGTGGCGGGTCGGGCAGATCCCGAAAAAACTCATCCTCGGTCATGGCACCGGCACTCCCGAATACGGCTGTGGATTGCGGCTGATCGGACGGCCCCACTCACCACCGGTCACCGATCTGCGGCGCGATGAGTTCGTCGTAGACGTCCGCGATCGCGGCCTCCGCGTCGGCGTCGATCGGGGAGAGCCCCGCGGCTGCCGCATTCGCACGCGCCTGCTCGGTATTGCGCGCACCGGGGATCACGGTGGTCACGCTCGGCTGGTCGATGATCCACCGCAGCGCGAACTGCGCCATCGTCGCGTCGGCCGGCACCAGCGGTGCGATGCGCCGCACGGCCTGTAGACCCGTTTCGAAGTCGACGCCGGCGAAGGTCTCGCCGATGTCGAAGGCCGAACCGTCGCGGTTGAAGGTGCGATGGTCATTCGCCGCGAATTGGGTGTTCTCGTCGTACTTGCCGGACAGCAGACCACTGGCGAGCGGAACCCGGGCAATGATCCCGACACCGGCCTCGCGTGCAGCGGGAAGCACCTCGGCGATCGGACCCATCCGAAACATGTTGAACACCAACTGGATACTGGCCACACCCGGCCGGGCGACGGCGGTCAGCGCTTCGGCACGCGTCTCGACGCTGAACCCGTAGTTCGCGACCCGACCCTCGTCGACCAGCGTGTCGAGAGCCTCGTAGGTCGCGCCGTCGGAGTAGACCGAGGTTGGCGGGCAGTGCACTTGGACCAGGTCGAGGGTGTCGACGCCGAGCTTCTCACGTGACCGGTCGGTCCAGGCGCGCAGATTGTCGAGCGTGTAGATGTCGGCGGTCTGGGGCATCACCCGTCGACCGGCCTTGGTGCCGACCAACACATCGGTGTGGCCGCCCTCTGCCAGGAAGCGGCCGATGGGCTCTTCACTGCGCCCGTCTCCGTATGCGTCGGCGGTGTCGAAGAATCGGACGCCCTCGTCGTAGGCGGCCTGCAGTACCCCGAGGGCGTCGTCTTCGTGAACGTCGCCCCAGTCGGCGCCGAGTTGCCAGGTCCCGAGCCCGATCACCGATACGGGTCGCCCGGTCCGGCCCAGAATGCGCGTTTCCATACTGCCTCCTGACGTCGTCGTCGCATCCCCGCGACCGGCTGCGAGACTACGCGCCGACTTTTGCGCACCGGGCGCACGAAACCCCGCCGACTCTGGACCAGCAGCGGTGCACTGTGGCAAACTGTTCGCCGTGATCAAGAGCTGTCTGGAGTGTTGTCAGGGCTGAGTCCGCATTTGCGGCTGCCCTCCTTCGCGCTCCCCGCTCACTTCTGATCACTATCGAGGTTTCTCATCATGACCGCATCGGTCCAGGTTCTCGCACCCGTCTCGGCCGCAGCCCCCGACGCCCCGCTCTCCCTACAGGTCACCGATTACTTCCGCGCCGTCGACGCCGGCGCCACCCCAGTTGACCTGCGCAGTCATCGTAGACGCCAAACCGACGGCGCCCTGCTCGGCGCGCTCGCCATCGAGGCCGTCGAGGTCCTCGAACGGCTCACCCCGGGCGCACCCGGCGCGCTGCGCTCGGCCACTGCCGACGCCCGCTGGATCCTTGTCAGCGAGGACGGCCACGAAGCCGAGTGGCTGGCCTGGCATCTGCAGGCCCGCGGTGTGCGTGGAGCGGTGTTCGTCGTCGGCGGATATCGCCGACTGCGGCAGGTCGGCATCAACGGCACCATCCGCGACGACGAACTAGCCATCATCGCCTCACACGACAGTTAGTGTCCCGTATTGGAAATTCGTTGACGATCCCGACGCCCAGGCGGCGCCTCGCTGCGTTGGCGTCGTCGCAGGTACAACCAGTAGCTGCGTCCTCCGCCGCCTTGCGATGCATCCTCCTGGATCGCCGGACTCGCGCCAACGAATTTCCAACACGGGACACTAGACCGGACGGACCGCGGGTTTGGGGCTGGTTCAGCTGCACCGATACGCTGCACAGCGTGAGTGAGCGCGCTACCGACACCGAGGACCAGACCCCCGAGCAACTCCGCATCCGCCGCGAGAAGCGGGAACGGATCTTGGCGCAGGGCCGCGACGCCTACCCGGTGTCCATCCCCCGCACCCACACGCTCGCGCAGATCCGCGCCGACCACCCGGACCTCGAGGCGGGCACCGAGACCGGTGAACACGTCGGCGTCGCCGGACGCGTCATCTTCCTGCGCAACAAGGGCAAGTTGTGTTTCGCGACGCTGCAGGAGGGGGATGGCACCCAGCTGCAGGCGATGGTCAGCTTCAACGGCGTCGGCGAGGAATCGCTGGCGCGGTGGAAGGCCGAGGTGGATCTCGGCGACATCGTGTTCATCTCCGGCGAAGTGATCAGCTCGCGCACCGGCGAGCTGTCGGTGATGGCCGAGCGCTGGGAGATGGCATCGAAGTCGTTGCGGCCGTTGCCGGTCGCCCACAAGGACATGAACGAGGAGACGCGTGTCCGGCAGCGCTACGTCGACCTCATCATGCGTCCGGAAGCCCGCTCGATCGCCCGCACGCGCATCTCGGTGATCGCCGAACTCCGTGCCGCGCTGGGCCGTCGCGGCTTCCTCGAAGTCGAGACGCCGATGCTGCAGACCCTGCACGGCGGCGCCGCGGCCCGGCCGTTCGTGACGCATTCCAACGCCTTCGACATGGATCTGTTCCTGCGCATCGCACCCGAACTGTTCCTCAAGCGCTGCGTGGTCGGCGGCATCGAGCGTGTCTTCGAGATCAACCGCAACTTCCGCAACGAGGGCGCCGACTCCACCCACTCACCCGAGTTCGCGATGCTCGAGACCTATCAGGCCTACGGCACCTACGACGACGCCGCGACGATGACTCGTGAACTCGTGCAAGAGGTTTCACAGGCGGCGCTGGGCACTCTCACCCCGGAGATGCCCGACGGCACCACCTACGACCTGTCGGGTGAATGGACCTCGCTTCAGATGTACCCGTCGCTGTCGGAGGCGCTGGGACGCGAGATCGTGCCGATGAGCGAAGGCGGCGGGACGAGCGTGGACGAGCTGCTGGCCATCGCCGCCGAGGTCGGCCTCGAGATCCCCAAGGACAAGGGCTACGGCCACGGCAAACTCGTCGAGGAACTGTGGGAGCACATGGTCGGCGAGAAGCTCACGCAGCCGGTGTTCATTCGGGACTTCCCGGTGGAGACCTCGCCCCTGGTGCGGGCGCACCGCAGCGTGCCCGGCGTCGTCGAGAAGTGGGACCTCTATGTCCGTGGGTTCGAGCTGGCCACCGGCTACTCCGAACTCGTCGATCCGATCATTCAGCGGGAACGGTTCGTCGATCAGGCCCGCCTGGCCGCTGCCGGTGACGACGAGGCGATGGCGCTCGACGAGGAGTTCCTGGCCGCGATGGAGTACGGGATGCCCCCGACCGCCGGCACCGGCATGGGCATCGACCGGCTGCTCATGGCGCTCACCGGCCTCGGCATCCGCGAGACGATCCTGTTCCCGCTGGTCAAGCCGATCAACTGAGGATTGGTGTCCAGAAAGGTCACCGCTGAGGGGGTCGACCTGCACCGGTGCAGGTCGACCCCCTCAGCGGTGACCTTTCTGTAGCGCATTCCCGCCGGTCGCCTGCCGCGCCCGGTAGGCGGCTACGGCGTTGCGGTTGGTGCAGGCCGTCGAGCAGTAGCGGCGTGATCGGTTGCGCGAGAGGTCGACGACCAGGGCGTTGCAGGAGTCATCGGCGCAGACGGCGAGGCGGGAGGTCTCGTCGGCGCGGACCACCTCGATCATCGCCATCGCCGTCTCGACCATGATGCGATCGGCCAATGGCGCATCGTCGTCGATGGCGTGCAGATGCCAGTCGGTGTCGCCGTGCCGGACCAGCTGCGGGAGCGCCTGGTGTCGTCGCAGGATGTTGTTGACCTGCGGCACCGCGTCGTCGCGGTCGGCGAGCAGCAGGGTGCGTAGCTGTGCGCGAATGCCGCGGACCGACGCCACCTCATCGGCATTCCCGTCGTGGCGTCCGGTGTAGCCGTACCGCGTCCAGAAGTCGTCGAGGTCGGCGGGAGTGTCGAGTGGCGCGTGGCCTTCGGCCGAGTTCACCAGGGCGACCGCAGCCTGCAGTGCCCCGTCGATGTCATCAGCAAAAATCACATTGACACATTACCAAGCGCGACCCTAGTGTCATTCACCATGACGTCTGTGGCTAATGACAGGGCGGTGGCGAATCCGTCCGTGCGAGGTGGGCTCGTGCTCGCCGTGGTGTCGGCCGCGAGTTTCGGCATATCGGGCGCGCTGGCCACGCCGCTCATGGCGTCGGGGTGGAGTCCCGGAGCGGTGGTTGCCATCCGAATCGGCCTCGGCGGTGTTGCGTTGCTCCCCTTCGCGATCCGCGACCAGGGCGGATGGTCGTCGCTGCGGGCGCATCACCTTGCTCGGCTCGTGCGCGAGCATGGCCGCATCATCATGCTGTACGGGCTGCTCGCGATCACCGCCGCCCAGTTCTGCTACTTCTCCGCCATCCAGACGATGGATGTTGGTCCGGCCCTGCTGATCGAGTACACCGCACCGGTGGTCGTCGTGTGCTGGATGTGGGTGGTGCATCGGCAGCGACCGAGTGGTTGGGCATTCGCGGGTATCGCAATTGCCGCCGCCGGTTTGGTGTTGGTGCTCAACATCTTTGGCGGCTCGTCACTGAGTACGAGTGGCGTGTTGTGGTCCTTCGGGGCAATGATCGGCGCGGCCGGTTACTTCCTGATCTCGGCACACGGCGACGGCGCGCTGCCACCGTCGGTACTCGCCGCGGGTGGGATGATCTTCTCCGCCATACTCCTGCTCGCACTCGGCGCGGCCCGACTCATGCCCATGACTGCCGGCGCATCACGGATACAGTTCGACGGCTTCGCGGCGCCGGCCTGGGCGGTGTTGCTCGGGCTGGCGCTGATCAGCGCGGCCACCGCCTATCTGACCGGTATCGGTGCGGCACGACGACTCGGTGCCCGGTTGGCGTCGTTGTGCGCACTGATGGAGGTCGTGGCTGCGATCGTCTGGGCCGCAGCCCTTCTCGGGCAGATCCCGGCCCCGATGCAGATCGTCGGCGGCGTGCTCATCATCGCGGGCGTCGTCGCCGCCAAGATGGGGGAGAAGGACTCCGCGGCGCCGATACCGGATGCCGTCCCGCTCGACGGTGTGCCCGATCGGGTTGGACGGGACTGAGGCGGAACTACGGCGACTCGGGCCATTCGCCGCGGATCCAGTCCACCGGTGTCTCAAGGGTCCCCGTCTGGTGTCGGGCGACGGCGGCATCGGCATCCGATGCATCTGGTCCGCGGTGTTCGATTCGGGAGATGCGTTCTGCCTCATCGAGTTCCAGCCAATAGCCGGTGAACTCGACGCCGCGTCCGGCAGCGACGTCGGCGATGGCGCGTTGCTGGGCATGGCTGCCGAACACCGCGTCGGCGATGACGCTCATCCCTCCCGCGAGATCGATGCCGGCAAGCCGATTCAACTCCTCGTAGACGGCGGCTCGCGCCTGCGATGTGTAGGCACTGCGAGGTAGTCGTTCAGTCATCCCGACTCCGGCGAGACGCTTGCGCAGCACATCGGTGCGCAGGATGCGTGCCCCGGGTGCGGGGTCAACGTCGCCGCCCATCGCGCGGGCCGCAGTGGTCTTGCCGGTACCCGACCCGCCGCCGATCGCAATCAGCCGCGGTGTGGTCGGATTGGTGAAACCTTCTGCGAGAGCCAGGTATCGGCGCGCCTGCGCCGGGTTGTCGGCGGCTGCGTTCACGTGGGCGCGAACCGACGCACGAATGGCCAGCATGATCGGCAGCAGCCGGTACGCGTCCTCGTCGTCGGCGGACAGATCTAGATAGTGGTTCACTACCGTGTTCGCCTCATGCCGCAATTCCCGCGCCCACAGATCCATCACCAGGAAGGCAAGATCGTAGAGGACGTCGGTGGTGGCCATCTCCTCGTCGAACTCCAGACAGTCGAACGGGACCGGGCGATCGTCGATGATCGCGATGTTGCCCAGATGCAGGTCGCCATGCACTCGGCGCACCCGTCCGGTCCGTGCGCGGTGGTCGAGGAGGTCGGCGTTCTCGTCGATCATCGCGCCGATGCGTCGCGTCAGATGTTCGGCCGCATCGGGATCGAGAATGTGGGGGAAAGCCGACATGCTCGCGAGGTTGCCGTCGACAACCTCGCGCAGCCGGTCCGCCCCATGCGGATCGTCGCTGATCGGAGAATCCCGATGAAGGTCGACGACGGTCTCGGCGAGTGTCCGCAGGAACGCATCGTCGAGCCGGCCGGGTTCGGCGCGCGTCACGAGCAGTGCGTCGTCGTCGAACCTGGTCATCTCGAGTACCCAGTCCACCGTTTCGCCGGCGCCATCGAGGTGCAGTGAGCCGTCGGCGTCCCGGCGGATCGCGTGCACCGCGCGATAGACTTCCGGCGCGAACCGACGGTTCAATTCGAGCTCGCGGGCCAGCACATCATGCCGGCGGTCGGGTGTCGAGAAATCGAAGAAGCGTAGTCGGACAGGGCGTTTCATCTTCCAGGCACGATCGCCGTTGAGGTAGATCACCGCGCCGTGGGTGACGATGCGGGTGGTGGGGAGATCGGGATGCAACACGCCCACCGATCCGAGGATCCCGTCATCGACGTCGTCACCCGGATGCATGGTCGACACCGCGCAACCACCCCTCCGTACTCGGCGATTCGGTTCGATCCTACGGCTCACCAACGCACGCGGCGGGATGGCGTCGGGTCTGCGTGTCCGAACGGGTCGTCCTCGGTGTGTTCCGTTGGCAATATGCCGTCGGTGGTACGTGAGGGCGAACGTTACGGACACGACCCGGGTTGATCAATGGTCTTCTCAGGTGTGGTGGGTGGGCGGGGTGGTTGCGAATGTGGTTGTGTCGCAGGTGGTTTCGACACGCCTCTCGCCTAGCGGCTCGAGTCGGCTCAACCAGCGGACAAGGCGGGTCGGCCAGCAGGTGAGGGCTCAGGTCAACTCGCGCTTGAGGATCTTCCCGGCCGCGTTGCGCGGGAACGCCTCCACGAACACCACCGACCGCGGCACCTTGAAGTTCGCGAGATGTTCACGTGCATAGGCGATGACGCGTTCCTCGTCGAGATCCGCACCGTCCCGCAGGGTGAGGTAGGCGCGGCCGACCTCGCCGAGACGCTCATCGGGGACTCCGACGACGGCGGACTCGGTGACCCCATCGAGGCGAGCGAGGGTCTGCTCGATCTCGGCCGGGTAGACGTTGAACCCGCCGCAGATGTACATGTCCTTGAGGCGGTCGGTGATCTTGAGGTTTCCGTGCTCGTCGAGGGTGCCGATGTCGCCGGTGTGCAGCCAGCCGTCGGCGTCGATGGTCGCCGCGGTCGCGTCGGGATCATCGAGGTAGCCCGCCATCACCATCTTTCCGCGCGCCAGGACTTCACCCTCGTCGGAGAGCCGGATCTCCATACCGTCGAAGGCGCGTCCACAGGTGTTGGCGACCGTCTCGTCATCGTCGTCGGGCGTGCAGGTGGATACGAAACCGCTGCATTCGGTGAGGCCGTAGGCGGTGATGACGGTGTCGACGCCGAGATCGCGCTGGATGCGTTCGACGAGCACCACCGGCACGATTGCGGCGCCGGTGACCACCAGGCGCAGCGACGACAGGTCGAACTCCGCGCGGTCGGGGGCATCGAGGATGGTCTGGAAGATGGTCGGCGCGCCGGGGAAGATGGTGGCCCGTTGGTCGGCGGCCAGCTCCATCGCCGCCGGCGGCGAGTACACCGCCAGCGGCAGCATGGTGACCCCGAACAGCACACACGGCAGGATGCCCGCCTTGTAGCCGAAGGTGTGGAAGTACGGGTTCACCATGAGGTAGCGCTCGCCTGGATGTAGTCGGCCGTTGGCGCCCCACGCATGCGATCCGGCGACGGTTTGACGGTGAGTTGCCAACACCCCCTTGGACTTTCCGGTGGTTCCGGAGGTGAACAGGATGTCGGAGATGTCCTCGGGGGAGACCGAGTCGGCACGACGATCGGCCTCGGCGAGGTTCTCGTCGGTGGCTCGGGCGAGAACCTCGCCCCAGGAGACTGCGGGAGCCGGAGACGCAGACGGGGCGAGCGGCACGTGCACGATCACCCGGGGTAGCGCGTCGGCATGGTCGCGCAGCAGGTCGGCCAGGTGGTCGGTACCGAGGAACTCACCGGAGACGACGACGGCCTTCGCCTTCGACCGTGTGATGATCTCGATGGCCTCACCGGCGGTGTAGCGGGTGTTCAGCGGAACCAGGGTCGCGCCGGCGTAGTGCACGCCGAGGGCGGCGATGGGCCAGTGAAAGCTGTTGGGCGACCAGAGTGCCACCCGGTCGCCCGCACCGATACCCGACGCGGCCAGTGACGCGGCGAAGCCACGTACAGCGTCGTGCAGTTGCGTCCAGGTCAGTTCCAGCGGGTCGGACCACTGCCCATCGACGATGGCCGGCAGGTCCGGCCAGGTCGCCGCGGCACGACGCAGGGCCGCCGGGGTGGTCTCGGGAAAGTCTGCAGCGGGCGTCGTCGGAGGCTGCTCCATGCCCCCAACCTAGCACTTGCTTGGTGCGTTATGCTAGCGGACATGACCTCGATCAACCTCGCCGATCGGGCCGTCGACCTCGGCGAATGGGCGGCAGCCACCCCGCAGGCCGCCGACGAGTTCGCGGCCGCGGTGCGGACTTGGCTGGCGGACAACCTCGTCGGCGAGTTCGCCGACCTGAAGGGGCGCGGCGGTCCCGGCAGCGAGCACGAGTTCTTCGAGCGTCGGCTGGCCTGGGACCGTCACCTGGCCGCCGCGGGCTGGACGTGTCTGGGCTGGCCGACGCGCCACGGCGGTCGTGGTGCGACGCTCGAACAGCGCATCATCTTCCACCGCGAGTACGCCCGCGCCAACGCACCCGCCCGGGTGAATCACCTCGGCGAGGAATTGCTCGGCCCGACGCTCATCGAGTTCGGCACCGAGGAGCAGAAGCAGCGTTTCCTTCCGGGCATCGTCGACGTGACCGAGCTGTGGGCGCAGGGCTATTCCGAGCCGGGCGCCGGGTCGGACCTGGCCGGCGTCTCCACCACCGCCCGCCTCGACGACGACACCTGGATCATCAACGGCCAGAAGATCTGGACGTCGCTGGCGCATGTGGCGCAATGGGTGTTCGTGATCGCCCGGACCGAACCCGGTTCCACTCGTCACGCCGGTCTCAGCTTCTTGCTGGTACCGCTCGATCAGCCGGGCATCACCGTCCGCCCGATCCAGCAGCTCACCGGCACATCGGAATTCAACGAGGTCTTCTTCGACGACGCGGCCACCGACGCCGACCTCATCGTCGGTCAACCGGGCGAGGGCTGGAAAGTCGCGATGGGGCTGCTGCAATTCGAGCGCGGCGTGTCCACCCTTGGTCAGCAGGTAGGTTTCGCACGCGAGCTCGACAACCTCGTCGAGGTGGCGAAAGGCACTGGTGCGATCGATGATCCAGAGATCGCGAGTCGCCTGGCCCGGGCCGGCATCGGCCTGAACGTGATGCGCGCTCATGCCCAGCGGACGCTCGACCGTGACGTGACCTCCCAGGCGGGTGCTGCGTCGGTGTCGAAGTTGTTGTGGGCCAACTGGCATCGCGATCTCGGCGAGCTCGCGATGGACGTCGTCGGCGCGCCGTCGCTGATCGGTCCGGATACGACAGTCGAAGGCCAGGTCAACGACATCACCGACCCCGAACACGTCGAACTCGACGACTGGCAACGACTGTTCCTCTTCACCCGGGCCGACACCATCTACGGCGGCTCGAATGAGGTGCAGCGCAACATCATCGCCGAGCGGGTGCTCGGCCTACCCCGGGAGGCCCGGTAGCCATGACCCAGACCCAACAACCCGTCGTCTCGCCGCTGGCGACCCCGCCCGCCGAGACTCCCGGTCACGGTCTGCTGCTCGGCAAGAAGGTGGTGGTGACCGCGGCCGCGGGTACCGGCATCGGATTCGCCACCGCACGGCGGGCGCTGCTCGAAGGCGCCGACGTCCTGGTCAGCGACTGGCACGAGCGCCGACTGGGAGAGACGGCGCAGAAACTCGCCGAGGAGTTCCCCGAGCAGACCATCACCCAGGCCGCCTGCAATGTCCAGGCGACCGCCGAGGTCGACGCCCTGATCGACCGTGCCGCAAGCGAACTCGGTCGTATCGATGTGCTGGTGAACAACGCCGGACTCGGCGGTGAGACACCGGTGGCGAAGATGACCGACGAGGAATGGGACCGCGTCGTCGACATCACCCTCACCGGCACCTTCCGGGCCACCCGTGCCGCGTTGCGCTACTTCGAGTCGGTCGAGCAGGGTGGTGTCATCGTGAACAACGCGTCCGTCCTCGGCTGGCGCGCTCAGCGCGGACAGGCCCACTACGCCGCCGCCAAGGCGGGCGTGATGGCGCTGACGCGTTGTGCCGCAGTCGAAGCCGCCGATGTGGGGGTGCGCATCAACGCGGTGGCACCCTCGATCGCCAAGCACCCCTTCCTCGCGAAGGTGACCAGCGACGACCTTCTCGACGAACTCGCCTCGCGCGAGGCCTACGGCCGCGCGGCCGAGGTCTGGGAGGTGGCCGCGACCATCGCGATGCTCGCCAGCGACTACACCACCTACCTCACCGGCGAGGTGGTCTCCATCTCCAGCCAGCGAGCCTGACCCTGATCATCCACCAGGAGAACACATGTCCACACCGCAGGCCTACATCGTCGACGCCGTCCGGACTCCGGTCGGCAAGCGCAACGGATCGCTGGCCAAGACCCATCCCGCCGACCTCGGCGCGCATATCATCTCCGCACTCGTTGAGCGCACCGGCATCGACCCGGCCGTCGTCGACGACGTGGTCTTCGGCTGCCTCGACACCATCGGCGGACAGGCCGGCAACGTCGCCCGCACCGCATGGCTGGCCGCCGGGATGCCGCTCGAGGTGCCCGGCACCACCGTCGATCGGCAGTGCGGCTCGAGCCAGCAGGCCATCCATTTTGCCGCGCAGGGGGTGATGAGCGGAACCCAGGACGTCGTCGTCGCGGGCGGTCTGCAGAACATGAGCGCCATCCCGATCTCGCAGGCGATGATCGCCGGCAAGGAGTTCGGATTCACCACTCCGACAGCGGAATCCGTCGGCTGGCGGGAACGCTTCGGCGACGCGCAGGTCTCTCAGTTCATCGGCGCCGACATGATGGCCAAGCGCTGGGACATCAGCCGCGAGGACATGGAACGCTGGGCGCTGCAGTCGCATGAGCGGGCCCGCGCCGCCATCGCAGCCGGACGCTTCGACAACGAGAACATCCCGCTGGGTGACTGCGTCGTCGACGAATGCCCCCGCGAGACGTCGATGGAGAAGATGGCCGGTCTGCAGCCGCTGGCCGAGGGATCGTTGCTGACCGCCGCGGTCGCCTCCCAGATCGCCGACGGCGCCTCGGCGACGCTGGTCGTCTCCGAGCGGGCACTGAAGCAGTACGGGCTCACGCCGCGGGCCCGGATCCATCACATGTCGGTCCGCGGCGACGACCCGGTGATGATGCTCTCGGCACCCATCCCGGCCACCAGGTACGCACTGGAGAAGACCGGACTGAGCATCGACGACATCGACGTGGTCGAGATCAATGAGGCCTTTGCGCCGGTGGTGCTCGCCTGGCTGCAGGAGATCGGTGCCGATCCGGCCAAGGTCAACCCCAACGGCGGAGCCATCGCGCTCGGTCATCCGCTCGGCGCGACCGGCGCCAAACTGTTCGCGACCCTGCTCAACGAACTCGAGCGCACCGGCGGACGCTACGGCCTGCAGACCATGTGCGAGGGCGGTGGCACCGCCAACGTGACGATCATCGAGCGTCTGGGCTGATCGGCCTCGTCGAGATCTTCTGACTGTCGAGACCTTCTGACAACGGGTGTGGCCACATGTCTGTGATGTGGCGCATACTATGGTGTGGGACAAGCGGGGCATTTCGTTTCAACCGCTTACGACATCAATCGGAGGATCTCGATGACCAAACCTGCAAAGGCAGATTCTGGGGCGGCGAACGCAGGGGCGACCAGTGCGACCAAGAACGCACGCGTGTCGTCGGAAGAGCACACGATGACCGAGCTGGTCGAGATCCAGCGCGCGGCCTTCCTGCGGGACGGAATCCCCAGTGCCGACGTGCGCATCGATCGCATCACCCGGCTGGGTGCACTGCTGCTCGACAACGCCGACGAGATCGCCGAGGCGCTCACCGAGGACTTCGGTTCGCGCCCTCGTGACCTGTCGATCGCGACCGACGTCGTGGGCTGCATGATCGACCTGACCCATCAGCGTCGCGGCGTCAAAGAATGGATGGCCGAGACCAAGACGGCCAAGGTGCAGGGCATGCTCGGCTTCAAGCAGCGTGTGCGGCACGATCCGCTCGGCGTCGTCGCGATCATGGGGCCCTGGAACTTCCCGCTGCAGCTGACCTTCGTGCCCGCCGGATCGGCTTTCGCCGCCGGTAACCGGGTGCTGATGCGCCCGTCGTCGATCACCGCGCGTACCACCGAGGTGATCGCCAAGCACGCACCCGACTACTTCTCTCTCGAGGAGTTCGCGGTGGTCACGCCCAAGCATGGCTCGGGTTCGGATTTCGCGAAGCTCAAGGTCGACCACATGTTCTTCACCGGGTCGCCCGAGGTGGGGGCGTCGGTGGCGGCCGAGGCGGCCAAGAACCTGATCCCGGTGACCCTCGAGCTCGGTGGCAAGAACCCCGCAGTTGTCGACATCGACGCCGACATCGACAAGGCGGCCAACTTCCTCGCCGACGCCCGGCTGGTCAACGGCGGCCAGGTGTGCCTGTGCCCCGACTACGTGTTCGTGCCCGAAGCCAAGCTCGGCGAGTTCACCGACAAGGTGATCGCCCGCTGGACCAAGAACTTCGATTCGATCGTCGGCAACCCCGAGTACACCGCGACGATCAACCAGAAGAACTACGAGCGCATCCTCGACCTGATCGACGATGCCGAGCAGCTCGGCGCCACCAAGCGTCAGGTGATCCCGGCCGGTGAGCCGCTGCCCAACGCCGAACAGCGCAAGATCCCGCCGACCCTGCTCACCGGCGTCAAGGCCGGGATGAAGATCGAGGAGGACGAGGTCTTCGGGCCGGTCCTGTCGGTCTATCCCTACCGGAATCTGTCCGAGGTGATCAGCCACATCACCTCGCATC